>JBHPMS010000020.1:0-13438 GCA_042563095.1 Candidatus Margulisiibacteriota bacterium
TATTATTGCAATTGTTAATAATTGTCCATTGTCACCTTCAAAGCTTTTGCTCTTAACAGCTTTATGTATTAAAAAAACCAGTAATCCAATAAAAAGCATAAATTGCGCAATTCCATTGCCAATAAAAAAGTCGATCAGGTTTTGGTAAATCCAGACCGAATAAGGCCGGTTAGTGAAAGTATTAAAATTAACTGCTTCTTGCGCAACATGCAAAAAATGCTGATCCTGTATTAAAATTAGTGGTGATAAAAACCAATAGAAAAAGAACGATAAATGAGGCTAAAGGGTAAATAATGATTCTGACCAATTCCTCTAAACTCAACTTCTTTTCTGTAAAGAAATTAACTATAAATGCAAAAATCACTAAGCCAACTGCCAGCGGCAAAGGTTCAAAAATAAATTGCAGATAAATGGCTACGCCAGCTAGCAATAAAAAGAAGATCTTTTTGCTATAAAAATACCTCAACAGTAGAAAGATTGCCAGTAAGATAAAGAGCGGTGAGATGGTGTTTAGAATCGGCAAAAAAATAATCCTGGACGGAAAAAAGAGATATAATATTGCTGAATAGAGAGCGATTTTTTTATTTTGTATGATATCGAAAGCTATATAATAGACCAGGATTGCTCCTAAGTTTGAGATAAATATTATAAGATATCCCATTATCTCTGGCGACGCAGTAAAAAGCCTTAGAAAGTGGAAAAACAGGGTTTTTCCCGGCATATTCCCGGGGAGATGAAAAAAAGCTTCCGCTGAAATCTTTTGAAAGTTAGCCAAAAGATCAAATGCTGAGTGCTGTATGGACAGTGTGTAATAGGAGTTTGCTAAATAACTTTTTATTATCTTTCCAGGTGAAAAGGGGGAGAGTGACCTAAGGATTAAGTTTGCAATTGATCCGATTATAAACCAGGCATAGATGTTTTCGGTTTTCAGTAATGCGTAATAAACAATAACCGACAAAATTAGAATTGTGATAGAAAGTTTTAGGAGAGGTGGATGATAGCCAAAAAAAACCTGGCTTAAATAAGGATAAAACCATTTTCCACTCTTTGATCCGAAAACGATTAGCCTGGAAAAGAGGAGGGGCAAAAAAATCAGGGTAGAAACAATAATTAGAAAGTTTAAGCGTGATTTGGGCATCTCTGTTTTTTAATATTATCAGTTTGTCTCTTTATTTACAACGGTATATAATAATAGTAGACAAAGATGACAAAAGAATGGCGTTTTACAAAATCACTTCCGACCTCGGGCTATAAAAATATGCAGCTCGATCAGCAGCTATTTGACGACTTTGAAGTTGGAAGTAATCTGCCGACGCTGCGGGTCTATGCCTGGAATCCACCTTGCATTTCGGTGGGGTACAACCAGGATATGGAAAAGAGTGTTGATATCTATAAGGCTTTTGATCAGGGGTGGGAGATTGTTAAGCGTCCCACTGGTGGTGGTCTAGTTTTTCATAATATGAGTGAGGTTTCTTATTCAGTCGTAACAGATATTAATGCATTAGCGGAAGGTCTGATAAATTCATATGTAAAAATATCGGAAGCGTTAGCAGTCGGATTTTCTAAGCTGGGGATTGATGCACATGTTAAAAAGGAGAAAGTCGAGATTAAAAGGCCGGATCTCTGTTTTTCATACCCAACTGAATATGAGCTTGTTGTAAATGGAAAAAAATTGGTCGGTTCAGCGCAGAAGCGGGGGAAACGGACACTTTTACAGCAGGGTTCTATTTTTATTCGTCATGATTATCAAGCTGTCTTACACGTTCTTAAAAAACCGGTCGATAAAGATTTTTATTCTAAATGCGCGATTTCGGCCGAAGAAATTTTAGGTCGAGTACCAGGCTTCGAAGAAGTTGCAGACGCAATTAAATACGGATTCGAGCAAAAATTAGGAGTGTCATTTTGAAAAGAATTCGTTTATTCGTTGTTTATTCGTTGATAGTTGGTTGTTTTGTTTTTCCATCATTTGCTGCGGTTCAGTACGATCCGGCCTATACCTGGCGTACCATTGAAACAGCCCACTTTTCCATCCACTACCATGATGGCTTAGAGAAGCTTGCAGAAGAGTTTGCCCCGCAGGCGGAAGAAGTCCATCGCAAGCTTGCTCCCTTTTTGAGACATACTCCAGAGATGAAAACAAATGTAGTTTTGGTTGACAATGTTGACTATGGAAACGGTTGGGCAACGGTTATTCCTGGTCCATTAGTATCATTGTATGTGACCAATACCGGCTCAAACTTATCTCCTTATAGTTATAAAAATTGGCTAAAATATGTATTCTTTCATGAATATACACACGTTTTAAATATGGATACGATTGGACCTGCTTCCAAACTTACTAAGATGATCTTTGGGCGGGTCATTTTTCCAAACAGCATTGCTCCCGGTTTTATGCTGGAGGGATTGGCAGTCTATATGGAAAGCCATTTTTATGATGGGGGGAGGATCTTTAATCCCCGCTTTGAGGCACTCCTGCGGATGGATATTTTAGAAGATAATATGAAGAGCATTGACCAGGCAGCAATCAACACCGTTCGCTGGCCAGGTAAAAATCTTTGGTACGTCTATGGCTCTTATTTCTTTGAATATCTATCTGAAACATACGGTCAACATAAAATAACCGACCTGAACCTGCGCTATGGGGATTATATTCTATACAGCGGGATCGATCAAGCGTTCCGTGCAATTTATGGTAAAAGCTTGATCAGGTTATGGGACGATTGGATAATTTATGAAAAAGAAAAATATAATTTACAAAAACAAGCTCTTCAAGATGATCATTTTATTAAACCAGACAAATTGACCAGTAGTGGCCATTACAACTTACAGCCGATCTGGTCAGAGGATTCAGAGAATATCTATTATGCAGAGAGAGATTATAGTAATTATCCAGCCATCAAGAAGTACAATCTTAATTTAAGAAAATCAGAAAAAGTTGCAGAGCAGCCGCTCTTTGAAGATAATCTTGACCTGCTTGGCCAAAAGCTGATTTATTCTAAAGGGACGGTGCAAAATAATTTTTATTTCCATAAGGATATCTATGTTTTGGATATAAAAAATAAAAAGAAAAAAAGGATAACTGAAGGGAGGCGGGCAGCTGATCCAGCTTTTTCGCCGGACGGAAAGCTAATTGTTTTTACAGAATTAATACAGGGCTCCAGATATTTAAGGATTATCGAAAACGGGAAGATAGCGCCAATTGGTGATAATGTTCCCGGAGTATCTTATTTTCATCCGGTCTTTTCTCCAAACGGCAGGTCGATTGTTGCAGCAAAGTGGGTAGAAGGGGATCAATCGCTTTATCAAATTGATTTAGAGAGTGGCAGAGAGGAAAAGTTAATTGATTTTGGTTTGTGCGGCAATCCGAGCTTTTCAGCTGATGGAGATTATATTCTTTTTGACTCAGATAAGACTGGAGTGGCCAATATCTTTGCACTGCGCCTGGAAGACAGACAGCTTTTTCAGGTTACCGGTGTTCTGGGGATGGCGCTGATGCCGGCAGTATCACCGGACGGAGAAAAAATTACGTTTGTTAACTACAGCTCCAACGGGTATGATTTAGCTTTGATTCCATTTGATCCATCCCGTTGGCGCGAAGTCGAACTGCAAAGGTCAAAGGTCAAAGATAAAAAGCCAAAAATAAATGAAAATAAATATTCTGTGCGAAAAACTGATTACAATCCATTGCCGGCTCTGATACCAAAACTGTGGCTTCCGCTGTCGGTCATTGATGAAAACGGACGCCATACCGCAATCTATACTCAAGGGATAGATTCATTGCAGCAGCATTATTATCAGGCGCAGCTAAGTTATGATTGGGCTGCGGACCGGCCAATTTATCAAATTGCTTATTTAAATAACCAGTTATTACCGCAGATTTCGGTGCAGATTACTGATTTTCCGCTGGCTTATTCCTGGGATGGTGGGACCAGGGTCTACTGGGAACGCTATAGCAGCCAGCAACTCCTCTTTTCATTTGTTGATCAGGTGGTTTTTGAAGATTATGACGGCCAATCAATCTCAGTTGGTCTGGAAAATATTCAGCTGACAAGTATTTCTACACTTTCAACCTTATCGACTCAACCGAGCCTGGGTAGTTTTAGGGGATTATTATTTAAATATCGCTATTCAAATGCCAGAAGCTATGCGAAATCAATTTCTCCTGAAGAAGGGATTGATTGCAGCTTAACCGCAGGTATCTACTTAAAAGGACTGAGTAGTTCATATAATCTTAATCGTTATAAACTGCATTCAAACTTTTATCATAAACTTCCAAACAATAATGTGCTGGCCTTGCTCCATTCCACTTATGCAAATCAGGGGGACATTATTATCCAGCAAGGATATTGGTGGAACACTCAACCGGTCCGGGGATATATTTCAGATAGTTTTGCCGGGAATAAAGGGAGCCTGGTATCATTAGAATATCGTTTCCCAATTTCATATCCTGAAAAAGGATTGGGTTACGGTTATACATTCTTTGATAAATTACATGGAGCGCTTTTTCTAGAAGCTGGCGGCGCTACCTTTAATCAAATAAATACGATTAGTTTCTCAAAATCTTACGGAGCCGAAATAACGCTTGGTACAATCAACGGTTTTAACTTTGCCCCGGCTGATTTTACGCTCGGTTTTGCCGAAGGATTGGATGCAGGAGGGGAGAAGAAGGTTTATTTTTCCTATTCTACACCAGGATTTAACCTGACAATCGGCCAAGATGGAACAGCTCGACCAGTATCAAATTCACTTGTTTCAAGAAAAGCTTTTTTTCCTGCTAAAACGTTTAAGTAATTCATTGTTCTTTCTGCTTCTTTCAAAAGCTTCTGTATAGCTTCTTATTCCTGGGTGCCCCAATAGCGATAAAGCTAATTTGTGTCCGATAGGTTGGTTCACTGAATTTGCTAAGCGCTGTCTTAAACTGACAATTGGCTTGCTCAAATAAGAATATGCTCGGCATAATGTTTTTCCAACAATCATGTTGTTCGCCCCCTTCTACATATATATCGAAAAATCTGACCGGAAATTTCACTTCTTAGAGAAATTTATTTGTGATAGAATTGTTGTTATAAGGGAGTGATAAGAATGAAAAAGGATAAGTATAAAAATAACGCAATTGAGATCCCGAAAGAAACTCTTAAAAAGCACAACATAAAAGAAGGGGATTGGTTGGTTGTTAGAATGCTAAACGGAAAAGAAATTGTATTAGAAAAACCAAAAAGTGATTATTGGGATGAGACCTTTATATGGGGAAAGAAATTTTCAAAAAAGAATAGGATTAACAAAAAGGATATTATCAATACAATTAGAGACATTAGATCCTCTAAATGAAAATAGTCTTGTTAGATACTAATATCTATATATCTGCGATTCTGTTTGGTGGTAATCTCAAAAAAATAATCAACCTTGCAAGGCAGAAGAAATTTCAAATCATTATCTCTGAATATATCATTTGGGAAATTAGAGAAGCACTAAGCCGCAAATTTAAGATACCAGAATCAAAATTAAATCAAATAGAATATGATATTTTATCTCTCGCAAAGGTTATTAAAGTAACGTCTATAGTCAGTTTGATCGCTAAGGATCCCGTTGATAATGAAATACTGGCTTGTGCGAAAGATGGCAAAGCAGATTGTATTGTGACTGGAGATAAGCTTATTTTATCTATCAATAAATATATGGGAATTGAGATATTAAGCCCTAGTAAATTTCTTGGTATAATAGAGCATTAATGAACAAAAAAGAAGCGCTTTTTTATGAGAAGCTGGATAAAAAAAGAGTGCGTTGTTATCTTTGCCCGTGGGAATGTATAGTTCTCCCCAACAAAGTAGGAAAGTGCGGGGTCAGGCAGAACAAAGGAGGGAAATTTTACAGTTTAATCTACGGAGTTGTCTCTTCCCTTGCTCTTGATCCGATCGAAAAAAAACCGCTTTTCCACTTTCATCCCGGCAGCCAGGTGCTCTCAATCGGAACCTATGGTTGTAACATGCTGTGCGGACACTGTCAGAACTGGCAGATCTCGCATGCTGATTACTCAAAAGCGGTTTTGTCAGAGAGGATTATTCTTCCGCAACAATTGATTGAGAGTGCACTTGAAAAAAGGGCTCAAGGAATCGCCTGGACCTATAACGAACCGTCGATCTGGTTTGAATACACACTTGAAAGTGCACGTTTGGCCAAGCAGAATAATTTATTTACGGTTTATGTGACCAACGGCTATATTAATAAGCTTGCGTTAAATGATATCGGTCCTTACCTGGATGCTTTTCGGGTGGACATTAAAGGCTTTTCTGAAGATACCTATAAAAAATTATGCAAAATTCCGCATTACCAGAGAATTTTGGAAGTGGCAGAACATGCCAAAAAAATGTGGAACATGCATGTAGAAGTCGTAACCAATATTGTTCCAACCGTTAATGATGATGATAAGCAATTAATGGGGATTGCATACTGGATAAAAAAATACCTGGGTGAAGATACTCCCTGGCACGTTACCCGTTTTATGCCTTACCTTGATTATAAAGACCTCTCACCAACTCCGGTAGCAACTCTCGAAAAAGCCAGGCAGATTGGAATGGAGGCTGGACTACACTATATCTATATTGGAAACGTTCCGGGTCACACTGGAGAAAACACCTATTGCTTTAATTGTAAAAGATTAATTGTTGAGCGGATCGGCTACAATATTACTAAGAATCATATCAGCTCAGGAAAGTGTGGTTTTTGCAGTAAACCTATCATGTCTTTTCGTGAATAGTTTTTATCATATAAAGAATCATCATTGTAATTGCCAGGATCATTATTGAGAGGAGTTTGGTCAAATCAGGTTTTCTATCTATCTTCTGGCCGACTCTTATTATCTCAATTTTATTGGTATGGATATCTAAATCACCACCGTGCCGGGCGCAGGCTTGATTAAAGATCCCTTCTATTCTTAACCGGTCGCCCTTATTTTTATAATTTCCCAAAAACTTTATTTTTTCCAATTGGGATCTGTCTGTTGCAAAGACACCAATTGCAGCGTTGCCGTCATTCACGTTTATCCAACCATCCATGATGTCGCCGATAGCTTCGCCTTCATAAATAATGGTCTTATTATTGTAAGGAGCTGGATTATTGATAAGCTCAAAACTGCTTACTCCAGCAAAAGCTGGAATAACCAAGGAACATACTATCAACGAATAGACAACGAATGAACGGATTAATTGAGTCATTTTCCCTCCAGGATTGAGAAGATAAAGCCCATCAGAGCAAAGATTGACATAAATTCAAGCCGGCCCATCCACATAAGAATGATGTAAACCACTTTTAAACCAGAGGGCATTGATGGTGTGGTTACACCAATCGATAAGCCAACATTGGCGCAGGCAGAGACTGATTCAAAGGCTGCGTCCTGTAATGGATAACCGTAATACATTCCGGCTGCCGTCCCAAAGATGTAGGCTATGATGTAGAGCAGGGTGATGATTAAAGTGGAGCGGATAATTTTGTCATCCATGACAATGTCTTTAATATGATGGAATTTTTCGATAATAATCGCGCCGCCGGGAGCCATAATGCTCTTAATGTTTTGGACCAAGATTTTTAAGGAAAGCCCAAGACGCAATGCTTTTATCCCGCCTGCGGTTGAACAGGCTGATCCTCCAAAGGCCATGGCCATAATCACCGCAAATATACCGAGCGCCCCCCAATCATTAAAACGGGCAGCATATATTGTCATGTAACCGGTTCCGGAGTGGGCAGAAATTAACTGATAAAAACCTTTCCTGAAAATTGCCAACCAATGGGGATAAGTTGTAAATTTATTTAAAGAAATGAATGCTGTAACACATACCAGTGTCAGGGTAGAAAGCATAGTAAAGATTTCGATATTTTTCCGGTACTCTTTCCGGTTGCCTGACCAGAGAGCAAAATGGAGTGCAAAGTTGAGAGTTCCTAAGACCATAAAGAGAATCGTCACCAGCTCAACCCCGAAGTTGTGATAATAAAGGATATTTTGTGATTGTGGAGTAAAACCGCCGGTATCGTAGGCGGCCATAAAGATCCAGACACTGTGCAAGAATGATTTTAGGAGCGGAATTCCCATGTTGGCAAACAAAATGCTGAGCGCTAAAATCCCAACCAGTAAGTAAATAAAACTAATACCCCAAATAAAACGGGCGGTATGGATAACGTTTGGCATGATTTTTTCATCGCGTGCCTCACCAATATACATCCGGTAAGCTCCGGCTGATCCGCGGATCAAAAAAGTTAGTCCGATTACTATTATTCCCTGACCACCGATAAACATTAAAAGGTGCCGCCACATATTATGGGCATGGGAGAGGTGGTCTAAGTCTTGGATTAATGCAAGTCCGGTGGTTGCTATTCCGGACATAGAGTCAAAACAGGCATCTAAAAATGATAAATAATGGCCAGAAAAAAAGAGCGGGATAGCTCCTAATATCATGGCAAAAATCCAGGAGGTGGAGGAGACTACTAATCCCTGTACCCAGTCTAAATCTTTTTTGGTTTTGAATGAAACCATAAATGCTAAGCCTACGATTAAACAGACCAGAAAACCTATTATAAAGTCTAAGAGCGGATCCCATTCCCCTAAAAAGAGGGCGGTTAAGAGTGGAACCACCATGGTAAAACCAAAAGCAATTACGATCCGGCCGATGTTGTAGCCGACTGCTTTTAAATCTTCGGTTGTTGGTTGAATTAGCATAGCTAGACCAAGAAAAGCTTTTTAATCTGTTTTTCGTTTTCGGCTGTTGTTAAAACAATAATTGTATCACCCGGAAAAAGGATCGTCCCCCCCCGTGGAAAAATTGTCTGGTTCTCTCTAATAATTGTAGCCAATAAACAATCAGCGGGGAGTTTCATATCCATAATCTTTTTTCCGGTCGCAGGTGAATCGGGACTGAGTTTTAATTCAAGGATATGCAGGTTGCCGCGTTTAATAGAAAGCAGGGTTGTTAAGTCGCCAACACTGGCTTCTTCTTCAATCATTTTAGAAATAATTGTAGTAGAAGAGATTGCGTCGATCCCCATCTTTTCAAAGATAATCTGGTTTCTGGGATTATTAACCCGGGCGATGGTGCGAGGGACTTTAAAACTTTCTTTCCCTAATTGAGATACAATCAAGTTGTCTTCGTCGTCCCCGGTAACACCTACCAAAACTTCTGCCTTGGCGATTTTAGCGTTTTCTAAGATATGTGGATCACACCCATCTCCAGTTACCACTAGAATATCATCTAACTCTTCTGCCAGCTGCTGGGCACGCTTTTCATCTTTTTCAATTAATATTATATGGTATTTCTTGGCAGCTAAGGTTTGCGCCAAGAACTGTCCAACTTTCCCTCCACCAACAATTATTACAAACATATCAGGTTAACTTCTTCTCAATATTTGAGTCGATATGGTAAAAGAGATTTACAATATCCTTGCCGACTGCCAGGTTTAAAGTGTCATTCTGGTGTAATATGAAGTTTTTAAATATTTGTGCTGCAATCACGGTAGTGCAGATTGTTTCCAACCCAAAGCTTTTGAATATTTCAGCCCGTTCAGGATCATATATCCTGGTAATAACTTTTGGTATCTGAAAAACTTTTTTTGCAATTTGGCTGATCATAATATTAGAGTTATCACCGTTGGTAACAGCCGCTACCGCATCGGCCCGCTCAATGCCGGCGCGCTTTAAAATTTCTGGATCAAAACCAATCCCGGTAATGGTAATACCGTTAAACATTGCACCTAAACGGCGGAATGATTTTGGATTTTTATCAACTACCACGATGTTATGGGTAAGATCAGATAACATTATCCCCAGTTGTGCGCCAACGCGACCGCAACCGACAATTATGATGTGCATGTTAATTTTGTTTCCTTCTTTTTGAGATTAAAAAAGCCAGTAATGATACCGAGGGTTAAAAACGCACCGGGAGGAAGGATCATAATAAGCATTGGTTTGTAAGCTGCAGGGAGTACCTGAAAGCCGATAATCGCACCCGAGCCTAAAATCTCTCTAACTCCACCGATACAAATAAGGGCAAAGGTAAAACCAAAACCCATGCCGAGAGCATCAAAGAGTGAGCTGATTACATTATTTTTTGAAGCAAAAGCTTCGGCTCGTCCAAAAATTATACAATTAACTACAATCAATGGAACAAAGACGCCTAAGGCTTTATGCAATGGCGGTAAATAGGCTGCCATGAGCAGATCTACAATTGTGGTAAAGGTAGCAATGATAATAATGAAAACCGGGATCCTGATCTTTTTGGGAGTAATATTTCTGATCATTGAAACTAAAAGGTTAGAGAAAAAGAGTACAAAAGTTGCTGCCAGTCCCATCCCGATTCCGTTGATTACGCCGGTGGTAACAGCCAGGGTGGGGCAGAGGCCTAAAAGTATTTTAAATACCGGATTTTGGTCGAAAAATCCTTTGGTGAATTCACTCGTCAGTTGCAATGGTTTTTACCTTTTTCCCATCAGCATTTAGAACGCCTGCAGAGATGATGTATCGGAAGGCTTCATCCATTTTCATGTCGAGCAAGATTACATCTTGGGCCGGGACGATTATCATAAATCCGGTAGCAGGGGTGGGGGTGTTGGGGATAAAAACGTTGAGTAGTTTAGATTTTAATCTTTTTTCAATTATTGAAGCTGCGTCAGAAGTTATAAATCCCATCGAGTAGATCCCTTTCCTTGGATATTCTACCAGGCAAACGTGCCTAAATTTTTCGGATGTGTCAGCATGGGTAAAGAGGATGTCGTTAATCTGCTTGGCTGCGGTATAGATACTTTTGACAATTGGAACACGAAAAAGGAGTTCTTCGCCTAATTTAAATACCCTGGCACCGATGATATAAGAAGAAAAATACCCTGTAATCAGGACAAAAACAACAGTTAAAAGTAAGCCCAGGCCTTTTATTTCTTTGCCTGCAATCATGTAAATAACATTGCCGAGAATGCTGTCTGAAAAGTTAAAGATTAAAAAGATTAACCAGATAGTAACTAACAGGGGTAAGAGGATAATTAGTCCCCTGAAGAAGTTTGAACTGAGGCCATTCCAGAACTTGTTCATGAACCAAAATTATAACACTTGACATATCTAAGTTCAAGACTTAAAATACAGTGAATGAGCAGTTCACAAGCTTATATTTTAATCGAGACTTTACCTGGCAAAAGCAGTGAGTTGATTGAAGTGCTTAAGGTGGTAAAGGAGTTCAAAACTCTCCATTTTGTATCTGGACCGTATGATGTAATTGCTTTTGTAGAAGCGGCTGATCTAAAATCGATTGGTGAAGTTTTGATCAAAAAAATCCGCGGCACCGGTTTTGTCTCCCGCACCGTCACCTGCATCGTGATGGATCAGTGAACCATCCTATTTATTGCAGCAAGGTAGGCTTTGACTGAAGCAACGATGATGTCGGTGTGAGCACCATGACCGGTGTAGATATTATCTCCCTTCTTAATCCTAACTGTAACTTCACCCAGTGCATCAGTTCCACCTGTAATAGCTTGAATAGTGTAATCAACCAGTTTTGGCTTATCTCCAATAATCTTTTGAACTGCTTTATAAGCTGCATCAACCGGGCCAGAACCATATTCTTTTGCCAGTTTCTTCTTTCCTTTGAAAAGAACCGATACTTTTGCCGAAGGTCTAAGATTTGTTCCCGATTTTATCTCGACTTTATCAACTTTATAAGTTTCTTTGGCAACGTAAATATCTTCTGAGATGATCGCTTCAAGATCACGGTCGGTGACATCTTTCTTAAGGTCAGCAATCTTCTTAAAACTTTTAAAAGCTTTTTCAAGGTTTGATTTGTCAAGCGAATACCCCATATCTTTAATTTTTTTTACAAAAGCATTGCGGCCAGAATGTTTTCCGAGGACCAGTTTTGATTCTTTCAATCCGATACTCTCTGGTGTCATAATTTCATAAGTATCGCGTGATCTAAGCATTCCAGCTTGATGGATCCCTGCTTCATGCGCAAATGCATTTCCCCCAACAACCGCCTTATTAGGTTGCACCAGCATTCCAGTAAGGTTTGAAACCAGACGGCTGGTCTTATGTATCTCGGTTGTTTTAATATTGGTTATTGCCTTATAGAATTTTTGTCTGGTTTTTAGTCCCATGACAATCTCTTCAAGCGAAGCATTACCGGCCCTTTCGCCAATTCCATTAATGGTGCACTCAACCTGGGTAGCACCGGCTCTAACTGCGGCCAGTGAATTAATAACTGCCAGACCAAGATCATTATGGCAATGGACAGAAAGATCGATATTTCTAAGCTCCGGTATATGTTTTAGCAGATCTTCGATCAGTTTGCCAAATTCCCAGGGAGTGGTGTAGCCAACTGTATCCGGAACGTTAATGGTTGTTGCCCCGGCTTTAATGACTGCTTTAATAATTTTGTACAGAAATGGTTTTTCAGAGCGACCGGCGTCTTCTGGAGAGAATTCAATGTCATTGCAGAAAGATTTGGCATAACTTACCATCTCGGTTGCGGTTGTAACCACAGCGTTCGGTTTCATCCGCAGTTTCTTCTCCATGTGGATAGGGGAGGTACCGATAAAAGTGTGGATCCTCTTCCTTTTGGCCGGTTTTATCGCTTCGGCGGCATGTTTGATATCCTCTTTCTTTGCTCTGGCCAGCGAACAAATAATTGGCCCTTTAATCTTTTTTGCAATGGTTTGGACCGATTCAAAATCGCCTGGAGAAGCAATTGCAAATCCGGCTTCGATTATATCAACTTTAAGGCGTGAAAGCTGCCGGGCGATCTCCAGCTTCTCTTCTATGTTAAGCGATGCCCCCGGGCACTGCTCGCCGTCTCTAAGGGTAGTATCGAATATTTTAATTTTTCGGACCATAATGATTATATTCTATCACAATCAGCCGCTGATGCTAAGTTCGGAGATTAAAATTGAAGGGGCGCCGATGGAACCGAAGAAGCGGAGGTCTGATCCGACCGTTTCAATTTTCTGCAAAAGATTGACCAGATTTCCGGCAATGGTTATACCACGGACAGACCGGACCTTTTCTCCATTTTCAAAAAGTTGTCCGATAGCACCGACCGAAAAGTCGCCGGAGATAGGATTTATAGTGTGCAGGCCCATGAGACGGGTAACACAGAGATATTTTGTTTTGATATTAATCTTTTTACCGGGGATTACGTACATATTGGTTGGACCAATCGCTGGAGTACCAGAATATCCACGTGACGCGTTCCCGGTCGATTTTACACCATCTTTCAGGGCAGAGTAGGTGTTATATAGGTATGATTTTAAAATCCCATTTTCAATTACTATTGTTTTGCCAGTCGAAACACCCTCACCATCAAACGGTTCTGTTCCAATCCCATCTTTCGATCTCCTGGGGAAAACTTGATCCAAAGAAAATTGGTGGGGAGGCGGCTCGCAACGCAGTTGCCTGCCTTGGCGCTAAACCGATCCC
>JBHPMS010000021.1:0-13368 GCA_042563095.1 Candidatus Margulisiibacteriota bacterium
GTAAGACGGGAGAAGGGATACCGGATATATACTCAGCCATTCTATACAAGAACGAACAACCATTTATTGATTTATTGAAGGATCCTAATTTTAAGATTGAACACATTAAGGTCAATGATTACAAAACTCAGGTGAAAGGAAGTTATCAAACACCTGTAGATTTTGGAGATGGTGAATACAAAGTGACGGTGAAAGCAAAGAGCGAGGTTGGAATGTCAGAGGGAAGCTGGACTTATTGGATCGACACCAAGCCTCCTAATATCACTTTTACTATGAAGCAGGTTAGAAAGAAATGAGAAATCTTGCTAAACATATAATCAGTATTACTGTAATATTATTAACAGCGGTTTTTTCTGCCACTGCCAGCACACCACCGGAACTCTTCTCTCCCGTAGACAATAATACTTTAACCCTTACCTATAACGTATCTGACGAGGTCTCGCATTTTGTAAACGAAATCACCTGTTCGCTTTATAGCACACAGAATAAATATCTAACAGAAATTGCAACGGCCGATGCAGTTGCTCAGGGAGAACATTTCTTTAATTGGGACGGGAAATACAAAAATGGCATTCTTGTTACTGACGGCGACTATATTATCAAACTAAAAGGATATGATCAGGCCGGGAATTATAAAATAATTGCCAAACCACTCAAAGTCGATTCCGTCGGACCCAAAATAACCAGCGCAACTTTTTCCCCAAAAACCATGACCATGGCCACTAATAAACAATCAGTAACAATCAAACTCAATGAACCAGCAACGGTCTTTATCAGAATGAAAAACAAAGATACCGGAAAAGAAGAAGTTTTCTTAGCTCGGTCATCATCAGTTCACAGTTCACCGCTCACTGTTCACGCAACCCACACTTGGAATTACGATAATAAATTCATGCCCGCTTTAAAGGATGGCTTGTACGATGTTGAAATTACCGCTCAAGATAAGGCCGGCAACATGAGTACGCCGTACAAAGTAAGTTCAATCAGAGTAGATAGAACCCCTCCGGTAATCTACGCCCAGTCCGCCGTTCCGTATGCTCTATCCAATAGCGGCAAGAATCCATATCAAACAACGATCTCTTATCAACTTTCAGAAGCTAACGACGTTGAATCGAATCAGCTCACTGTTCACGGTTCACTGCTCACTACAACAATAAAGGTGGTAGAAGAAAAAACAGAAAAAGTGGTGAAAACGTACTCGCGGCTATCCTCACTTTCCGGCATAAATACGCTGAAATGGGACGCTTCGAGCCCGACTATAAAAGCGGGGGCATATAAGTTAAAAATAATCGCAGAAGATAAGTTTGGGAATTACTCTACCGCAACCGCCACCTGCGTAAAAGATGGAATTGCTCCAGTAATCGATTTCCCTGCAGCCGCAGCAACAGTATCGGGCACCGTTGCAATCCGTGGAACCGCAATCGATCCGGACTGGACCAATGACAAACCATTCAAGAAGTATTCTCTCTTTTATGCAGAAGGTAACAGTACAGTGTGGAAATCTGATTTAGTAAAAGCACTTAACGAAGGGATTCGGCCTGTCCAGGGAGGAAGCACCCTGGGATATTTCTACACTGCTGGACTGGCAAACGGAACGTATACTATTCAAGTTATTGCCGAAGAAGAAGGAGGACAGTCTGCAGCCTCAACCAGGACTGTAACGGTTGCAAATGATCCGAACCAAAAAACCGTTCAACCTTATATTGAATTATCTCATCTCCCATCTCTCATCTCTTTCAAGAACGATGATTCAGTCAAACTACCAATCACATTCCAGAACAGCGTCAAACCAGCCAACGTTAATATCGAAGTTGCTAAAGCGGACGGCCAGGTTGTCTATTACAAAAAATTCCCCAACGTCGCCGGGGCACCTTCCCTGGGCAAACCGGAATATACGGCCGGCAAAGATCTCGGATATTTTATCTGGAAAGATGTTGATGACGTCTGGCATATCAACTGGTCACACGATGGAAAAAGCCATACTTTTAGCGGTAATGTCATCGCGATGGGCGGGAAAATTGAAATTAAAAATGAAAAATTAAAAATTAAAAATGATGGAACTATTATAAGTTGGAATACAAGTTCGCCAGGTGGATTTTCATTTACGGTTAGTACAGATACTAATCAATTGATGATTACACCAAAAATTGATGAGGATCCGAGCAGTCCACAGATCTATGCCCGGAACATTTATCTTGGTATAACAAAGTACACCTCAGATTATCTGCCAATAATGATTGATGTAAAGAATAACAGCTTAACAAATCTTGCTGCCATGGGAAGTTCATCTGAAAACGGCGGTTATAATCCTTCTGTCTCTGGTGCTGATTGGGATGGAAGGTTAGAAACCGGAGCGTTTGCCGACTCCGGAACTTATACAGTAAGGGTAATTGCGGAAGGAATAGATGGGATCGGACTGGCAACTGCTGAAAAGCAGATCAAGATTACAACTCCGTTTGAAGTAACAAATATCGAAACAGTTAACAAAACTTTCTCCACCCTGGGAGCTCCTGACCGGGTATCGGTCTATTATAATATATCAAAAGCGGCTAACGCTTCGGCTTACGTATATGACTATAACCATAAGCTGGTCTGTACCCTGCTTGAAAATGAACCGGTCAACGGTGCAATATCAGACCAGAACAAACACTCCTTCTCCTGGAAAGGAAATTATCCGAAAGCGGACAGCTCAACTATTGTTACCTCTGGCAATTACTATATAAAATTATTCTTGTCAGCAAAAGATGGGACAACCAGCCATTCTGAAAGTATTACCGGGATTAATATTAAAAAAACTTTTACTAATGCAAATTATGCCAGCCTCGATCCAATCGGGGAGAAAGCGTTCCTGAATGGCTCAGCAATCCAGCTGGCTATCGGTGAGTCACCTTACTATTTCGAAGCAAAAGGATTAGGCCTTTACCATCCGCCCCGGAATTTTCAGTATCAGCTAACTGCCTCCGGAAAACAACGTTTTACCGTTTATCCGTATATCCCCTTCGCTGCTCTGATGCACCGGGGATTTAAGCAGGTGGATGTAAAGATAAAAGCCAGGATCGAAGGGAAATATGAAGAGCATTGGAATGACTGGGACCGGATTGGCAATACCCACCATAGCACCTATGACTTTAAACGGGATCTGGGTGAATATAACTGGTCATTTAGAGAAGATGGAAAAAGCGGCGTCAGTCTGGGAAACAAATTTAACTTCAAAGGGACCGGCGATTCCAACAGCTGGTTTGGCCCAACCACTCCGGGCGCCTCCGAATCGTACTGGCGGCATTATAAAAAAGTAGATATCGTTTTTGAGCTATTTTCACAGCGCGAGGTGGACCAGTTTAAGGAGAATATATATTTTGAAAAAGTTATCGTCCCGATCTACAATAATTACCAGACCCGGGGTTTTGCTTCCCTGAGCGAAGCCGAGGCCTATGTTGAAAAATTCAAAACGGGAGTAATTGCCGATAACAAGAATAAAAATTTCCCGGGCGATAAGGGCATTTTTAAGGCAATTTACAACATTAACAACTCCGTTAAAAGCGGGATCAATCCGATTTATTTTGGCCGTTCTGATTTTACTCCCGAACAGTTCAACATAAAGGACAATATAGGAATATCTTTTTCTGAATTAAAAAGTATTCCAACTGAAGAAGTCCTCGCTCTTATTGAGGAAAGGACCAAGCCGATTAACTCCTTGATCAACGCAATCAAAGCGGATGATTATGCCATTGGTAAGATTAATTTGCCCAAATTAAGACCGGAACAATATTTAAATTTCCTGATCCGCCAGCCCACCTTTTATGATTTCTGGAAAATAAAAAAAGGCGGACTGGTCCCCTCCCCAGAAATCAAGGTCCTGGTCAGCGCTACCGGGTCATTGCGGAAGCAGGATTTTACCGCACTTAGTGATCATGAGAAAAAGCTGGTTATCCGATTAAACCGATTAATCCTCGAACAGACCTATCCCGACCTTTGCCCACCAGCCCCCACACAGAAAACGATCTGGATTGTCACCATATCCCAGATCAACAATTTTAACGAAAGCAATCTGTCCTATGATCTAAATCTAACGTTAGAAGCGCCGATAAAATACTCCCGGCTGACCAACCGCTTTATCCCCTGGTATGGTTTTGTGAACAAAAATCATCCATTAACAAAAGATTTCAATATTCACTTAACAGATATCAACCGCGGTTTGGCCTTCCCCGGCAAATTGTTCTTTGATGATCCGGAAGCCACACCAGATGAACCGTACGAATTCACTGCAGCAGAAATCACCGCTCAACTGCAAGGAAAAAGCTGGGAAGATAAATCATCATACTTAAATCAATTAGCCAGTGATGCAAACTTAAAAGGCTATAAAGGTTCACTTGCTTCGACAATCGGTTGGGACAGCTATCTTACTGATGAAGTTATTGAATTCATGCCTATCACCCTGCCGGAAAGCGGGAAGCTAATTAAGAATAGCGACTTAAAATATACCGCTCAAACCGATCTAACTCTTTACTCTGCGGCTCAATCCGGACAGGGCCAGAGCACTTTCACTTTCGACTGGCCGAATCCTGATACTGCTCTTGCAAACTGGGAAGCTAAATATGGTGCAGGTGGAACTAATTATCAGCAACTTATCGGAAAAGGTAAGATCGACAAACCAGAAAATGCGATGAAATATAACGGTTACGGCAGCCAGTCTAACCCCTGCTTTTACGAAATCGATCAAGCCGAAGTTAACCGTAAAAAGAATGAAGCAAAACCAGACGGAACTTTTTCTGGAAAAACAATTTTCTACAATTCCATCGGCAAATCTGAATGGAACTCTGGCCTAAGCCCGGGTGAACTTTTGCCGGTTCCAGACTATGTTGAAGAGCTAACATATTCCGTTAATGATTATTTTGATGATCTAGATGTTGAACTGCATGGCACAGGAAGAAACGGATTTGTTTATGCTGAAGATACTGCTACTCCACAACAGTGGACTACTGATGATGACATAAATCTACTGGCAACAAATGGCCGGATCAGGAGTGGTAGCAAATTATTTAATGACACCGATTTCTGTGGCCGGCACTTTATTAATATTGCGTCAGAATATAACTGGAATAATGATTACCAGACCGACAGCGCGCTAAAGTTCTCGTTCTTAAAGCAGGATAAGTTTGCAAGAGATGGCGGAGTAAATATCAGCAACCCGAACCTTGAAATTAATAATTGGGAAATTGCTGTTTATGACAAAGCCTGGATTGGAAACGAGGATCTAAATATTGGATCGGTATATTCTGGCACGGACCATACCAAAGATTATTTTGAATTAAAACTTGATCCATATGCCAGAGAGAAACGCTATGTAGAAATAACCGGTTCAGTTAGTGGTGCTTATGAATTGATGTATTTTGACGGAAGTAAATGGAAAAGTATTATAAAAGAAAACAATAAGCGCACCGGCACCCTCGCCTGGTGGGATGTAAATCGGTTGAATGGGATATATTCTATACTTTTGAAAACCGGATCATACATTGCAACACAGGATATTAACATTGGGACTCCGGTTAAAAAAGGTGGAGATAAAATCCAGAACGTTTTTTCTGCATATCGACGGGCTCAACTTTCGTTTTTACCAAATTCATTCCCGCAAGACCAATTAGTAACAGTTACTCCGGTAACTATGACCGAGATCACTGTCCGCAACCGCCCGGTTATCATGTCACACGGACCGATCGTAGAAATTAAACCATCTCCGCATAAATTTGCATTAGAAAAAAGACCGACGCTCCGTTTTATCTATACCTTTGACGATCTCTTAGCGCACGGTTACTGGTCAGGAATTGGTCTTCCTCAAGGACTCGGATTAAATATCCACCAGATCACTGCAGATGGAGATCTTGAAATTGTTGATAATAACTTACAATCAGTCGAAAAAGATGGTAACAATGATCTAATTTATGTCTTCTCTGCACCGCTTAACCACTTTTCTACTTACGGGCTTTTGAATGGAAAATTTAAACTCTCCGCTCCCGTTGTAAAAGCTGATCGTTACATAACAAACAAAAGTACGGTCACAATTTATGGGACTGCAGAGCCAGATTCAGAATTAGAAGTCTTTGTCAGTAAGGAACCGAAGCTTTTAGCTTCTGGTTCCGCCCCGATCAGAAAATCAACCGCTGACTCGAAAGGCAATTTTCGATTTAAAGCTGTAAAGCTGATCAGAGAAGGTATGAATTATATCTTTGTGGTTTCAAATCCTAAAGGAGATAAAACAGCTAAGACCAGCGGTTATGTTGATGTTGAAAAAGATACTACCCCACCAGTTGTAACTGCTGCTGCAAACCTAAAAGCATTCTCACCTAATGAAGACGGAAGATGGGATGCAGTTACTTACAGCATGAATTCAAACGAAAAAGGAAAAGTTGAACTGGTCATTAAAGATCCCTCCGGTAAAAGTTTGGTCAGTAAATCAATCAAGGCAGAAGCTGGAACCGGAATCCAATTAGCCTGGGGAAAGAACGGCTTTAACCTTTACCGGCAACTGGCTACCGGCCATTGGAATCTTAATTCTACCACCTATGCCGCTGAAAAGTTTGCGGATGGTTATTACACTTATACAATCT
Source organism: Candidatus Margulisiibacteriota bacterium (assembly GCA_042563095.1). GTDB lineage: Bacteria > Margulisbacteria > WOR-1 > XYC2-FULL-46-14 > XYC2-FULL-46-14 > JBHPMS01. Next base: position 6,606 of record JBHPMS010000021.1, read on the forward strand.
TTGCAATTGATGAGGCTGGCAATATCAGCAATAACATCTCCGGCCAAACCATTATCGACACAACTCCGCCAACTATCAGCGAACTCAACTCTCTTCCAAATCCTTTTACACCAAATAAAGATGGGATAAAAGATATAACTAAAATTAGTTATAAACTGACCGAACCGGCCTATGCTACAGTCAGTATTTTCAGAGATGAAGGTTCACTGTTTAGAAAATATTCTAAACCGGTTGAAACCACCGGCAGCTGGATCTGGGACGGTCGTGGTTCACATAATGAAATTCTCAGTGGAAAATTCACTTATCAGATCTCTGCCGAAGATCCGGTCGGCAATATCGGAAAATCAGATATAAAAACTTTAACCGTTGATCATATCCCATCATTATTGGCGTATGCCTATGCTGATCCAAACCCCTTCTCCCCTGCCAGAGGAGATTCTACTAAAATAAAGTATTACCTCGGGCGTGACAACTGTAGAGTTCAGGCCTTTGTTGCTGGACCGGGGAATAAAGCAATTAAAAATTTGGTTTTTGGTGAATTACAAGACAAAGGTGAGCATACCGCAGAATGGTCGGGAGATTACCTCCCCGGCTATTCCGGAGTGCTCTCAACAAAAGATACAAACAAAGTCGGTGACGGAATGTACGAATTCAAGATAATCGCACTGGATTCAGACGGAGGAACTCCGGCCAATGTATCAAATACCGTACTGGTAGACAACAGCCCGCCGGCAATCTTCTGTTATCCTGTCTCGGTTGATTACACCGCAAAAAAAGCAGCGTTAAAATACAGCATTCCAGAAACAGCTGCTGTAAATGTTTCGGTTCACGACATCGACGGTAATACAGTCGACAATGTTTTTAGCGGGCAAAAATCGGCCGGAACTTATCTATTAGATTATTCTCCATCATCTAAGACACAGCAGACTTATTTTAAAGTTACCGCCGAAGACAGGGCAAAGAACTCCTCAGAAAAAAACTCCGAGCTTTTTGCCCTGAGTGCAATCAGTTCAATCAGTCTCGACCACGCAGTTTATCCGGCAGCAATAACCCCAAATTCAGACGGGCATACTGATAGCGCGAAAATTACATATAAACTCTCCGGCGGTGTACCAGAATATAAAGTTAGCGTTAAGATTTTGAATTCTGCAAATGCAACTGTTAAAACCATTGCTGATTCCGAAACGCAGAACGCTGGAACCTATATTTATTATTGGAGCGGAGAAAAGGATAGCAATGATCCCAATGATAAGTTTATAAAAAATGACGGGGAATATCATTATGAAATAACCGTTGAGGACAAAGTTGGAGATCTGGTTACTGTTTCAAACGAAATCTTAACTGTTATAACCAAACCGGCCGTATCAATTTCTGCCAGCCCGTCAATTTTTTCTCCCAATGGGGACCAGGTATCTGACAAAACTGTTTTTACTTATACAATTAATTATCCGCAACAGTGGATTACAAAAGATGCAGAAGTAAAAATTGATGTAACAACCGCCAGCGGTGAAGTAGTCTTTACCAGGAATTTAAAACACTCACCTGGAACCTACAACTATACCTGGGATGGCAAAAATAACTCTAATAATCATGTACCCTCTAAACAATATTATGTATACATAAATGCAACCGACGCCTTAGGCACCCCGGCACTGCCACAGAATGATATTTTGACTGTTTATAGCAGTATGTTCGAAGTAAGCAACGATCACATTAATCCAACCCTAAATAAATGTACAATTTCATCCGATCCGTATCCTGCCGCAGCCGAAGAGGTTAAGATAGATTTGGAATTTTCGGAACCACTTTCAACTTATCCGCTTGTAAGCGTAAAACAGAAAAAAGGATCATCCGCCTATGCCAAAGTTATTAAGCAGGATGATTATAACTATAGCGCAAGCTATCAGGTTGTGAGCGGTTATGACGGCGCTGCAGAAGTAACCGTAAACTTTTCTGATCTGGGATTAAATGGCAACAGTTTCTCTGCCCACTTTGAAGTCGACACCATTGCACCTACATTCTCTAACGTTGCATCCGATCCGCTCTTTATTAAAGCAGGGGACAGTACCACCATCCAGTTTAAATCATCAGAACAGTTGCCATTTAATCCCGAAGTTGCAATCAATGGAAATCAAGCCAGCTATTCAACCAATACTTTAAACGATTATGCGTACACCTATACCGTGCAAACAACCGACACCAACGGATTGGCCACTATAAATATAAATGGAGAAGACTTTGCCGGAAATAACAATAACTACACCACCACAAACATTGCAGAAAGTTTTAGAATTGATACGGTAAATCCGACTGTGGCTCCATATCAGGTCAGTGTAAATAATAATGTTATTTCTCAACCAAGTCCATTTACTCCTAATTTGGACACCATCGAAGATACAACATCAGTTTTCTATACTTTAAGCGAACCGTCTTATGTAACCGTTTCGGTTCATAAAGTTCCAGATGCACAAACCAGTTATACTGCCGCTGACTTTACCGCTTTGAATCGGGTAAATACATTGGTTACCAACCAGTGGCAGAGCAGTAATCAGAATTTGAACTGGGATGGAAAAATTACTGAAAACACTACAACCTATGATACAGACAATAACGGTTATGCTGATGCAGGAAAGTATGCTTTTATAGTTTATGCTTATGACCAGGCCGGAAATATCACTGCCAAAAAATATGGGGGGACTGTCTGGGTACAAGATAGTATCCTTTTAATTGCAGGCGGAGAACAGTGGGAAAATGAGAATCCATCTCCATACATCTTTTCACCAAATGTAGCGAATGCAACTAAACTAGTATTCCGGATAAACCGCGGAAGTTTTCCAAAAACTTACCAAAATCCGGAATGGATCAGTGCACAATCAATCTCAGGGAATATCGACTGGGATGACATTAATATTCCAGGCAATGAGGTTGGGACTTACACTGCAAGAGTTTACGATTCAGGCGGAACGCTTATCAAGACTTTGTCAAATGGGCTTAAAATAAAATCTGCTGTTATTAAATCGATAACCTGGGATGGAACCGATTCAACCGGCGCACTGGTTACCGATGGAAGATATCGCATCGAAGTTGAGGTGAAAGATTTTACCGGCGTTCCGGCAAAATACAATAATCCGTACGAAAGATGGGTGGTAGTTGATAATACTCCTCCTGCCCTTTCTAATCTTTCAATTAACAATAAATATATCAGTCCGAATTCAAGCCAATCAACTGCAATAAAAGATACTACTATCAATTACTCGGTTGCTGATAACTTATCGCTTATAACTACCGAAACAAATAATGTTGATCTAGCTATTGAAGCCTTTAATAACCCGTCAAACGTCATAACTATTAACTCTCTCACCCGGGCAGCAACTTCTACATTAACTGCTCTGAGCCAACTCTGGGACGGGGCGGCCACAAAAGGTGGATCAATTTATGCTGGTCAGGCTAATGGAGCAACTTACCCGGACGGAACCTACACTTACCGTATTACAGCACAAGATGCTGCCGGAAATATTGCAACTATTCAAGCCAATGATCTGGTGGTGGATACGATGAATCCAGGCGGAACTCTTGAAATAAATGATAACAAAGAATATGCCACCGGCACAGCGGTAAATTTAACAATCACAGCAAATGATGCCACTTCCGGAACCGAACAGATGAGGATTTGGAATAACGCAGATGCAGAGCCAACTACCTGGGAAAACTTTGCTTCAAGTAAAACCTGGACCTTAAAAAATGATCCGGGTGAACAAGTTATAAATATAAAATTCAAAGATAAGGCCGGGAATACTAATACTACCAGTGTAAATGATTCAATCTTCCTGGATACTGGAATTCCAACCGGGACAATTTCGATCGATTCAGAAAATGATTATACTAAAGATAATATTGTATCTCTTTCTCTCTCAGCAACCGATCCAATTCCAAATCCATCTGGAATTTCAAAGATGAGAATCTGGGATGATAATGCAATCTCGGAACCAACTTCGGAAGAAGATTATAAAACAACCAGGGATTGGACTCTAAATGGCGCCGGACAGGGAGCCAGGACAGTTTACATAAAATATAAAGATAACGCAGGAAACTGGTCATCTATATGCTCCGATACTATCACCTATGATTCGATCCCTCCAACCGGGTCAATTACTATTGATTCAGACAATGCTTATACAAACACAACAGCAGTTACCTTAGGGCTTTCTGCGACAGATTCAACTACAAATGTTACAGCAATGAAAATTTGGAATGGCGCTCAGAGCGAACCGCCGAATTCTACAGCAATCGCTTATGCGTCCAGTTACTCTTGGACACTTACCGATGCGCAGGATACCAGAACGGTACATGTGAAATATAAAGATGCAGCAGGGAATTGGTCAAACGGGTATTCTGACACAATCTTTTTTGATAGTGTTGCACCAAATATAACTGCACCTGCCAATACCACCTTTAATCCTTATCTGGCCGGCACAACACTTAACTTCTCCGTTTCTGATCCAACTCCAAATTCAGGAATAAATTCTGTGACAGCCAAAATTAAATATGGGACAGCTACAATAAAGGATTTAGCTGTTACCGGCAATTATTCTGTTACCTGGGACGGGACCAATAATAGCAATGATTATGTTAACGAAGGGGATTATACCCTGGAAATCACGGCACAGGACAATGCCGGAAATTCAAAAATATCGGTTTCCGCAACAATAACGCTTGCGGATGATCAATACATTGCTATTGGAACTGACCCTGGAATTAGTATCGGTGGTAATTTATTTTTAAGATGGATTAATGGAACAACAGAAGAAAGCAAATCCGTACAAGTATATGGAGGAGGAATAGAAGGAGGCCAAGACTCTAAATGGATTTTTGTTGAAAACAACAATTGCAGCGTTCAACTAACTGCCGCTCATGATGGAGGATCACACTCACATGGTTTATACTACGCTAATTTTGAGAATGACAGTTCAGGCGCACAAATATTATGGTGGGAAGATGATACTTCACATCTTGTCACCTTAAATCGAGGCTGGTACAGGATATATGCAGGATCGTCATGCGGCTGGCCATCAAGTTGTTGGGCTACGACAACAGCAAAATATAAAAACATTTGGTATCAGGAATATCAAAAAGAAGTAATTTTTGAATATGAAGATAATATTGAAAATACCCCTACATCTGGGCCAAAAAGCACAGCAATAATTTCAAGTGGTCCGGTAAAAGCCACAAACGATCAAATCACATTTCATGAAGTTTGGTCAAATGCTGGTAACATTTATTATAAAAGAGGTTCTTCAAAAGACATTAAAATCGCATCAGGTGTAGATTATGGTTGCCAGGGCCCTGCTATTGCTGTAGACGCTCAAAACAATGCATATGTAGCATGGTTTGTTCCATTCGGATTATCTTCAAAAATCTATTTCCAAAAGGTACCAAATAAATTTACTCCAATAAACGGAACTATCACCGCTCAAAAAATAACCAAAATAAAATCTCCGATCGGAAAACAAGCAACTCTTCCTGAATTGATCGCCCCCATCGACGGTGAGACTGTACGAACCTTACGTCCAATTTTCAAATGGACCGGTTTAATCGGGACAACCGATTATCAGATTAAACTTGGTACGCCAAGTTTACTTGCTACTCCAGATAGAACCTTATCAAAGTCAGTAACTATAAATGAAGCAAATCCATCCGATGGGAGCAGGCCGACTTTATCATATTCAATCCACGAGTTCGATGAAGGATTAACCAGAGGAAACTGGGAGTGGCAGGTGGTGGCAAATCCGGGAGCAACTAATGAAGCAGCATCAGCAACCGAAGATTTTACAATCGATCCACCACTTACTATAACCAGCGTTACCAACTATCCAAATCCGTTTAATCCAAATAACGAAAGAACCAGGATAAGATATCGGCTTGGTGCTGATGCGGATGAAGTAATTATTAGAATCTATGACATCACCGGCTCGTTAGTAACAGAAATTGATGGGGATTGCGCTGCCGAAGGATCAGGAATATTTGATAAATATAACGACGTCGAGTGGAACGGACGCAATGGAATGGGAGACGTTGTGTTAAATGGAATCTATCCGTTTGAAATTGTGGCTAGAACCGGAAGCACTTCGGTCTCGACCCGTGGAAAAATAGCGGTATTAAAGTGAGGTATAAGAAATGAGAAAAAATATTATATTAATGATTCTGTTCACGCTTCACTGTTCACTGCTCACATCAGCATGGGCAGCCGGCCAAGGTGGTCAGCTTTTTGACACCCTGAAGTCCGGTGTCGGTGCGCGAGCCCTCGGGATGGGAGGGGCATACACTGCAATTTCTGACAATGCTGATGCACCGTTCTGGAATCCGGCCGGTTTAGCTTCTATTGCCAAAAGTGAGATCACTACTTCGCAAACCAGGATGTCAACCGATGCCGACCATTATTATTTAAGTTTTGTCAGTCCATTAAAAAAAGGATCGTTCGGACTATCCTGGATCCAGGTTGGCACTGGCAATCTTTTACATACCGCTTCTCAGGTTGACAGCTATAACGAGGTGCAGACTCTGGGAACCTTCTCTTATTATTCAAATGCAATGCTTTTATCTTATGGAGTAAATCTTACCAATAAAGTTGCCGCCGGAATTACCGCAAAATATTTATCTGCCGCTATGGAAGTGAGTGCAGACGGAAAAGCTAGTGGTTATTCAATAACTCCTGGAGTTTTGCTGAAAGCCAGTGAACGCTTTACCTTAGGATTAAAGGTCGATG
>JBHPMS010000022.1:0-12745 GCA_042563095.1 Candidatus Margulisiibacteriota bacterium
AACCTCACCCCCTAACCCCCTCATCTTCGATAGAGAGGGGGGACAGTGGGGTGGTTGCTTCTTAGGAAATCCCTCTCCATGAAATGGAGAGGGGGGACCATCCGCTGAAGGCGGATGGTGGGTGAGGAAAATGAAAATCGCAATAATAGGGGCAGACGGCCAGCTCGGTACAGACCTGTGTAAAGTAATTGATCAGCAAGAGCAGATACCCTTAACTATAAAAGATATAGACATTACAAATAAGGAACAGGTTGAATCGGTATTTTCAGAAACGAAGCCGGCCGTAGTAATTAATACGGCTGCATATCATCGGGTGGACGAATGTGAGGATAAACCGGGACTGGCTTTTGAAGTAAATGGATTAGCTCCCCGCAACCTGGCTGAAGCTTGCAGCACTTTTGGCCTTACACTGGTCCATATCTCAACCGATTATGTATTTGATGGGAATGGCAAAAAACCGTATTCAGAAGCTGATGCGCCTAATCCGAAAAGCGCATATGGAATTTCAAAATTAGTCGGCGAATTCTTTGTAAAATCAATACTCAAAGAGCATTATATAGTTCGTTCGTGTGGTTTGTATGGTGTGGCGGGATGTTTGGGGAAGGGTGGAGGAAATTTTGTGGAAGGGATGATAAAGAGGGAGCGGGATAAGGTGAAGTTGAGGGTGGTTGATGATGAGGTGGTTGGGCCGACCTATACCTATGATCTAGCAGAAAAAATAGTTGAACTTGTAAAAACAAAAAAATACGGGCTCTATCATATAACCAATCAGGGCTCCTGTTCCTGGTGGCAATTTGCAGCTAAGATTTTTGAATTGATAGGGAAGAAGGTCCAAATAGAAAAAGCTACCGGGGCTGATTACAAAACCAAAGCTCACCGCCCCAAGTATTCAGTTTTAGAGAATGCTAACCTCAAAAGGATTGGTCTTGAGCAATCCAGGAATTGGGAAGAAGCGTTAAAGGCTTATTTGATTGAGAAGAAATATTTAAGGTAGCAGCTCCTTTACCTTTTCTTTGATCCCTAATGCCCTTTGAAGTTGTTCTAAGCTAATTTTAATTGTTATGTCCCGGATTAAAACCCTGCTAATTCAGATGTTTTTCTCCTCATGGGATTTATTATTTTTGGCATATTAAAGACATATTTTGTAATTTCCCACATTGTTTGTAGTTAAAATAGTGAATATCAACTTGGGAAAATTCTTGTTGTTTAAAAGTACACAAGCAAATTTGAAACCTGCGACTAAACGTCGCGGTTTCCAATATTTTTTGGCTTTATTGCGAGGAAACCGAGAAGTTCATTCTCAGGTTTCCGAGCATGAAGGGCATTCCTACCCACTCTCTTGTTTTGTTTGGTTTTTCCCGAACTAGATTACCCCCAAAAGACAAAAATAATCTGGGAAAATTGAGGTAGAATAATTAGGGACATGACAATCAACCTCTTTACGTTGTGAACCATTGCTTCAAGAAATCCTTGCAATTGAACCTTGGCTCGTCCCCTGTTGGTCTGGCAGATTGGCCGGAGTTATGGCAAGTTTGATGATCAGTCCCTCCCTCATATCTGCGTAAATGTTTCTTTTGTAGCCGAACCAAAATTTACTATTACCTTTACAGCCAAAGCGGGCTAAAAAGTTTCCCTGTGATCTCAAAATCTAAAAACCATTTTACTGCAATACTATCTCTGATTTTTTGTTCCATCTGGCGGTCTGACAGGTCATAGTAAAATTGCAAAAACAAACACTTAATAGCAATTTCTAAACTATAACCAGGTCTTCCAAAATCAGAAACACAATCCTTGATCCGATAAACTAAGCTTTTAAAAGTTCATTTGATTCCTCCCTTCTAATTTCATGATACCTAATAAAGTTGATTTTGAGCGGGTTTTGATGCCGACATCAGCTCAAAGGACTTGACAAGGTATTGACAAAAATAAATGGAACCGCGAATTTCCCCGGCCCGCCGGGGCGGGCATTCGCAGGTTCCATTTATTTCAAGCTTTTCGCGACAGTCCCATAATGGAAAATGCTTTTTGACTACGCATATTACTTATCACCTCTAATTATATTTCGTACCCGTTTTCTTTTGCCCTCCAATTTTTTTGTCCCCAAATCTCATATGACCCTGTTTTGACCCCTGTTTTCAGGCTTATGATTCTTGATCGTAAGACAATTACTTGATATAATCTTACTAAATAGGGGAGGTGTCTTATTATGACAATTGTAAAAGCATCAACAAAAGGGCAGGTGGTAATTCCAGAGAAGCTAAGAGAAAAATACCAGATTGATCAAGGTACCCTGCTGGATATTTTAGATGGTAAAAACAAAATTGTGATTCTTCCAATGGGGAAGAAAAAGGATAGGCAGGGAAGAGGAATGTTTAAAGGTAAAACTTCTTTGACCAAAGCTCTCCTTGAAGAAAGAAAAAAGGAGCGGCAGCGTGGATAGCAGATATACCCTGGATAGTTTTGCCTTGCTCTCCTGGTTTCAAGACGAGCGGGGGGCAAAAAAGGTTGATTCTCTAATCAAGAAGGCTGAAAATGCTTCAATTAAATTGTGGTTGTCAATTATTAATCTGGGTGAGGTTTATTATATAATATATCGTGAGCGCGGAGTTGTCCAGGCTGAGCATTCATTGTCGGTTGTCGAAAATTTGCCAATAGAAATAGTATCTGCCGATAAAAAATTAACCCTAAGAGCTGCAGAAATAAAAGCCAATTATTCTTTGTCTTATGCTGATGCATTTTCTGCTGCTTTGGGAATACAGACTGATAGTTTGGTGGTTACCGGTGATCCGGAGTTTAATTCTTTATTAAAATTAGTTGGCATTGAGTGGTTAGACCGTTAAATAATGAAAATCGCCATTGTCCATGATTTTTTAAACCAATTTGGCGGGGCGGAGCGGGTAGTAGCAGTCTTGCATGAAATGTTTCCTGACGCTCCCATTTATACCTCAATTTTTAACAAAGGTAGAATGCCGCAAGAATTTGGCAAGATGGATATCCGGACTTCTTTTATGCAAAACCTGCCATTGGTAATGGAAAAATACCGCTATTATTTTTGGCTCTACCCAAAAGCCTTTGAATCATTTGACCTGTCAGAATATGATCTTATTATTTCTTCCAGCAGTGCTTATGCCAAGGGGATCAATAAGAGATCGGATGCAATTCATATTTGTTATTGTTATAACCCGATGCGATTTGTTTGGAGATATGAAAATTATATCAAAAAAGAAGATTTTCCCTGGTTCATAAAAAGTCTCCTGCCGGGGCTGTTAACAGGATTAAAAAAATGGGACCTGAGGAGCAATGAAAAAGTTGATTGTTTTGTTGCGATATCAAAAGAAATTGAACAGCGGATCAAGCATATGTATCAGAGAGATTCGGTCTTGATTTACCCGCCGATAGAAGTAAGCCTTTTTGATGTTAGCAAAAATGAAGGGGATTATTTTTTAATTGTTGCCCGGCTTTCTGCATATAAAAGGATTGATCTTGCGGTGGAGGCGTTTTCAAAATTACAGCTCCCCCTAAAAATTGCAGGGAATGGACCGGCTAAAAATGAATTACAAAAAAAAGCTAAAAACAATGTTGAATTTTTGGGGAAAGTGAGTGATACAGGGCTTAAAGAATTATATTCTAATTGCAAAGCTCTGGTTGTTACCGGGGAAGAGGATTTTGGGATTGCTCCGCTAGAAGCGGCAGCGTCCGGAAAGCCGACTATAGCATTTCGGGCTGGCGGAGCCTTAGAGACAGTTGTAGATAAAAAGACCGGGATATTTTTTGACCGGCAAGATACAGAAGCGCTGGTTGCCGCAGTGAAAAGCTTTAATCAGCTTTCTTTTGATAAGTTATCTATCAGGCAGCAGGCCGAGAAATTTGATAAGCAAGTGTTTAAAGAAAAAATGTTAAAATTAGTTTCAGAGCTAATCAGTACGAGGAGATAATGAGGATGAAAAAAGCACTAATAACTGGAATTACAGGGCAAGACGGTTCATACTTATCCGAGTTTTTGTTGGAAAAGGGGTATGAGGTTCATGGGATTGTAAGGCGCGTAGCAATCGAAGATGTTGAGCACAGGTTGGGAAGGATCAAGCATTTAATCGGCAAATTAGTTTTACACCCGGCCTCGTTAGAAAATTATGCCAGTTTATTTAAAGTGGTTGATACAGTGGCGCCAGATGAATGCTATCATCTGGCAGCCCAAAGTTTTGTCAGTTATTCGTTTGAAGATGAGTTTTCAACCATTAATGTAAATCTCAACGGAACCCATTATATTTTGTCAGCATTAAAAGAAAAAGCGCCTGGCTGCAAATTTTATTTTGCAGGTTCTTCTGAAATGTTTGGCAAAGTACAGCAAACGCCCCAAAATGAACAGACTGCTTTTCATCCTCGCTCTCCTTATGGGATTTCTAAGGTCGCAGGGTTTGACTTGGCCAGGAATTATCGCGAAGCTTACAATATGTTTGCGTGTAATGGTATTTTATTTAACCACGAATCTCCACGGAGGGGGTATGAGTTTGTAACCCGCAAGATAACCAATCGGGCAGCACAAATAAAATTGGGTTTAGAAAATAAATTGCGTTTAGGTAATTTGGAAGCAAAAAGGGATTGGGGTTATGCCGGAGATTATGTTAAAGCAATGTGGATGATGCTGCAGCAGGAGGCACCCCAGGATTTTGTTATTGCTACCGGTAAAACCCATTCAGTCTTAGATTTTGTAAAGTGTGCATTTGATTATCTTGATCTGGACTATCAGAAATATGTTGAAATTGATAAGAAACTTCACCGGCCGGCAGAGGTAAATGAATTGTGTGGTGATTATAGCAAGGCAAAAAAGCAGTTAGGCTGGCAGCCGGAGATAACATTTGAAGGACTGGTAAAAATGATGGTAGATAATGATCTGCAAAGACATAAATGAAAAAAAAACAGTTTGACTCTGCTATCCAGGTTTTGCTTCTGGTGTTACTTTATCTTGCGGCGATGATTTTTGACCGCCGCATCGGGATTGTCTTTTCATTGACCAAGGCCTCAACCATTCGCTTATTTTCAATAATAACACTTTCAATCTGGGCAGCAAAAATATTAATCTTCAGGGAGCATAAATTTGTTAGGACAATTACCGATTGGCCGGCTCTGAGTTATATTTTAGCCTGCAGCGTTGCTACCGTAACTTCAGTCCATGTTTATATAAGCTTTTTCGGATTCTATGGGCGTTTTGAAGGATTAATAACTCTTTACAATTTTGTGCTGCTTTTCTTTATTACTACTAATTTTATAAAAGACCTAAAGTCGGTAAAAAGAATTGCTGCCACGGTCTGCTCGGCTGGAGTGTTAATGGCAATTTATGGAATTATTCAACGCAAGGGAATTGATCCCTATGCCTGGGGAGGGGTGCTGACCTGGCAGCGGGTGATCGGAACAATCGGACAGCCCAATTTTTTTGCGGCGTACATGCTCATGGCATTTTTATTAACGCTTATACTTTTTCTGGAGCAAAGAAAAAAAACCGAACATAAATCATTTAATTCAATTTACCCGTTTATTTATTTTATTATTCCAATTATAACTTTTCTGGCAATGATCTTTAAATTAGGGACTAGAGATGTAATCCTCTGGTATCTTGGATTTGCACTTTGTTCGATCTGTGCGGTCCTCTTTGCCAATAAATATGAGGAAATGTCAAATTTAATTGCGGATACACTCTTTGGAGTTGGTTTGATATTAATCTATACCTCGCTCTTGTATACACAAAGCCGGGGCGGATTTATCGGTTTTTTTGCAGCACTTTCCCTGTTTTTTATATTGGCCCCTAAAAAGTGTTTAGTTGACAACTGGCAAAAAATATTAATCCTTTTTTTATCATTGGGAATTGTAACCGGGATTACAGTTATTAATCCAGAATTTTCAATTTTTAACCGGGTCGCTGCCGAAATAAGCGTTGAGGAAATGCAGACAGCTGCAAAGAAGAAATCAAAGGTCGAGTTTTCTGGTGCGGCGGGTTCACGGGGCGAAACCTGGAAAAGTGCCAATACAATTATTGCAAACTACCCGTTTTTTGGAATCGGGCCCGAGGTTATGAAAATGGTTTTTCCTCGTTACGAGACCGATCTTTTTCGTTTTAAAGAAAAATTCCACGTCAAACAAGATCGTGCTCATAACGAGACTCTGGATGTTCCGCTGACACGGGGATTGCCGGCTTTTATTTTCTATCTTGCGCTGCTGACCTTAATATTTATCAAAGGGATCAAGTCATTCAAAAATTGTTCCGACGATAAAAAGCTGCTCCTGGCCGGATTTTTATCAGCAATTGCAGCTTATTTATTCCAGAATCAGTTTAGTTTTGGAGTTGTAGCAATTACCACTTTGCTCTGGGTAATGGGTGGGGTGGTAGTCAGGGTAGAAGCATTGGATGATATAATAAAAGAAAAAGAAAGTAAAAAGATAAAAAATGTTGGAGTTATTACCGGATTCGGCATTGCAGCGGTGGTGGTTTTTGCTGGTGTTTTAATTTATTTTTCCTATTTTCAATTTAGAGCGGACCTTGATTTTAAAATGGCCAAGACTTTAAGTGAAGTTAAGCGATATGGTGATTCTTTATATTACTATAATAGGGCCTTGGATGTTTTACCGTTTGAGGGCGGGCCGATTACGCATAAAGCAATTAGCTTGATAAATTATGGTAATGGGGCAGCGCCTGAAATAAGCAAAAAAGTAGTAGGAGATACAATTGATCTGTTAAAATATGGAACGCTGGTTGATCCGTATAATGCGGATAATTTTTACATCCTGTCACGGATTTATTTAAAGAAAAAGGAATATTCAACCGCGGTCAGTTATGCGGAACAGGCCTTAAAGATTGATCCTTTTTATGCAGAAGTCCATTTGATCCTGGCTGATATTGCAAAAGCAGAAGATGACCGGGAGAAAGCGAGAGAGCATTTTAGAGAAGCCTATCGGCTAAATCCAACCTTGGCCGATGCCCGGGCAGAAATGGTTTGGGATTTAATTGAGCAGAGAGCTTTGGATCAGGCCTATGACCTGGCCCAGGAAATATTGATGCAAAACCCAAAGTTTGTTGCTGTGCGTAATGCGGTGGGGACAATTTATCTTATGAGAAAAGCAAAGGCGAAGGCGAAGGTTGAATTTGAAACGGTCCTTTATCTCGATCCGGAGAATAAATACGCTAAAATGATGTTAAAGCAATGATTAAACTGGTCATAGATATTTTTATTATTAATCTCTCTTTTGTAATGGCTTACTATTTGCGTTTTAACCTGTTAACTTTTTTACCGACCGACCTGGTTCCAGGTTTTGATCTTTATCTTAGCGGAATCATATTTATCACCATACTCTGGTTGGCGGTTTTTAATCTGGTCGGTTTTTATAAAGAAAAAAGAGGTTTGCAGTTGATCGATGAGCTGGCAAAAATATTTGCAGGCGTTACTTTGGCCTCAATCTTACTTTTCAGCCTGCTCTTCTTATATCGGAGTTTCTGGTTTTCAAGGTTATTAATAGTAAATGCCTGGTGGATCAGTTTTGTTTTAATTGGATTCTCCAGAATTGCGCTTTCTGCCTTCCAGCAATATTTATACAGTTGCGGGATTAAAATTAAAAGGGTTTTAATCCTTGGCCATGATGAGATGGCACAGTTCATTTTTAGTAAACTTGAAAAAAACAAGGCTTTGGGCTATGTGCCGGTCGGATATGTTGATCCGGATACTGTTGAAATAAAGCAAAAGATCGAGTTGGAAGAGATTGACGAATTAATAATTACAACTTCTAATCTTTCACATCAGCGGATATTAGATATTATTACCGAATGTGAAGTGTTAAATATCGGTTTTAAAATTGTTCCGGGCATACTCGAACTGATGGCCAGCCGGGTAGATGTTGATGAAGTAGCCGGGATCCCGCTGGTTACAATATCAGAAATCGGGCTCTCCGGTATTAAGGCGCTTGTTAAGCGCTCCTTTGATATTATTTTTTCTTCGGTTTTGTTAATCATTTTAACTCCGCTCTTTTTAATTGTCGCATTATTAATCAAGCTCGATTCTGTTGGTCCGGTTCTTTATTGCCAGGATCGAGTTGGTAAAGATGGAAGGCGGTTTAATTGTTACAAGTTTAGGTCAATGGTGGTGGGAGCGGATAAGCTAAAAGAAAGTATGCTGGAACAATCAGACGTTGATGGGCATATCTTTAAGATAAAAGCAGATCCACGGATGACAAAGTTTGGAAACTTAATCCGTAAATTCAGTATCGACGAGCTGCCGCAACTATATAATGTGCTGGTCGGAGAGATGAGCCTGGTCGGCCCGCGCCCGCCGCTGCCGAAAGAGGTTAAAAAATATTCTACCTGGCATAAGAAGCGTTTAAGAGTTACTCCCGGGATTACAGGGCTCTGGCAAGTTTCGGGGCGTTCTCATTTGCCATTTGAAGATATGATCAGGCTTGATATTTATTATATTGAAAACTGGTCGCTCTGGCTTGACATTAAAATTCTATTCAAAACCATTCCGGTTGTTTTGATTGGTAGTGGAGCTTATTAGAGGAGGAAATGTTATGAAAAATAGTTTGCTTGGTTTGTTATTGATTGGTTTAATTGCTTTAATCGGTTGCAGTGGTGGAGGTGGAAAAGTCGGAATGCCGCAGGAATACTCGGCAGAATATATCTCATCAGCCGGAGGAGTGGAGCAAAAGATTAAGCTTAACTTTGCCAAAGATAAATGGCGGATGGAAGCGCCGGGGGCAACTACTATTGTCAGAAAGGATAAAAATGTGGTTTGGATCTTAATGCATGAGCAGAAAATGTATATGGAACAGAAGATGGAAAATCAATATTCAATGGGCATTGCCGGCAGCAGCAGCGGTGGAGAAATAAAGCGGAAGAAGGTTGGGTCAGAAAAAGTTGATGGAATTGAGTGTTATTTATATAAAGTTACCTGCAAACCAGAGGATGGAGGAGCAGAAACGTCAACTTTTCAATGGATCAATCCAAAAGGATTTCCAATTAAAATGGCAGCTGAAGACGGATCGTGGATTTCGATGTACAAAAACGTAAAACCGGGTAAACAACCAAAAGCGCTTTTTGAAATACCGTCAGGTTACAAAAAATTTAAAATGCCGAAGTTCTAATGATTAAAAAGATCAGGACTCTGCTTGAGAAAAAAAGCGCCCGCAAAAAAGAAGGTCTGTTCGTAATCGAAGGGCCACATCTGATAGAGCAGGTGCCGCTTGATCGGATCAAATATGTAGTTTATACCAAAAAATATCCAATCTTAAAAAAAATAGAAGAAAAGGGGATTCCGTGCCATAAAGTATCTGAAAAAGATTATAAGAAAGCTACGCAGGTTGTAACCCCACAGGGCATTATGGCTGTAGTGTCGATTCATGAATCGACACTACAGCAGATTACCGCAAATGAAAGATCTCTCGTCCTAATCTGCGTCAATATCCAGGATCCGGGGAATTTAGGAGCCATCATCCGGGCTGCCGATTGTACCGGGGTATCTGGTATAATAGTTACGCGCGGAACAGTTGATGTTTATAACCAAAAAGTTATAAGATCAACCGCCGGATCGGTCTTTAACGTACCGATAGTTGAATGCAGCGACAGCTCGAGAGTTGTTGCAGCTTTAAAAGAAAAAGGATTCAAAATAGTTGCAGCGGATGGGGAGGGGATTGAAAGTTTCTGGGAAACAGATTACAAAGAGAACGTTGCGGTTTTGATCGGGAATGAAGGGGCGGGGATTCCGAAAGAGATTATAGAAGTGTCTGATTCAGTTGTTGCGGTTCCAATTGTAGGGAAAGCGGAGTCTTTGAATGCGGCAATGTGTGCCTCAGTGATAATGTACGAGGCTGTGCGTCAGAGAGGAATAAATGGTTGAAAGAGTAAAAGCGGTAGAGTCAGAAGCGTCGCTACGCTATAAAGAGATAAAATCAAAAGAGGATTTAGAAGCTTTCCGGATCCGCTATCTCGGGAAGAAAGGCCTTTTGACCGAACTTTTGAAAAATTTAAAATCTTTACCGCCAGAAGAGCGGCCGCATTTTGGGCAGACTATAAATAAGGTTAAAACAAAAATTGAGCAGCTGGTATTAGAAAAGAATGAACTGTTTGAAAAGTCTACCCGGGATGAAAAATTAACCAAAGGAGCAATCGATATAACTTTGCCAGGGCGGGGAGTTAAACGTGGAAAAATCCACCCGATCACCCAGGTGATGGAAGAAGTAAAATCTGTTTTTCAACACTTAGGCTTTTCAATTGCTGAAGGACCGGACGTAGAATCAGATTATTATAACTTCGAAGCACTAAATATACCCAAGCACCATGCTTCGCGTGATATGTGGAGCACGCTTTACATTAAAGATGAAGTTTTGCTAAGAACGCATACATCTCCTGTACAAATCAGAGTGATGGGAAAACAGAAACCACCACTGGCAATCATTGCTCCTGGACGGGTTTACCGCCGGGATGCCGATGTGACCCATTCAACTGTCTTTCATCAAGTCGAAGGTTTTATGGTTGATAAAGAAATTACTTTTGCAGACCTAAAAGGGGTGTTAATTGCATTCTTACACTCAGTTTTTGGGCGCGAAAAGATGGTCCGCTTCCGGCCCAGTTATTTTCCTTTTACCGAACCGTCAGCCGAAGTTGATGTCCAATGTATGGCCTGTAACGGCAATGGGAAGGTTTCATCCGGTGAGCCGTGCCGGATCTGCAAAGAGACCGGTTGGTTAGAAATACTCGGCTGCGGGATGATCGACCCAAACGTTTTTAAATATGTTAATTATGATCCAGAGGAATATTCTGGATTTGCTTTTGGAATGGGGATTGAACGGATCGCAATGTTGAAATTCGGAATTTCTGACATACGCTTATTCTATGAAAATGACTTGAGATTCTTGAAACAGTTTTGAGATGAGAGACGGGAGATGAGAGATTGAAAGTACCGATTGAATGGCTAAAAGAATTTGTAGAGATAAAGATAAAGCCGGAAGAGTTGGCTGAAAAACTGACTATGGCCGGGACTGAGGTTGGTGCGATTGAATATCATGGTTCATCAATCAAAGGTGTTTTAGTCGGCAAGATTAAATCATTAGAAAAGAAGGATGACAAATTAATTTGTCGGGTTGATGTTGGTTCAAAACTATTACAGATAGTTACCGATGACCAATCGCTGCAGGTTGGCGATCGGGTGCCGGTGGCACAAGATAATTCAGAATTAGCTTCAGAGATAAAAATAAAAAAGATTTCTCTACACGGGATCGAATCATTTGGGATGCTCTGCCGACCGCATGAATTAGGGCTCGGTTCTTCTGAGCAGGTCCTTAAGCTTCCAATACAGGCGAAGGTGGGAGAGGATGTCAAAAAGGTGCTGGGGACCGGGGGCCAGATATTGGATCTTGATGTCTTACCTAACAGGGGAGATTTACAGTCAATTATTGGAGTAGCAAGGGAAGTGGCGGCCGTACTAAACATCAAACTTCAAACCCCAAACATCAAAGTTAAAGAGTCATTGGTAAACAATGTTGCTGAGGTTACTGTCAAGAATAAAAAACTGTGTCCTCGCTATATGGCCAGGGTAATTAATAATGTTAAGGTAAAAGAATCACCAAAGTGGTTAAAGGATCGGCTGTTATCTTGTGGAATTCGATCGATCAATAATATCGTTGATATTACTAATTATGTGCTTTTAGAATACGGCCAGCCGCTGCACGCATTCGACCAGAACAGGGTGGATAAAATTATTGTCAGGAATGCAGAAAAAGATGAAGAGCTTGTAACAATTGATGGAATAAAACGGAAACTTGACCCAGGAATGCTGGTCATTGCGGATACGCAAAAACCGCTTGCGGTAGCCGGCATAATGGGTGGTTCTGAATCGGAAGTGTCCGATAAGACCACCGATATTCTGTTAGAATCAGCTTTTTTTGACCCGGTCTCAGTCAATAAAACCTCTCAACAACTAAAATTGCGTTCAGAGTCTTCGATCCGTTTTGGCAAAGGGGTTGATTGGAATGGAGTAGCAGCTGCTCTTAATCGTGCTGCTCAATTAATGGCTGAATTGGGAGAGGGGAAGATCCAGAAGGGGAAGGTTGATGTTAAAGAGAAAGAGCAGGAAGAAAAAACAATCCAACTCAGGATTGCAAAAGTAAACAGAGTGTTAGGCTTAAAACTAACTGCTAAGACGATCAAAAGTCTCCTTTCCAGATTAAATTTCAACGTTAGTTCTTCTGATAGCCATAATCTTGAAGTTGAAATTCCTCTCTTTCGGGCAGGAGACATTGAAAGAGAAATTGATATTATCGAAGAGGTCAGCCGAATTTACGGCTACGACAAAATAGAAACTACTTTACCCTGGGTTTCACAGGAGCTTGAGCCTGACTGTTTGGATGAATTATCAAAAAAAGCAAGAGAAGTCATGGTCGGTGCTGGATTGTACG
This sequence comes from Candidatus Margulisiibacteriota bacterium, assembly GCA_042563095.1. GTDB lineage: Bacteria > Margulisbacteria > WOR-1 > XYC2-FULL-46-14 > XYC2-FULL-46-14 > JBHPMS01. The sequence continues at coordinate 12,433 of JBHPMS010000022.1, forward strand.
AGGTCCAGACTTTTAGCATTCTTGATCCAGCTTACCCAAAACGTTTGAAACTTAAAGAAAAGCATTTAACTGATTTTGTAAGGATAAATAATCCATTAACTGAGGAAGAGTCGGTTTTAAGGACCATGCTTTTACCTGGTTTATTAAAGGTGCTCGATTATAACCAGCGCCATCAAATTGATAAAGTTAGAATATTTGAAGTTGGGAAAGTTTATCTTAAGGAGAATAAAGGCGGGGTGGAGGAAAAGGTGATGCTGGGAGGATTGTTAACTGGAAAAGGGATTGATTTTTATTTGGTAAAGGGGATCGTTTC
>JBHPMS010000023.1:0-11607 GCA_042563095.1 Candidatus Margulisiibacteriota bacterium
CTTTGCTTACAACTAAAGAGCAGCTCTTGATTTTTAAAATCAACTTCAATTAGATAAAAATCAAAAAGCCAGCTGGTCCAACGGATAACCAGGTCGGTGAAAAACTTTGAGGTTAGAAACTTTGGTGAAATTTGCAGGCGGATTTCTTCACAACACTTTCCACACTTTCTACATGCTCCCGTAATTTTGTATTGTGTTGGAAATAAGCGCCTTAATGCTTGAGAGATCAAATTATCAAACAAAACAAATAGCATTACAATTCTTTTAAGTAATAAGTTCATCCTTTAATCGACTCAAAGTGAGGCTTTCTCCATCCGGCAATCGAAACATAGGTATCGGTGCGAATCGAAGGCCAACTTAATTTTGCCATCAGTTTTTCTTGAACAACTTTTGACTGAAGATATGAGACAAACTTTAGAGCAAGTTCTTTGTTTTTGCTTCCTTTAGGAATTCCTAAGACCTCGCCTCCAATTACATGCGCTTCTCTTTCAGGCCCGGCAAAGCCAGAATAAGTCATAACATTCTTTTTCCCATATTTTTCTACAATTATATTTATCCCAAAGGGCCAATTTTGCATCAGGTAGACCGATTCACGCGCGATGTAATCATTAGACGTATTCCATTTTGCTTTGGTTGAATCAGGAGAAAGATAAGGCCACAGTTTTTGTAAGAAAGTAAAGGTTTTTTTACAACCGGCATCATTAAAAGAAAAAGGATCTCCCCCCGCTGAAACTATCATTTCATAAACCTGAGTAACCGTTGGCCCGCTCCCCCATGCCTTAAGAAGAATCCTCCCCACTCCTTCTTTTGCTTTAAATGTTTTAGCAACCGCTAAAAGTTCTTCCCAGTTTTGCGGAGGCGTAAGGTTGTATTTATTAAATGCGTCATTATTATAATAAACAATCTGCACGTTTGGCCGGTAGGGCATGAAATAGAGCTGGCTGTTAAAAATGCCAGCCGAGATTAACTTTTTGCTCACAGTTTCTGGGATATTTTGCCGGTATGCACTTATATTTTCCAGTAAACCAGCATCAACTAACCGGGCAAGCTGCATGTTATCCTGGGCAAAAAGATCAAGCTCAATCCGTCCTGCCTGCCGCATTGCCTTGAGCAGCTGCGGCAGATCGCCCGCATCAATCTGGACCGGTTCAACTCTGCAGCTGTTTTCTTTTTCAAAAGATGGGATGATCTCTTCCTTAATAACTTTCCATTCTTCGCCTGAAAGAGACATCGAGACTTTAAGAACATTAGTTTGTGGGGCAGAGCAAGAAATTACAAAGAGTAATAGTAGAAAAAAGCTAAGAATTCTCAACATTTATAAATTCCTTAATGCGCCTCGCTATCGCATCCCGTGCTTTTCTAAAAACGATTACTTTCTCATTTTCTGTCCCTTCAAAACCGGCCGGGTCTTCTATCCCCCAGTGTAGCCGCTCTTTCCGGGTAAAATAGGCCGGGCAGGTCTGGCGGGCATGATTACAGAGTGTGATCAAATAATCAAATTCGACACCAGTAAATTCTTCGGTGGTTTTTGAATACTGTTGAGACAGGTCTATTCCCTTCTCAGCCATTACTTTAATTGCAAAGGGATGAACAAAGGTCTTCAAAATACCAGCGCTAAAAACTTCAAACCGATCACCCGCACAGTTCCTCAACAAGCCCTCTGCCATCTGCGAGCGGCAGGAATTGCCGGTGCATAAAAAAAGAACCTTCTTTTTATTCATAATTTATACTATTATAGCATTAATGCCAAACGTCTTTTCTTTATCATCATTGTTAGGCTGCTTTGCATCAATTGCACTTGGTGCCTGGATTTACTCTGCAAACCACTACAACCTGGCCAATCGCATTTTTATCTGGCTCTGTGCTGCCCTGGCCTATAATTCATTTATTGAATTTATGTTGAGACATACAATAACTATCGAAGAAGCAGCGCTCTGGTTAAAGGCTGGAAGTTTTTGGCCCTTTGTTTTATCTCTTTTTCTGCATTTTATCCTTGAGTTTACCGAAAATTCACACCTTAAAAAACACAACAAACTGAACCTCTTCTTAATTTACGCCCCCGCTTTCTTTTTTTCTTTTATCGATTATTTTACCAGCAAGATTAGCGGTCTTCCAGTTGAAAAATTTTGGGGCTTTAGTAACGCACCTGAACCAAATGCAACACTCATCTTTGCCCTGATTTGGATCATTATGATTATTGTTTCTTCTTTTATGCTAATCCTGTTTTACTATCTTAGCAATGTCGCAAAAGTAAAAAAACAGCAATCAAAATACCTGTTGATTGGCATGTCTTTCCCAATAACCGCCTTTTTTATAACCGAAACATATGCTCCCTGGGCGGGATTAAATGTCCCGGAGCTAACCAATTCGTTACTGGCGGTTATGATCGGCTTTATTTCCATAGGGATCTGGAAACATGATCTATTCTATATCTCAACCGCCACCACTGCAGAAAATATTATTAATACGATGCCCGATTCATTAATTCTTTTTGATCCAAACCTGAACATTGTTGACACAAATAATGCAATCCTTGAATTATTAAACATAGAACGGAAAGATATTATTGGAAGATCAATCAGTTACTTCATTGATGATAGTGATATGGTAGTAAAAAAAGATGCTATCCCCAAACTAATTGAATCAGGAATGCTCAGCAGCTTTTCTACATACATAAAAAAAAGGGGAGGAAGAAAGCTTCCGATCAGGGTATCCTGCAGCGCTGTTAAAACTACCAGCAACAAAACCACTTCAATTATTTTTATCATCCACGATATGTCTGATATCTGGAAACTAATGGAAGAAACTAAAGTCTTGCAGCAAGAGTTAATTGAGGCAGACAAATTAGCCGCACTTGGTAAAATGGCTGCCGGCATTGCCCATGAGATTAATAATCCCCTCTTTGTAATTTCTGGTGAAGCAGAGATGCTTGCAAAAGATGCTCCAAATGCAGAAGTCAAAGAAAGTGTTAAAACAATACTTGCCCAAGCTAATCGGATCAAAGAGATCACGAAAAATTTACTCAACTTTGTTAATAAAAAAATTCAGCAGGAACTGGTTGAAGTTAACGAAATAATAAATAAAACCCTCAATCTAATCAGCTATCAAACTAAGATGGAATCGGTTAATATCAAAATGAATTTACAAGAAAAGCTTCCACACATTTTAGGAAGCGGGGTACAACTTGAAGAAGTTTATTTAAATATAGTCCAAAATGCCTTCGATGCAATGTCAGGCAAAGGGGATTTATATATAGAAACCAGGACCTGCCAAAAAGAGGATAAGGAATTTATCATAACAACCATCAAAGACACCGGCCCAGGGATTGATCAAGACATCATTCACAGAATATTTGATCCGCTTTTTTCAACTAAAAATAATGGGGTGGGATTAGGGCTTGCAATTTGCTCCAAAATAATTCAAAATCATAACGGAAGAATTGAAGTTGATAGTGAAATCGGTGCAGGGACAACTTTCACGATTACACTTCCGATCTATAAAACTCTCAACCAACAGGAGGAAGCAAAATGAAAAAGATAGTAGTCATTGATGATGAGGATTCTATTTGCAATATGCTCAAAAAGTTTCTTGAAAAAAAAGGTTACAGGACCTTCACCGCCACCAGTGTCGCTGCGGGGATTAAGATTATAAAAGAAGAGCGCCCCCATATTACTCTTTTGGATATAAGAATGCCAGAAAAGAATGGGGTAGAGGCATTAAAAGAGATAAAAGAAATCGACTCTGAAATCGGGGTAATCATGATAACCGCTGTCAAAGAAGAAGGTACTGCAAAAAAGTGCATGGAACTAGGAGCCTATGATTATATAACCAAACCATTTGAACTAGAATATCTGGACGAAGCTCTGTTAATGAAAATACTGGATTTTGAAACAAAATAAAAATTGCCCGGCAAATTAATAAAATAACTTGCCGGGCATTAATTTATGCTTTGGTTTTTTCGGTTTTTTCAACCATCATTAAGACAATTGAAATCAAGAAAGAAGTATTTGCAAAAACAAACAGAGCTTGTGCGTTTACATCTCCAGTAATAAACGGCACCGGAGCCATAAATACTCTTGAAACAACTCCAAGCGCGACTGCTATTGCTCCAATCGTAAGTGCCAGGTTACTGCTTTTCGGCATATTCATATTTATTCACCTCCCTTCTCTTGTATATTCCATCCACTCCGACGGCGTTTCCCCACCACCATCAAAACTGCTATCAGCGTCAATATTATAGCAGCTTGCATTACCGAAAGTATACCAATAAATCTGCCGCTTGAATAGCTGATAATTACTGCATTTATTCCAAGGGCAATCGTAATTAAAAGAATAGTAAAAACCGCGTCGAGCGGCCTTAATCCCAAATCAACCAGGCGGTGATGAAAATGGTCTTTTCCGCTATATTTGAGCCAGCCAACAACTGAATGCACCTTCCCCTCCCTGATCCGCATGACAGTAGTAAAAACCATATCAAAAATCGGTACGCCTAGAATCAGAATTGGAATTGAAAGTCTTAATATACTATCTTCGGCCCAGTTTCCTGCTAATGCCATTGCAGCTATGGTAAAACCTAAGAAGGTGCTCCCGGCGTCTCCCAGAAACATTTTGTTCTTACTAAAATTATAAGGCAAAAAACCGAGACAGGCAGAGGCTAAAAGAAGACCGGCCAATCCAAGCATTGGCTGTTGGTTTAGTGCAGCAATCATCGAAATAAAAACGGCTGCAATAGCGGTTGTTCCTGCGGCCAATCCGTCGATACCATCTAAATAGTTAAATGCATTAGTTAATCCAATAATCCAAAGCAAGGTTAATAAGATTTCTCCCCCTACTCCCCAAATCGCATTTGGGAAAAAGGTAATTCTAAAACCAAAAGACAAAATTATTATTGCGGCCGCCAGCTGAGCTGCCAGGCGAAGCTGTGGTGAAAGTCCCCGGATATCATCAATAACACCAACTACAAGAATAATCGTCCCCGCTACAAATACCGGAAGAATAAAACCAATCTTATCATAATTCAATAGTAATCCGACCAGAAACCCCAAATAGATTGCAACTCCTCCCATCAACGGGACCGCCTGGTGATGGACTTTTCTTCGCCCGGGCAGATCAATAACTTTATAGCGTTTTGCAAAATAGCGAATAATTGGGACAATTATAATTGTTGCAAATATTGTAATAATAACAGAATCAATTGTAGACATTTAACAAATTCCTCTTAAAACCCGGAGAGCTTTAAAGCCTTCGGCATAACGCGTTCGGGCCTGGTAGCCACGAAAAGTCGCACAAGCAATTGAAGACTCGGTTATTGCTAAGTTTTCAACTTTTGTCCGGTTAACCTGCGATTCGTGAGATCTCAACAGTTCCATTTTTTTATCAATAACGTCTCTAACATCAACAAAAACATCCGGCACAAAATTCATAGTGGTTGGGACCTCAAAGTAGAGCACTTCTTTTATATAACGGGTTGCAGAGAGGCAGGCCTTGGCCGTGGCACGATGATCCTGATGGACATCTTCTAAATAATTAAAAAGGACCAGGTCGGGTTGTACTTCACTGATTACTGCTTCAACTTTAATAATTAATTCTTTTGAAATCATCAGCTGAGTATCCTTATAATCTCCCCAAAAAACCTTTTTTGCGTTTAAATATTTTGCGGCTTCCTCCTGTTCTGCTTTGCGCTTATTTGGATCTCCCCCTACCGAACCATCGGTCATTACCATAATAAAAATATTATGGCCAGCGTTAGCATATCTTATTAGTGTTCCCCCGCAACCAAATTCAATATCATCCGGATGCGCACCTATTGCAAGTATGTTCATAATTCCCTCCCTTTTAATCGAGCTCTTCAGCTACATCCCTTATTATCTCTGTGCTAATCGTTTCAATCCCTTTTCCCATTCCGGTAAAAAGGGCCAAGTCACAAATATGATTAATTCTTCTTGGAATTCCACCCGAACTTTCGTGGATTAGTTTTAATGAATCAAGCGTAAATAAATCTTTGGTCGCTTTAGCCACTTTAAGGCGGTGGCTAACATATTCTTCGGTCTCATTTTCCTTTAGGGCCCCCAGATGGCACCTTACCGGGATTCGCTGGAGTAGCTGTTTATTAGAAGAAAGATTGTCTTTTAATTCTGGTTGTCCTAATAAAATTAAAGATAAATAAAATTTTTGTTCGGACTGAAAATTTAACATTAAACGCATTCCTTCCCAAATCCTCGGATCAGTAATTACGTGGGCTTCGTCAATTATAACAATTGTCTTTTTGCCATCACGCATATTATTTTCTAATATCTCTTCCATCCGCTCCAGTACAATGTTAAGCATAATTTCTGATTTTTAATTTTGGAAGATTACGGTCTCCCAGCAAATGGGTAATATGCATCAGCAACTCTTCATAATTTAAAAAAGGATTTGCTACAAAAGCTGTTTTGTAAATATCTTTGTTTAATTCATGCATCAAGGTTCGAGCCAGCAGTGTTTTTCCGCAACCAAAAATCCCGGTCAGCATTGCCGCCCCTTTTCCCTCTCTTACTGTATAAAGCATCCGGGAGAGGCTTTCTTCATGCTGGAGTGAGCGGTAAATAAAACGGGGATCAGGCGTATTCTCAAACGGTTTTTCAGTTATCCCCCAAAATTTTTCATACATGTTTATAGACTCCCAAACCCGAAATCGCTTCTTTTATCTTATCTTCATTGATCATCTTAGCTTCTTCTTTGAAACCGATCAAGAGCGAAATATCACAAACCTGGTTAATCCTTCTGGGAATCCCGTTAGAGTTATGATAGATGGCACTGAGGGCTGATTTGTCATAAATCTCCTCTGTCCTTCCCGCAACTTTTAAGCGATATTTGATGTAATTGGAAGTCTCGGTATCGCCTAACGGCTTTATATCAAAACCGATCGCAATTCTTTGCAAGAGCGGCTTGTTCCGTTGTACTTTGTCTATTAGTTCTGGTTGCCCCATTAAGATTAAGGTTAAAAGAAAGCTTTTTTCATCCTGAAGATTTAACAACATCCTGATTTCATCAAACAATTCTGGATCATTTATTACGTGTGCTTCGTCAATAAACACGATCGTTTCGGTCCCATTACTGGTGTTGTCAAATAACATTTGTTCGATTAATTCACGAAAATATTCAGAAGACATATCCGTTATCCGTGCAACCAGGTTTTCGGCTCCCAGCTGACGGGCAATGGTTCGTAAAAGTTCCACCGCTTTCATCTGTGGATTTTTGATACAGACTGTTTTATATTTCCCCACTCCCAACCGGCTCATTAATACTCTTGAAACCAGTGTTTTGCCGCAGCCAAAGACTCCGGTTAAAAGAGCCGCCCCTTTTTTACCTTCAATAGCATACCGCAAGCGAAAAAGTGCTTCTTCGTGCTGTTTTGATAAAAAGATAAATTTAGGATCAGGAACATTTTCGAACGGTTTTTCAGTTAATCTCCAGTACTGCTCATACATTTATTAATTCCCTGCCAGAATATTATAGCTATTATCCCCTTCATTAAATAATAAATCAACCACTGAGAGGTGTGAAACAAATGGTTCAAAACACTGCCTATATTCCGGATGATTATACTGCTGGTATTCCAGCCTGATCCCCTCTTCAACCAATTTGTTTGCGTCCAAATAAGCTTTTGCTCCAGCACCCGAAAGATAAGTATCCGCATTTAGTTTTTTACAGATTTCAATTATCCTCTCTGTTTTCATCGTGCTGGTTCCGATTTCTGATTCAAGTTTGATCTCTGTCTTAATTCCTAACTCTCTTAAAAAATAACTAATAATCGCGATGTTTATCTCAACCAATTTCTTCCACTCTTTAGAATAAAGTTCTTCAAAGAATGCATAATATTTATCAAAAAAAGGAGCTTTATGATAAAAAGTTTCGATGCTTTTTAGGTGTTTCTTCTTCCAATCAGTTTCATTATCAATTAAGATGTCTTTTATTTTTGGCCGTCCATGGCAAAGAACCGGGACGGTTAACCAAATTGAGCCATCGGTAGTTCGGATTTTGTTCCGGTTCTGGAACTCACGAACCTTGTACTGCACTTCATCCAGAAAGACGAAACAATCACACTTTGCAATCTTATCAAAATATCCCAGCCAGGGTAAATATTGTGGCTGGTGTACTGCTACTTTCATCGGTTCACAAAGATCGGATTAGAAATAATCCTCCCCCCCTTAAACTCCATATCAATCCGATAATAATCTTTAGCTTGAATATCTTTATCTGTATAAACAAACTCTGGTTGCTTAAAGACCTTAATTACTTTCCCATTCTTTATAAGCCTAACCTTTATTCTTTCCGGTTTTTCTCCACTTATCATTGCACTAAATGCTACCCGGCCTTTTTTATCAATTGAATATTTTTCTATTTTTACGTCCCGCTTGCCTAAAACAACATACAGCTTCCCTTTTTTGAGTGCTTTAACAACTGATTCTTTACTGTGCTGGTCAAGTATAAGTATGGTCTTAAGATCTTTCATCCTAAAATCGAGATCCCCCTGATCATAGCCTAATGCCCCGATTGCCCAGATTTTATTATTCATCAGCACCTGATCCCATACTCCTCCTGGTTTGCCAGCATTTATATAACCATCATAAAAGATTGAAAAGCCGGTGTAGTTTTTTGTTTTTAGCAGGTCCTCTGGATACTGCTTCGTTTCAATTTTTACATCTCCCCTTTCCTGAATATATTCCGCATCTGGATGCAGCCAATAAATTAATCCATTTTTCGAATTAACATAGTCTATTACGTTCTGGTACGGTGCCGGACCGATCTTCCCCATGTATTGATTGTATTTTCTACTAATACCATCATTGGCAACCACTGGTAATTTTCTTAGTTCTTCCTGATTAAGCCCAAGAACCAGCAGATGTTTATGCCAGTCGTGAATTTTTAAAGTTTTATTAAATGGCCCGCCGGACCAATAATAATATGGTGCGGTTTCAACTGCCGGGATCAAGACCATCTCTGGATTTTTTTTCTGCTCTTCTTCAATCGCAGCAAAGTACTTATCAAAACCATGTTGTGCGATAGAATTTGATTCCACCCGCCTTTTAATCAGTCCCCTGAACGGCCAGATCCCGTATTCCCAGTTCATAAAATCACGGTCAGCAAAAATAACTACTTTAATATCATTTTTCTTTGCAGTCTCAACTATTTCAGAAATAGACCTGTCTCCGTCACTAAAAAGCGAGCTCATCTGGATCGCAGCTTTTACATGTTGCACTTCTGCAAACGAAATTCCGGAGAAAAGTAGAAGAAAAAATATTATCAACCTGCGAATAAATTCGCGGTTAAACATGGATTCCTCTCCGGTAGAGCTCAAGGACTCTTTGATACATTGCGCCCGCTTCAAAATTCTGCCTGGCCCATTCTTTGGCGGTTTTTCCAAGCTTTTCTCTGGCTGCCTCCATTCTAATCAGATGTAAAATTGCTGCTCCGATCGCTTCTGCATTGTGCGGCTCAACCAGTAATCCGGTTTCCCCATCTTTAATAATTTCGGAAACCCCCCCTACATTTGCTGCAATTGCCGGAAGTGATGAGGCAGCAGCTTCGATCAATATATTCCCTACTGCCTCGTTTAAAGAAGGGAGGACCAATATATCTAGCACCGATAAAAGTGCCGGCACATCTTCACGCCAACCAGCAAAAATTACTTTGTCTCCATTTTTTATTTCTTTGCAACGTTCTATTAATTTTTGTTTAAGCGGTCCCTCTCCAGCAAAAATAATTTGAACATCATCTCGCTCATCCAGTATATATGCCGCTGCCTCAAGTAAAAACTCTGGCCCTTTTACGTGCTCCAATCTTCCAGCCATCCCAATAAGGTAAAGATTAGGATCAACCGAAAACATCTCTCTGATCCTTTTTCGATCGGCCCCTTCTGCTTTTGAAAATCGTTCGAGCTCGAGCCCGGTATGAACCACTTCGATCTTAGCTTCTGCTGCGACTTTAAATTTGGCCATATCCTTTTTTTCAAGCTCAGTCAGGGCAATAATTTTGTCTGCATATTTTGAAGCTGTTTTTTCTAGAAAGATTATCAGTTGTGTTAGCAGTGGATTAAAATAACCGTAAAAGTTATGCCCGTGCGGGGTGTGCACTACATATTTAACTCCCGCCTGTTTCGCCGCAATCCGCCCCAAAAAACCAGCCTTGGCGGTGTTGGTGTGAACAACATCAAATTGTTGTTCTTTAAAAATCTGCTTGAGTTTATTTAGAGCTATAAAGTCACTGATTGGATTAGTTATCTCTCTTTTTAGTTCAGGAATGATAATTGTTTTATCTTTGAACTTTTCTAAGAAGGCCTTAGTTTTTTCGGATGGGTGTTCTGACGGCCCGGTTATTAATTTAACATCGGTATCGTTTTGTAAACGCTCGCACATAATGCGGACGATATCGGGCGCCCCCCCCCAGTCCATTCTGGTAATAACTTGAGCTATTTTCATTTTAACTTCTCGGACTCCTCCTTTCCTACAATCATATCGGAAACCTGAGACTAAACGTCTCGGTTTCCGATTTCATGAATTCTCTTATCAACTCCCTTTCTTTTCTGACCTTTGACATATTCAAGCACATTCTTTAAATGTTCTTCATCTTTTATTTCTTCTGCTCTATAACCTCTTGCCCACAGTTTTCTATATATTAATCGATTTGTTGGACGCTTTTTGAAAAATTCACGCGAACTTATGCCTTTTATCATTTTCATCACATATTCATTGCTGTCAGAAGATCTTTTCTTTATTAATAAATGAACATGTTCAATAAGAATATTCTGAGAAATAAGCTCAAAACCTTTTTCTTCACATATTTTATTAAAAAGCATTTTTAATTCTTCAACCACGAATCTCTCTAATACTCTCTTCCTTTTATAAGGGCCAAAAACATAATGAACGATCTTATCCATTCTACTACTTTCCCATGGAAACCGCGACGTTCAGTCGCCGGTTTCCACCTATATTATCATCTCTATTAAGGATTTAACTATACTCTGCACTCGACAAATTTTTGCGTACCTCAAAATTGCTTGAGGTTTAATGCTTTTCTCAAGTATAGCTGTTTTAAGTGCTGCTCTGGCCACGCTGATTCCGATTCTATTGCGAAACTTAAAACAGTCAGCAACAGTTTTTGCAAGATTATAAACTCTTATCCTGTGGTTTCTTATTTTAATTTCTTCAATTCCCGCCTGCCAACTTTTTTGTTCAAAATGATAAAATTTTACCGGCGGATATTCTATCTTACTATTACGCGATCCTTGTGAAATAGCCAAATCAATCTGTCGGGGTATTTCATTAGTTGCTTCATGAAAAAAAAGTGCAGAAAGCAGGCAAACAACTCCCCTGGGGGCCTGCAGTGCTGCTAACACCAGATCTGGATGAGATCCCAGGGTGCCGTGAGGTAATTTATAAAGTCCCCGGGCAAGTCTTTCTATCTTTTGTTGTTTTAAGAGTGTTGCAATAAATGTAGGATGAAATCCTGCCTTAAGTATTTCCGAAAAACGAATTACTCCACCGCAAGCCTGAATATATTTAATAAGTTCTTGTTCTCTTGTTTTCATCTTATTATTTGTATATTATGTTTATGGATATTAGTAAG
>JBHPMS010000024.1:0-11556 GCA_042563095.1 Candidatus Margulisiibacteriota bacterium
TCTTTCCCGCAGGTAGGACACTTCATAGGATCAACTCCGGTCTGCTTTTCTCTGCGTTCTCTCCATGAAGAGGGAAGTTTTTCTTGCGGTTCAGTTTTCTCAGGAAACATATGGGAAACCATAGCCCAGAAATCTTTTCTTTTTCGGTTAGAGTAAGGGCCAAAGAATCTGACAATCCTGAAATTCTTTTCAGGAATATGCTGGATGGTAGAAGCAATAAAATCGTCAATGGGTAGTTCATAAGGAACCATGCGCTTTTTTGTTTTAATCTTTGGAAAATGAGGATATTTAGTTTTAAATGCTTCCCAACGATAGGAAAAGATTTCTTTAATTTTGTCTGAGATTTGTTGCATTACAACTAGTTATCTTTAACTAGCCCAGCAAATCTCACAGAAAGTTAAGCAGGAGGTTTTAAAGGTGCGAGGAACCGAGAATTTATTCTCAGGTTCCGAGCCTTATTTATATAGAAATGGTATTATATAGATATGAGTAAAAGCAGATTAATAATCATTGTTCTATCAGTTTTGATTCTTTCAATATTCCTTTTCGGCTGTTCACAGAATAAGGATTATGTAAGCCAGAATACTGTTGACGATTCTAATGGTTCAACCAATACTACACCAGGAACAAATGGAGATACCAGCATCCTGCCGACAACCGGCTCGGGAGATACCTATTATGTTTCAACTTCCGGAAGTGATTCCACAGGAGATGGATCGCAGACTAATCCTTGGGCAACTCCAGGTTATGCCTCTAGACAACTCCAAACAGGTGATAACCTAATTATTTTAGGTGGAACCTATATCCTGGATACTTATGATAGTGATATTATTATTCCTCAGAATTCTGGAACTGCAAATAACCCAATCACTATAAAGGGAGAAACAGGCAATCGGCCGGTTTTAGCCGGTGGAGACAACTTATTGTGCGGAATAGACCTTTCCGGAATAAGTAATATTCGAATAGAGAACCTGGAAATGACCCATAATTCCAGTGCCAGCGGCAGCGGGATCTATTTTAGGGACGGGATCTTAATTGTCGGTTCAGCATCAACTAATATTGTTTTAAAAGACCTTTATATACATCATATTGATGAATTCGGCTTGAACTTCCAGGATATTGATGGTTTAGAAGTAACTGACTGCACTATTGATTATTGCGGGTACGGGGCAATCGGAGGGCCGGCTGCAGGAGTGGGAGGGGGGTGGAAGAATATTGTAATTTCTGGATGTTCCCTTTCATATAGTGGACATTACTACCAGGGTGGAAATGATGCACGCTCTGTCTATGATCGTCCTGATGGGATAGGATTGGAACCATCAAACGGTCCAATTGAAATAAAAAATACTACTGCAGAACATAATTATGGGGATGGACTTGATTTTAAAAGTGCCAATGTGTTTATCCACGAATGTATCGTTGCAAACAATTATGCTGATGGAGTTAAGTTATGGGGGGATGGAACACGGGTCGTTAATACCCTCATTTATGGAACGGGTGATGGGGTTGGAGGAGCTTCTCCCTGGGCGGGAATTGTGATCGGGACTACTATCCAGAATGCTGATTTTGAACTAACTAATGTTACAGTTCATGATAATCCATCCCGTGCTTCTTATCCGATGTATGTGCAATATGATGATCCAACTATTCCGATAACGTTAACTATGACCAATTGTATTTTTTCTGGTGGGCAAGGTCTAATCTATCTTGCTCCCGCTGTAACATTAGCCGCTACAAATAATCTTTTTAATCGACATAATAATTCTACCCAAATTCAGGTTAATGGTTCACAATTGACAATCTCTGAATTAAATAATCTATCTAATTGCTCAGGAAATATTACCGGAGATCCACTTTTTGTATCAGAGGCTTGGGGAGTTACCGGGGATTATAATCTTCAATCCGGTAGTCCTGCAATTGATGTTGGAACTTCAACTAATGCACCATCAATTGATCTATCTGGATCAACTCGGCCGCAAGGTAGTGGAGTTGATATGGGGTGCTATGAAAACTAAGAAAACAGTTGGAATAGTATTTATGCTACTTACATTAGTGTTGGTGGTAGGTTGTGGGCAAAATAATTCTAACTACGTGTCACAAAACACAGCAGATAATTCGATTATTACTAGTACAAATGAAACTACAGCTGTTGTACCTGCTCCAATTACGACACCGGATCCAACACCTGATCCAACGCCTGATCCGATTGTTTTTCAGGTGAATTCAATGGTTCTTTCCGACGGCTCACTCTCTCCTGTATTTGAGGAAAATCAAACCAGCTACAGTTCCAGCGTTGGAAATTCAACAACTTCAATAACAGTTACAACCACTGCCACCGGGAGTGGATTAAGTATTTTAGTAAATAGTGTTTCCGTCCTCTCCGGTACTGCTTCCAATCCAATACTGTTGAATGTTGGATCCAATACCATAACCGTAGTTGTAGCTGATGATCAGGGTGTAAGTAAGAATTATACTATAACTGTAACCAGAGCAGCGGTGCCGCCGCCGCCGCCACCACCACCACCACCAACGATCAATACTACAAAGCCTTCTTCCTCTGTACGCTTAGTTTTTATCCATCACTCTTCCGGGGGAAACTGGCTAAAAACTAGCGGCAGCTATTATGGGGCATTGGGAACAGCTTTAAACAATAATAACTACTATGTAACAGAAACCGATTATGGCTGGAGTGCTGAACCGGGGGATTCTTTAGGGGACAACACTGATACCGCTGATTGGCCGAGCTGGTTTAATGAAACTAAGATGCCCTATGTTTATGCCAATAGCAACCATTCTTATTACACCAATACAATCTCTGATCCAGGCGGAGAAAATGAAATCATCATGTTTAAATCGTGTTACCCGTTAAGTGAAGTGGGTGGAAGCATTGCTGATGAGCAGGCAATCTATAACGGTTTATTAAACTATTTTGCTAGTCATACTGATAAGCTTTTTATCCTAATTATTCCACCGGCTCCGATTACAACCTCATCCTATATCCTGACCAGGCAGCTAAACGAATGGTTGCTTGATAGTAGCAGTGGATGGCTCTCTACTTATTCCAATAACAACGTGGCGGTTTTTGATTATTATTGTGTCTTATCAGAGAGTGATTCTCATCATCGGGTAGAAAATGATGCAATTGAACACAGCTATTCAGCTTCTTATGACGGCACTTCTCCCTATCATGACGGGGATGATCATCCCAATTCCGCTGGCAACCAGAAGGCAACTACTGAATATCTTCCTCTTTTAAATTATTATTATAACACCTGGAAGGGGAACTAGTTTTTTCTCCAATCAATCTTAGCAAGAACAGGGATCTTTCCAATTTGTTGTATTATTTTCGCATTACTCTTTTCAGATAATTCTTTCCCAGTGTAACCATTCATAATAATCCCGAGGATTTTAATCTTTCGCTTTCTTAAAGCTTCGATGGTTAAGAAAGTATGATTTAAAGTTCCAAGTCCAGCCCGGGCGACTATAATGGCCGGGATTTTTAGGTCTTTAATCAAATCAGCCACCATATAGTCTTTGGTGATGGGAACTAAGGCTCCGCCAACACCCTCGATAGTGAGTAGTGAATAGTGAGTAGTGAGCAGTGAATAGGATTCTCGAATTTTTTTTAGAATAGAACTTTTAGATAGTTTAATTCCTGCTTTTTTAGCAGCTGCATAAGGGGATAGGGGATAAGGGAGAGCAATTGGATTGATTAGTTTTAGTGGATCTTTTAGCTTGAGCAGCTTTTTTAGAAAAACTGCGTCATTATCTTTTTTTGGACCACACGAAATTGGTTTCATGTAACCGCAGCTTATTCCCTGCATTCTGAAATGTTTCACAAGTGCTGCAGAGACTATGGTTTTTCCTACTTCGGTATCAGTTGCTGTAATAAAGATGCCAGACACTCTATATCCTCCTTTGTATGCAAAGCGGTTAAGGTTATTCTAAGCCGGGACTGGCCTTTTGGAACAGTCGGTGGCCTTATTGCGGTAGCGTAGATTCCGTTATTAAAGAGAAACCGGGAAACCTCTATTGTTTTCTTTTCATCACCGAGGATGAGTGGGAAGATGGGGGAGAGGTGAGAGGCGAGAAACGAGAGACGAGAAGAGAGGAGCCGCGAATTCATTCGCAGGTTCTCTACAATGCCAGGATTTTTTCCAATGATTTCCAAAGCAGCAAGAGCTGCCGCGCAGCTGGCCGGCGGCAGGGCAGTTGTATAGATAAAGCTTCCGGCTTTATTGCGAAGAAAATTAATCAGATCCGCAGATCCGCAGACAAAGCCGCCCAAGCTTCCCAAGGCTTTCGAAAGTGTTCCCATTACGACATCAATTCCACTCGATTCAGTTTCAATAACTCCGGTTGCGTGGGCTTCGTCAATCATTGTTGCTGCATTATACTTTTTGGCGAGCCCGGCAATTTTAGGGAGCGGAGCCAAATCCCCGTCCATAGAAAACAGAGAATCAGTTACAATCAATCTTTTTTTATATTTTTCTGACCTTTTCAGGATCTTTTCGAGCGCTTCCATGTCGCAATGCGAATAAATCTGAAGCTTGGCCTTTGACAATCGGCAGGCGTCAACAATTGAAGCATGGTTTAAGCGGTCGATGATCACAGTATCATTTTCATCCAATAGGGAAGAAATGACCCCAAGGTTAGCCATATAGCCGGTTGAAAAGACAATGGCAGCTTCTCTTTTTTTAAATTGTGCCAGCTTTTCTTCCAGCTCCCGGTGGATTTTTAAAGTCCCGGAAACTAATCTGGAAGCCCCAGCTCCAGCCCCGTATTTATCCAGTGCCGCTTTTGCTTTTTTTATAACTTCTGGATGATTGGCAAGCCCTAAATAGTTATTGGAACAAAAATTAAGATACTCTTTACCGTTGATTTTTATTGCTCTCCCGTCTGTGTTTTCGATAACTTTTAGGGTGCGGTAAAGATTAGATTGTTCAATCTTTTGTAACTCTTTAGGAAGAAAGGATAAAATCATAGTCCAGCTTCCAATCCCAGATTCCCAATCATCTGCAGATCTTTTTGGGCGGCCTGGCCCCTGGTAATCAGGTAATTTCCAACCAGTGTCACATTAGCTCCGGCCACAAACATCAATGGCTGCAGCTCCCTGAGAGCGAATTCTCTGCCGCCAAAGAGGCCAATATCTTTATCCGGCAGAATAAAACGGTAAGCGGCAATTAAGCGCAAAACTTCGAGCGGGCTGATCGGTTTAAACTTTTTGTAAGCCGGAGTGCCGGGAATAGGATTTAAAATATTTATCGGCACAGAGACCGGATCGTGCTCTTTTAGCGCATAGGCCAGCTCAACTCTCTGCTCCAGGCTTTCTCCAAGGTTAAAGATTCCACCCGA
Organism: Candidatus Margulisiibacteriota bacterium; assembly: GCA_042563095.1. GTDB lineage: Bacteria > Margulisbacteria > WOR-1 > XYC2-FULL-46-14 > XYC2-FULL-46-14 > JBHPMS01. Next base: position 5,356 of record JBHPMS010000024.1, read on the forward strand.
ACAAATTTCAACTCCAGCTTCTTTAGCATTGATTAGGGTTTGCAATCTTTCTTCATAAGTATGAGTTGTGCAGACCTGTTTAAAAAAACTTTTAGCAGTTTCTAGGTTGTGGTGCAGCCTTTTCAGCCCTTTTTCTTTTAAAGCCAGGATAGTTGCTTTATCCAGGATGCCGGTGGAGACACAACGATTCATCTTAGTTTTGTTAGAAATTCCTTCCAGGGCTTGACTGACTATATCAATTTCACTCTTAGACTTAAGTTTTTTCCCTGAGGTGACAATTGAAAAGCAGGCGGCCTGCATATTTTTTTCTGCTGCCCGGGCAGATTTAATAATTTCTTTTTCCGAAAGCAATGGGTAGGCTTCGATTTTGGTTTTGTGATGACCGGATTGAGCGCAAAAAGAGCAGTTTTCAGAACATTTGCCTGATTTAGCGTTAATAATTGCGCAGAGTCGGATTTTATTCCCCTTGAAGTGCTGGCGGATTTTATTGGCTGCTGCCAGGAGTTCAAAGGTCTGATGGTCGGGTGTTTTTATCAGCTGGACTGCAGCGGCAGGGGAGATACCGTTGTTTTCGACAGATTCAGAAGCAATCTTAAAGAAGTCCATAGCTTATTATATCGTATTAATGGGGGAAATGACTTGTTTTCTACAATGCTTTTCTGCTAGCATAAAGGAGAAGAGCTTGATGGGATAGATGCATGAAGATAATAATTAATGGCGAAGGAAAGGAATTTGAGATAAAGGATCTAGAAGGGCTCCTTGGAGCCTTAAAACTGAATCTGCAGACAATTCTGGTTGAGCATAATGGTGTAGTGGTTCCTCAGGGAAATAATATTAATCTTTCTGATGGAGACAGGTTGGAATTAGTAAGATTTATCGGTGGCGGATAAAATTAGGAGGTTTGCAATGAAAATTAATAATACTGTGCTGTTTGTATTTTTTTGCTTTTTGGCAGTTGTGTTAATTAGCTGTGGCCAAAACACGGTTGATTCTTCATCCGGGACTAGAACTTTTTATTCTAATACAGCTAATACTACTCCGGTTTTTGAGCCGGCTTCTGCATCATCGAGTAATATAAAAAAACAGGCCGCCTGGAGCTCAGGTAATGCGCTTTATAGTGTCTTTTTTACACTGCGTGAATATTTAACTTCACGGGATGAAGGGATTGTTGATCGCTCAAATCTATATAAACTACTCTATGATGTTGATACAGTATTCTCTGGTATTTCAGGAGAGGCAGCCGCTATCACCGAGCAATCAATTACGCCTCCTTTTTCTGGATTTAGCGCCGTTACCTGTAATAAAGCCAAAAATGACACTTCCGGCAAACGAGCAATTGCTATAAAGCAGACTGGAGACGAGACTAATGCAATAGTCTCCTGGATCTGGACCGATTCTGCAACCAAAGAAGAGTATGGGATTGCTACCCTGCAGTTTAATAATTCGACTAAAGATTTGGAAATTGATATGGTATTCAGCGTCGATTATGACAGTGGGGATACTGCTACTGACTATAATTTAAGGTGTCAGGTAGCTGGCAATGCAGATAATAATACATTTCAATTTAAATACATAATTGGGGATACAAAAATTGTCGCCAAAGGTGTGTCGCAGGGAGCAGGGGAATATATGTTGTTTAAATATGCCAGTGGTTCTGATCCATACAAATATTTAGTTGCATCAGCCGAAGCGGACGAAGCATTTTTTATTGCAGAAAACAATACTCCATCAAATATTTACTCCGATACAAATTTGCTTCCGGCAACGGTCGCCTCTTATAAAACCTGGGTGGTTAATGAAACACCTTTTTCATCTTCTGATTTACTGACAGATATCAGCACACTTAATAGCGGTAATTCAAAGAGCGGTACGATCTATATAAGCTACTAGTTTTGCAATCAATTTATCGGATTGACAGATTGCAAACTTATATGCTATAATTCCGATATAGATAGTGGGGTATTAAAATGAGAATAACATTTAAAGGTGATTATGCGTTAAAGGCGGTTTTGGACCTGGCTATTCATTATGGCAGTCCGGTCAGCATAGAGGAAATATCAAAGCGTCAAGATATTCCGTACAAATTTTTAGAACAAATACTACTGCAACTGAAAAAGGGTGGTTTTGTGAAGAGTCAGAGGGGTAGATATGGCGGATATTTGCTCTCCCGGATACCGGCAAAAATCCAATTGGCTAATGTGATCGAATATATTGAAGGACCGCTTGAGCCGATAACCTGCGTGGCAAAGTACAGCCAAACACATTGTGATTATTCAAAGCGTTGCGCGTTGCATGATATTTTTAATTCTATTGGTAAAGTTATAAGAGATGAGGTCGAGAAATATACATTTGAAGATATAAAAAATATGCAATTAAAAAAACAGATGGCCAAAAAGGCGTATATGGATTATTCAATATGAAAATATCAGAAAATTTGACGGAATTAGTTGGCAATACTCCGTTGCTAAAACTGAAAAGTGGAATAGTTGCTAAATTAGAATTTTATAATCCTGGGGCATCGATCAAAGACCGGATTGGAGTAGCGATGATTGAAGCAGCAGAAAAAGAAGGGAAGCTTAAGCAGGGCTCGGTAATTGTTGAGCCGACCTCCGGGAATACCGGTATTGGATTGGCCTGGGTAGGAGCGGTTAAAGGGTATAAAGTTATTTTAACCATGCCAGATACAATGAGTGTTGAAAGACGAGCGCTTTTAAAGTTTCTCGGTGCGGAGATTGTCCTAACTGAAGGGGCCAGGGGGATGAAGGGGGCAATTGAAAAGGCAGAAGAGCTGGTTAAGACAAATGAAAATTATTTTATGCCGCAGCAGTTTAATAATCCGGCTAATCCGGAGATTCATAAAACAACAACAGCGGAAGAGATCTGGTCAGATACTGATGGGAGGATTGATATTTTTATAGCCGGGATAGGGACCGGTGGAACGATAACAGGAGCAGGTGAGAAATTAAAGAAAAAAAATCCGGCTGTAAAAGTTATTGCAGTTGAACCGGCTGATTCAGCAGTACTCTCAGGTGGAGATCCTGGGCCGCATAAGATTCAAGGAATTGGAGCGGGATTTGTTCCACAAGTTTTAAATACAAAAGTATTTGATGAGATAATCAAGGTTACTAATGAACAGGCCTTTGAATCAGCAAGACAGGTTGCTTTAAGTGATGGTATTATGGTTGGAATATCGTCCGGGGCAGCATTGTACGCTGCCCGGTTAATGGCCGGTGGAATAATTAGGATAAAAAGCTTATCAGTATGACTAGCAAAATAGTTTAATAAACCGTTATAGATTGCCTGCTCATCAGCAATGCTTCCACCCACTTCACTTAACGGGTAACACGATTTAAACATGATGATTTCATTTTCTCCGCCTGGATCAGAGATTGTATTGGTGTAATAAGAATGGTTGCTATTGGCATAAACATAGGGCATCTTAGTTTCATTAAACCAGCTCGGCCAATCAGCGGTATCAGTGTTGTCCCCTAAAGAATCCCCCGGTTCAGCACTCCAGCCATAATCGGTTTCTGTTACATAGTAGTTATTATTGTTTAAAGCTGTTCCCAATGCCCCATAATAGCTGCCGCTAGTTTTTAGCCAGTTTCCCCCGGAAGAGTGATGGATAAAAACTAAGCGTACAGAGGAAGAAGGCTTTGTAGTATTGATCGTTGGTGGTGGTGGTGGTGGCGGCGGCGGCGGCACCGCTGCTCTGGTTACAGTTATAGTATAATTCTTACTTACACCCTGATCATCAGCTACAACTACGGTTATGGTATTGGATCCAACATTCAACAGTATTGGATTGGAAGCAGTACCGGAGAGGACGGAAACACTATTTACTAAAATACTTAATCCACTCCCGGTGGCAGTGGTTGTAACTGTTATTGAAGTTGTTGAATTTCCAACGCTGGAACTGTAGCTGGTTTGATTTTCCTCAAATACAGGAGAGAGTGAGCCGTCGGAAAGAACCATTGAATTCACCTGAAAAACAATCGGATCAGGCGTTGGATCAGGTGTTGGATCCGGTGTCGTAATTGGAGCAGGTACAACAGCTGTAGTTTCATTTGTACTAGTAATAATCGAATTATCTGCTGTGTTTTGTGACACGTAGTTAGAATTATTTTGCCCACAACCTACCACCAACACTAATGTAAGTAGCATAAATACTATTCCAACTGTTTTCTTAGTTTTCATAGCACCCCATATCAACTCCACTACCTTGCGGCCGAGTTGATCCAGATAGATCAATTGATGGTGCATTAGTTGAAGTTCCAACATCAATTGCAGGACTACCGGATTGAAGATTATAATCCCCGGTAACTCCCCAAGCCTCTGATACAAAAAGTGGATCTCCGGTAATATTTCCTGAGCAATTAGATAGATTATTTAATTCAGAGATTGTCAATTGTGAACCATTAACCTGAATTTGGGTAGAATTATTATGTCGATTAAAAAGATTATTTGTAGCGGCTAATGTTACAGCGGGAGCAAGATAGATTAGACCTTGCCCACCAGAAAAAATACAATTGGTCATAGTTAACGTTATCGGAATAGTTGGATCATCATATTGCACATACATCGGATAAGAAGCACGGGATGGATTATCATGAACTGTAACATTAGTTAGTTCAAAATCAGCATTCTGGATAGTAGTCCCGATCACAATTCCCGCCCAGGGAGAAGCTCCTCCAACCCCATCACCCGTTCCATAAATGAGGGTATTAACGACCCGTGTTCCATCCCCCCATAACTTAACTCCATCAGCATAATTGTTTGCAACGATACATTCGTGGATAAACACATTGGCACTTTTAAAATCAAGTCCATCCCCATAATTATGTTCTGCAGTAGTATTTTTTATTTCAATTGGACCGTTTGATGGTTCCAATCCTATCCCATCAGGACGATCATAGACAGAGCGTGCATCATTTCCACCCTGGTAGTAATGTCCACTATATGAAAGGGAACATCCAGAAATTACAATATTCTTCCACCCCCCTCCCACTCCTGCAGCCGGCCCTCCGATTGCCCCGTACCCGCAATAATCAATAGTGCAGTCAGTTACTTCTAAACCATCAATATCCTGGAAGTTCAAGCCGAATTCATCAATATGATGTATATAAAGGTCTTTTAAAACAATATTAGTTGATGCTGAACCGACAATTAAGATCCCGTCCCTAAAATAGATCCCGCTGCCGCTGGCACTGGAATTATGGGTCATTTCCAGGTTCTCTATTCGAATATTACTTATTCCGGAAAGGTCTATTCCGCACAATAAGTTGTCTCCACCGGCTAAAACCGGCCGATTGCCTGTTTCTCCCTTTATAGTGATTGGGTTATTTGCAGTTCCAGAATTCTGAGGAATAATAATATCACTATCATAAGTATCCAGGATATAGGTTCCACCTAAAATAATTAGGTTATCACCTGTTTGGAGTTGTCTAGAGGCATAACCTGGAGTTGCCCAAGGATTAGTCTGCGATCCATCTCCTGTGGAATCACTTCCGGAAGTTGAAACATAATAGGTATCTCCCGAGCCGGTTGTCGGCAGGATGCTGGTATCTCCATTTGTTCCTGGTGTAGTATTGGTTGAACCATTAGAATCGTCAACAGTATTCTGGCTTACATAATCCTTATTCTGTGAACAGCCGAAAAGGAATATTGAAAGAATCAAAACTGATAGAACAATGATTATTAATCTGCTTTTACTCATATCTATATAATACCATTTCTATATAAATAAGGCTCGGAACCTGAGAATAAATTCTCGGTTCCTCGCACCTTTAAAACCTCCTGCTTAACTTTCTGTGAGATTTGCTGGGCTAGTTAAAGATAACTAGTTGTAATGCAACAAATCTCAGACAAAATTAAAGAAATCTTTTCCTATCGTTGGGAAGCATTTAAAACTAAATATCCTCATTTTCCAAAGATTAAAACAAAAAAGCGCATGGTTCCTTATGAACTACCCATTGACGATTTTATTGCTTCTACCATCCAGCATATTCCTGAAAAGAATTTCAGGATTGTCAGATTCTTTGGCCCTTACTCTAACCGAAAAAGAAAAGATTTCTGGGCTATGGTTTCCCATATGTTTCCTGAGAAAACTGAACCGCAAGAAAAACTTCCCTCTTCATGGAGAGAACGCAGAGAAAAGCAGACCGGAGTTGATCCTATGAAGTGTCCTACCTGCGGGAAAGA
>JBHPMS010000025.1:0-11336 GCA_042563095.1 Candidatus Margulisiibacteriota bacterium
TTTGTTATCCTTACAATCCCTGCTGATTTTTTTTTAGCCCCATAGGATGACACTTGTATAAAATCAATCTCCAGTGGGAGGTTTATTTCTCTAATCAAGTCGGAGCAAAAAACCATTGCCCCCTTTAAAATGCAAACGACAACCAGTCTTTTATCACTAAAATCTTTGGATATTTTTTGGGCCAGTATTCTGACCCGGTTTTTTAGCCTGCGCTCACTTAATAACAATCTACTCTTATTCAAATAGCTTCACCAGCTTAAAAGAATCGACATCCACCAGTCCCCGATCGGTAATTTTAAGTTTTGGAATAACTGGAAGTGCCAAAAATGAGAGTGTAGAAAAAGGCTCCTCGATTTTTGAGCCAAGTTCTGCCGCTACATGTTCTAATCTTTCAAGTTGAGTTAAGACTTCATCAATCTTTGATTCTGACATCAATCCAGCAATTGCCAAAGGTAGTTGTGCCAATACAAATCCACCCAAGACTGCTACGATCCCGCCTTTTAACTTACTAACCTGCCGGACGGCCGAAGCCATATCTTCTGGTTGCACTCCGACGCAAATAATATTGTGTGAATCGTGCGCCACACTCTGTGCAATCGCTCCTCTTTTTAATCCAAATCCTGAGACCAATCCCACACTGATATGCCCCAATCCCTTATGTCTTTCAACTACCGCAATTTTTAGAATATCTTTATCTGGATTAGCTTCTACATAGCCATCTTTTATCTTGACCACATCAAGGCGTGAACCGGTGATAACTTGCCCCGGAATAACCTCAATCACACGAGCCCGGGTCGAGAGTGCTTTTATTTTAAATACTTCGGTTTTAAAAGGTTTCACATTAAAGGTTTTTTTAACTACACTTTTTTTCTTTAAACTGTGCGGGTGTAAAAGCTCCTTTTTGTGAACGATTTGTTTTCCACGCCTGTAAACACATCTGATCTTAAATTCATGCAAATCTTCAAAAATTATAAAATTGGCAAAATATCCAGGAACCAGTGCCCCGATCTTTTTAAGGTTATAATGCAGGGCCGGATTTAAAGCCGCTATCCTAACCGCTACCACCGGGTCCATCCCCATCTTTACCGCTTTTTTTACCAGTAAGTTAATATGTCCCTTCTTTAAATCTTCTGCCATCAGGTCATCCGAGCAAAATGAGAAGAAGTGGTTATTTTTGATATTTACCATCGGCATAAGTATTTCTAAATTCTTCTCCGACGATCCCTCTCTAATTTTTATATACATGCCCAGTTTTAATTTTTCCCTGGCTTCTTCCAAAGTTGTACTTTCATGATCATTTAATATTCCCGCTGCAATATAAGCCTGAAGGTCTTTCCCCTTTAATCCCGGGGCATGCCCATCGATTACTTTAGATCGAATCATCTCAATCTTTTTAATTATTTCCTGGTTGCCCCGGATTACACCCGGGTAATTCATCATTTCCGCTAATCCAACGATCCGCTCTTTTTTTAAGAGCGGAGCAAGCTGTTTGGCCTCTAAATTTGCACCCGAATTTTCGAGTTTACATGAAGGAACACAAGAAGGGAGAGTAAAATAAAAATCGATCGGCAGGTTTTCGGTTACCTCAAGCATATACTTAATGCCGGCAATCCCTAAAACGTTCGCAATTTCGTGCGGATCTGCAATAACTGCACCGGTACCATGCACCGCCGCTTCGTTTGCAAATTCAACTGGATTTAACAGGCTCGATTCGATATGGATATGTGAATCGATAAAAGCAGGACAAACATATTGGCCATTAAGATCAATAATCTCTTTGGCCGGGTGCTCACCAATTCCAGCAATTTTGTCTTTATAAACTGCGATTGCGGTTGGAACAATTTCGCCGTTGATCACATCGATTAACTGGCAGTTTTTTAACAGGTAATCAGCCGGCTTTCTTCCCCCTGCAACATCAATTAACTCTTTAAGCATTACTAGGCATTATAGCACTTGTCCCAATCTTTGAAAACCGGATCATATCCACCCTTTAAAATTGCAGTGGCAACCTCTGTTACATTCCTTTTATCCGCAATCTCAAACTGTTGACTGGTTTTAATTTTTTCTCCATACGCCCCAGGAGCAGTACGTGACGCAGCGCTCATCTGAGTAATCCCTAAAGGGAGCAAATGATCCCTTAATTCAGGTGGTTCACGGGTTGATAAAACTAAACCGGCTTTCGGTAAAAAAATCCGTAAAGCTATTACCATTTGAGCTAACTGCCGATCCGAAACCGGGTGTTCTCCTTTAAAACCTCTTAAGCGAGGAAAAGAGATTGAAATTTGTGATTTCCAATATTTTTTTTGCAGATATTGAGCGTGTTGTGCAAGAGCAATGGTTTCACTTTCCCAATCCCCCAATCCTAAAAGAGACCCAATATTAATCCGATAGAAACCAGCTCGCGCTCCCCTTTCAGCCGCCGCCAGACGAAAATTATAATCACTTTTTGGGCCAACCGGATGCACTTTCTTGTAAATCACCCTGTCGTAAACTTCCTGGTAGACTGTCAATCCATCCACCCCGGCCTTAAAAAGCTCTCGATACTCGTTCTCTTCCATTGGATAAATTTCAATAGAGATCGAAGAAAACAGAGATGAGAGATGGGAGGTGAGATTTTTAAGGTAGGGAATAGAAATTTTTTTTCGGTCTTCACCAGAAACTAATAAAATATGTTTAAAGCCCATTTCTGATAGAATTGTTGCCTCGGCAACCGCCTGTTCTACTGTTAGGCTGATCCTTTTTCCAAAAACTTTGCTATTAAATCCGCAATAAACACACTGATTGACACATTCGTTTGAAAGATAAAGTGGAGCATATATTTGAATTGTTTTCCCAAAATGTTGTTGCGTTAGTTTTTGGGCCTGTCTGGCAAGTTCTTCAAGCTCACTTTCAGATATTGGCAGCAGTAGTTGAGCAAATTTCATCTTAAAAATCCGGTCAAAGGACTTGAGGCAGCCGCTGTCTCCTGTGGAGCAGCAATCCCGGCTAAATATCCTTCACGACCGGCAATAACCGCTTTTTTAAAAGCTTTGGCCATTAAGACCGGATCAGGGGCAACTGCAATTGCAGTATTAACCAAAACCGCATCCGCTCCCAGCTCCATCGCTTCGGCGGCATGAGAAGGTGCACCCAATCCAGCATCAACCACCACTGGAACCCTGGCCTGTTCAATAATAATTTTTATAGCATCCTTTGTTTTTAAGCCCTGATGTGATCCGATTGGAGAACCGAGCGGCATAACTGTTGCTACACCAACAGCTTGAAGTTTTAAAGCTAGAATTGGATCCGCATTGATGTAGGGTAAAACCACAAAGCCAGCCCTGACTAATATTTCTGCTGCTTTAAGTGTCTCGATTGGATCTGGAAGCAGATAATTTGGATCGGGTGTTACTTCAAGTTTTAACCAATTGCCGGCTCCGGCCGCTCGGGCCAGCTTGGCAATCCTAATCGCTTCTTCAGCTGAACGGGCACCAGAAGTATTCGGTAAAAAAGTGTATTCATTCTTGTTGAAGAATTCTATAAACTTGTCATTTTGGCTATTAAAATCAACCCGGCGTAGAGCGACTGTCACGATTCCGGCACCAGACGCTTCAACTGCTTTGCGCATTATTTCTGGATTAGGAAACTTACCGGTTCCGATAAAAAGACGCGAGCAGATTTTTTTATCTGCGATAACCAGAGGCTTATCCATTAGTTAGACAATAGGAATTTCAACAATAATTTTTGTCCCCTTGCCCAACCCTCCTGATTCAGCCCAGATTTTTCCACGGTGGACCTCAACAATTGCCTTGGCAATTGCTAATCCCATCCCAATCCCTTCTATACAGCGGGTATTACTGGTATCCACTCGATAAAACTTTTCAAAGATTCGAACTAAATGCTCAGTTTCTATCCCAATACCATTGTCTTCAACAGTTGTTAATATTCTCCCATTCTTCTTCTTAATATGGATTTTTATCACACTTTCTTCTTTTGAAAACTTGATTGCATTTTCTAAAATATTACTGACAACTTTTTCCAGCTGGCCAATATCTACAGATAAAGAAGTATCCTTAATTTCTGAATTGACCTGGATCGTGATTTTTTTATTTTGAAGCTCATCCTTTAATGTTTCGATTGTTTCATTGACCAAACCCTCAAAAGAAACTGGCGTTTTTACTAATTTTATCTCTCGCCCGGACTCAACCCCAGAAAACCAGAGTATACTGTTAATCAGATTGGTTAAATGTTGTCCCTGCCTTAAGATTGTGTGGAGCGCCTCCTGCTGTTGTTCATTTACAGCTCCGTAAATACCTTCTAACAAAACTTCGGTAAACCCGCATATTTGGCTTAACGGGGTCCGCAACTCATGCGATAACATAGACAAAAACTCGCTCTTCATGATTTCTACTTTCTTTAAACTGGTAATGTCTTTTGCAATCAAACCAATTCCTGAAACCTTTTTTTCATTGCCCTGTATGGGAATAAGTGTCATTAAAACATGCAATTCATCCTTATGCTTATTTACTAAATCTAACCAAATATTTTGGATCGGACCATTTTTTTCGGTTTCTTTAATATAAAAATCTAAGTCAAGTTTTTTAAATAAATTAAACTTCGCACCTAACATTTCTTCCTCAGAAAACCCAAATATTTTCTCTGCATTTTTATTCCATGTGAGAATTGCACCTTTTAGGTCAACCGTTATGATCGCATCCCCTGAATCCTCAATCAACTTTTTATAATAATCCTTGCTTTTTAAAAAATCCTTTTTTATGCTCATGCTTTGCCTCCTTATAATACATTATACAACTGGAAGGTTAAAAATAAAACTACTTCCTTTTCCTAATCCGTCTGACTCAGCCCATATTTTCCCTCCATGCGCTTCAATAATCGCCCGGGCCATTGCCAATCCCATCCCAATCCCCTCCGCCGAGCGGGTTGAGCTGCTATCAATCTGGTAAAATTTATCGAATATTTTAGGAAGTTTGTTCTTTTCAATCCCAATCCCGTTATCTGTAGTTTTTGTAAGAATATTATTTTCAATCTTTGCAATTTTAATTTCTACTTTGCCAGCGGACGGAGTAAATTTAAGAGAGTTATCCAAAATAATAGTGATGACCCTTCTAATCTGGTTTTCATCCAATTTTAAGAGAATATTTTTGTCTATACAATCAATGATAAGACTGACATTTTTTTCCTTATAGCGTGGATTGATTAATGCAGCTGTGTCAAAAACAACCTTATCAAATGAAACCACTTCTCTAAACAAATCTAACTTTTTCCCGGCTTCAACGCTTGAAAACCAGAGCAAACTGTTAATTAATTCGGTCAAACGCTTACCGGCCATATGGATATTCGATACCGACCCCTTCTGTTCTTTGTTTAATGGCCCCTGCACTTCTTCACCCAACAACTCAGAAAATCCACAGATGTGGTTAAGCGGTGTCCTTAATTCATGTGACAGCATAGAAAGAAAATCATTCTTGACCTGCTCAATTTTTCGGATTTCAGAAATATCTTTTAACATCATCGACACAGACACAATCTTTTTTGCTTGGTTTTTTACAGGAGACATTGTTAGTAACAATTTTTTTTCTCTTCCCCATTTATCACGGGAATCCATTTCAAGTGAAAATATTTTACCGCCCGAATTAATCGTATTGATAAAAGTTTCAACATCACTCTTCTCAAAAATTATCAGTGGGTGACCCACGATCTCGGCTTGATTATAACCAAAAATATCCCGGGCTCCCTGGTTCCAGCTTAAGGCTTTCCCCTCTAGATCAACGGTAATTATTGCATCGGCAGATCCATCAATAATATCTTTGAGATAATCCTTGGTTTCAATCACTTCTTGATAGAGCTTGGCATTCTCAATTGCCACCGCTCCCTCTGCCGCTATGGTATTAAGGAGTTCTATTTCATCCGCATCATAGGGTTTGTCTTCTGCCCTGGGAGAAACAAAATAGATCCCGATCAGCTTTTCATTAAAGAAAGAAGGTACGACCAGCTCGGAGTTAAACCTTTTCAGCTCTTTACTGATCTGGCTCAACGGCCCCTGGTCACCACCCTTTCTTAACAACTCTTCAACACTTCTCAAATTGATCGGTTCTTTGTGTGCTTTTAAATAAGTAACCAGCGGACTATCTTCGTTTAGAGTTGATCCGGGCTCCGACTCATTATCACCCTCCCTTACCGCCAGGTTGAATGTTTTATTTTCTTCGTCGTAAAGAAGAACGGCAATCCCGGTTACCCCTACGTTTCTGACAATCATTCCATAAATAATCTGGAAAAGACTATTAAGAGCTATGGTGGAACCGATTAACTTTGTCACGTCTTTTATAATCGTCTGGTAAGCCAACTGTTTTTTTTCTGTCATAATTTCTTTCCTTTCAAATTGTAATCCATATTCCTGGCTGCAACTTTTCCATCCCCCATTGCCAGTATAACTGTTGCTGCTCCACGCACAATATCCCCTCCCGCATATACCCCGGCAATTGTGGTCATCCTTGTTTCCGGATCTATTATAACACCACCCCATTTATCTGTCTTTAACTGATTGCTCGATTTTGGAATTAGCGGATTGGGTTTATTGCCAATTGCAACTATGATTGTGTCTACCTTAAACTTAAATTCAGACCCTTTGATCGGTACCGGACGTCTTCTCCCTGATTTATCCGGTTCTCCTAATTCCATCTTCAAACATTCCATCCCGTGCACCCAACCGTTAATATCAGCAAAGATTTCGGTTGGAGCAGTCAGCAAGTGAAATACTATTCCTTCTTCCTCTGCCCGTTCAATCTCTTCGATCCTGGCCGGCATCTGCTCGCGGGCACGGCGGTAAACAATAATAACATCTTCAGCACCCAGGCGCAAAGCGCAACGTGCCGCATCCATAGCTACATTTCCAGCTCCAATTACCGCCACCCTTTTTCCGATTTTATAGGGAGTTAAGTATTTTGGAAATGCATATGCTTTCATAAAATTAATCCTGGTCAAGAATTCATTAGCAGAATATACTCCCAAAAAGTTTTCGCCTGGTATCCCCATAAAATTTGGTAATCCTGCACCAGAACCGATAAAAATTGATTGATAGCCATCTGCTTTTAATTGTTCAAGGGTAATCGTCTGTCCAACCAAAACATCAGTTTTAATCTCTACTCCAAGTTCTTTAATAAATTCTACTTCATTTTTTACAATGCTTTTCGGCAAGCGGAATTCAGGAATCCCATAAACTAACACCCCGCCCGGAGTAGAAAGTGATTCAAAAAGAGTAACCTGGTATCCCATTTTGGCCAAATCCCCCGCCGCGGTCAATCCCGCCGGTCCCGAACCGACTACTGCGACTTTTTGGTCTTTTAATTTTGGTTTTGATGTTTGATGTTTGATGTTTGATATTTCGGACGCGAAGCGTTCGAGAGCTCCAATCGCCACCGGCTTCCCTTTTATCCCCAGGATACACTCCTTTTCACACTGATCTTCCTGCGGACAAACGCGTCCACAAACCGCCGGAAGCGAGTTTTTTTCTCTGATCTTATTGAGTGCACCAGCTTGATCTCCTTCTGCAATCAGTTTGATAAATGCCGGGATATCAATCTCAACCGGACATCCTTTTACACATTTTGGATTTTTGCATTGGATGCAACGCTTTGCTTCTGCTTTAGCAGTTTCATTATCAAAGGGGAGTGCAACTTCATTAAAATCTTGAATTCGCTCAGAGATTGCTCGCTCTGGTATCTTATTCCTGTCCGATAAGTTTGCACACATGTCTTTCTGCTTCCTTCTCTTTATCTTTATAGGCCGATAATCGTGCTTTTAATTCTGTAAAATCAACCAGGTGGCCGTCAAATTCTGGCCCGTCAACACAACCAAATTTAACTTCTCCACCAACGGTTACCCGGCAAACCCCGCACATCCCGGTAGCATCGAGCATGATCGGATTTAAGCTTACAATAGTTTTAATCTTTGCTGAAGCAGTAACTTTTGAGACTGCCTCCATCATCGGAACCGGTCCAACCGCATAGACCAGGTCGATTGTTTTCGCCTCATCTTCAATCATCTCTTTAAGCACTTCGGTGACAAAACCCTTTCTGCCGCAAGTTCCATCGTCTGTAGTAACAAACAACTCGCTACTTACAGCTGCCAACTTTTTTTCAGAAAGTAAAAGATCCTTGCAACGGGCTCCAATTATTGTAGTTACATGATTACCTGCTTCTTTATATGATTTGATAGCCGGATAGATCTCTGCAATGCCCACCCCGCCCCCAATTACAACCACATTGCCCAACTTCTTAATATGTGCAGCAGTTCCTAACGGCCCGAGCAGATTTTTTATTTCGTCTCCAACTTTTAGAGTAGATAAATGTTTAGTTGAAGCTCCCGCTACCTGAAAAATTATTCCAACTGTCCCTTTTTCCGGGTCTTTATCAGCAATGGTAAGCGGGATACGCTCTCCCTCTTCGTTGATCCTTAATACAACAAACTGTCCCGCCTTGGCCGATCTGGCAATCAAAGGAGCATCAACTTCGATCTGGACAATGTTTGATGCTAGCTGTTCGCGTGAAAGTATTTTTACCATTTAAATATTATAAAATCTGTTTCTCTATTAGAAAAACGGCCTCGGATGCCAGTAAATTTGCAAAGATTGGCATAACTGATTCAAGGTGTTCGCCAAAGTAGCGCTCCTTTATTATTTTGATATTCTGGTCAGAACAGAGCAGTTTAAAATCTTTCACAGTCATAAAATGGATATTAGGAGTGTTATACCACATATACGGCAATGTTTTTGACATCGGCATACGGCCGTTAAAAAACAGGTACGAGCGGGCAATAATATGTGCAAAGTTAGGAAAACCGACCACAACTTTTTTGCCGATCCGCAACATCTCCTGCAGTACTTTTAGCGGATGGTGTAATGCCTGGAGAGTATCATTTAGGATAACGAAGTCAAAACTTTTATCTGGAAAATCGAGCAATCCTTTATTGATATCGATCTGAATTACTGAAAGTCCTTTAGCAATAGAAGCATTAAGGCTTTCTTCATCATTTTCAACCCCCACTCCACTTACTTTCTTTTCATTAATCAGTCGCTCCAGCAGTGATCCATCTCCACATCCCAGATCTAAAATTCTGCTCTGATTATTTACCCAGCTGATAATAATATCGTAGTCTGGCTTATAGACTGATTTTTGTGTTTCCCCGCTCACTTGATTTCTCCTGCATGGCTTATGAATCCAGAAAGAATTGTTTTTAGCTGCGGATCATTAAGAAGAAACGCATCATGCCCTGCATCTGATTCGACATTCCGGTATGAAACCGGAATTGCATTATTTTTGAGAGCATTCACAATATCCCTTGACTGGTATGCCGGAAAAAGCCAATCGGACGAAAAAGATATTACCAAAAACTTACAATTTTTACACCTTGCAAAAGCTTTTTCCAGGCTCCCATATTTTTCTTCCAGGTCAAAATAATCAACCGCTTTTGTAATATACAGATATGAATTTGCATCAAAGCGCTGGGTAAACGACAATCCCTGATAACGCAGATAGCTTTCAACCTGAAAATCGATATCAAATTTTGTCTGGAACTCTTTCTTCCCTTTCAATTGTCGTCCAAATTTTTTCCGCATCGATTCATCCGACAGATAGGTTATATGCCCGATCATTCGTGCTATCGCCAAACCATCGGCAGGAGGTTCTGACTCATAATAGTTGCCATTTTTAAAGTTTGGATCTGCCATGATTGCCCGACGACCTACTTCGTTAAAAGCAATCCCTTGAGCTGAAAGCCGTGAAGTGGTTGCAACCGGAATCGCAGACTGGAGCATCTCCGGATATGAGATTACCCACTCCAGAACCTGCATTCCGCCCATCGAACCACCGGTTATTGAATAAAGTTTTTTTATCCCGAAATTTTCAATTAGCTGCTTCTGCGCATTGACCATATCTTTGATTGTGATCTGAGGAAAACCCAGGCCGTACGGTTTTTGGTTTTTTGGATTGATCGAAGATGGCCCGGTCGATCCACGGCAACCGCCAATGATATTTGAACAGATGACAAAGTACTTATTGGTATCAATTGCCTTCTCCGGCCCCACCATCGTATTCCACCATCCCGCCTTTTTGTCATCTTGAGAATATTTTCCGGCAACGTGTGAATCACCCGAAAGAGCATGACAAATCAGGATTGCGTTTGATTTGTCTGATTTTAGTTTGCCGCAAGTTTCGTAGGCTATTGATACTGGCGCTAAAGTTTCACCTGATTCCAACTTTAACTCATCAAAGGTGAATTCCTGTATTTTTGAGATAAGCATTATCTACCAATTCTACATAATATTATATAGGTATGCAACTAAGCTTGCAGCTTGCCGCCCATTGCCCAATTGGATTTATCAACATCTTCGAAGATAATATGCGTATCACCCGGTTTGGTCCCACATTCTTTTTGAATCACACCCTCTATCCCTTCTGCAACTTTATCTTTCTGTTCTTTGGTTCTTCCTTTCCACCAGCTAACTCTAATTACTGGCATCAAATTGATCCTCCCATATAATTGAATTACCAAAATTATAACATAGAAATTTATTGAAATTTTCTATTTCTTTCCATGATAAAACCCCGGAGGGAATCATTATGGCAACAATAATTTATCATGGCGCCGCACCATTAAAAAAGAGTTTTTTGAACAGATGTCGCCTTTGCATCTGGAAAAAGCGGACAGCAGAAAAGCTCCCTTGTAATTTCGCCAGTGTAAGAAGCAACGGCCTATACATTAAGGGAGAAAAAGTCCCCTATAGCCGATCAGCTGCAAAACACCTGAGAGCAATTGGAGCTAAAGACATATTATTTGATGAAGAAACGGATGCGCTGCAAACACTTGAGATATTAACCAAGGCAGATTCCTTAACTTCTTCTGCAATTATTAATCTGGGTATTCAGGTGAGTTCTCTTTATACATTTACCGGTGGGATTTCATATGTTAAAAATGCCCCCCTTGACCTTGCTTTAGAATTCATAAAACGGCCCAACATTGAGTTGCGAATTATACACACAGCCTTACAAAGAGTAGATGATCCCGAGAGGTTAATTAAATTCTTTAAAAAATCAGTCAACAATCAATTAAAAACAACTACGATTGAAAGACTAAGAAAGATTGAACCTGATTATTTACAATACCTTGATCATGTAACTATAAAATCATTTTTCCCCTATTTTAATCGCTATGATTTTGACAATCTCATAAATAATTATCCGGATTTAAGAAAGAGCTTGGTCAATGCTAGATTAAATGTCTTTAATGGATCTGATGCAAAAATGAAATTATTCCAAGAATTAATTCAGCTAGGTATTGCT
>JBHPMS010000026.1:0-11284 GCA_042563095.1 Candidatus Margulisiibacteriota bacterium
GTATTTGCCCTCGCTCGGGTATTGTTTAATTGCTGCCTATCTTTTTTTTATTGCATTTAAAACAGAAAAGAGAAAAGTGGCGGCAACAATAATCCTGGTTTTTTTATGTTCGTTTTATTCAATCAGGACCTGGGCCAGGAATATTGATTTTAAAGATGATATTCATTTGTTTACGAAAACGGTTACAACTGATCAAAACTGCGTTGAAGCGCATACCGTTCTGGGGAATGCATATTTAAGAGAGCAGGAATATAAAAAAGCCACAAAGCATTATGAATTAGCACTCCTTCCATATGAGGGGTACACAAACTTTAAAACCCCGGCGGCGGTCAACAATAACGCTGGTTATGCATACGAGTTGATGGGAGAGTATGAAGAAGCAGTTTTACACTACAAGCGGGCAATTGAGCTGGTGCCAGACAGAAAGCTATATCAAGATAATTTAAAAATTGTATTAAAAAAGTTAGAGGAAATATGATGGAGCAATTCATACTTCGATTAAAGAAGTCTATTTTGTCCTTTTTGATGATCGGACTTACATAGCGTATAATAAAGCTGGTCGGGACGTGGCCTAGCTTGGATTAGGGCGCTACCTTGGGGTGGTAGAGGTCGCGGGTTCAAATCCCGCCGTCCCGATTTCTTAAGTACGGGGTGTAGCTTAGCTTGGTAGAGCGCTACGTTCGGGACGTAGAGGCCGGAGGTTCAAATCCTCTCACCCCGACCATATATGAATATGAGATATAGAGAAATTGTTCCACAAAATATTATTGAAACATCAATTGATGGCGTCGTTATTATTGGATTAGACTTAAAAGTTTTACAAACAAATTCGGTAATTGAAAAAAAACTAGGCTATGAGAAAGATAGTGTAATTGGAAAACCAAGTTTTACCGCACTTGACAAAAACCGGAACGAAATTCCAGTTATTGTAAATGTTTCGCTTCTTAAAAATTCTACCGGTCATGCCGATGCATATTATGTAGTTTTAAGAGATGTATCAATCTACAAACAGACGGAAGAATTAAAAAAAGCCACCAGGAGTTGATTGATTCTGAAGAGCGCTTTAAAATTTTATTTGAGCATGCTCCGGACGCCCACTACCTGAACGATCTTTCCGGAAATTTTATTGAAGGGAATAAGATGGCGGAAAAATTGACCGGCTACGACAGGAAAGAACTGATCGGCAAGATTTTTTTAAAATTAAAATTGCTTTCTGCAGATCAAATCCCCAAGGCTGCCGCAGCGTTGGCAAAAAATGCTTTGGGACATACAACCGGCCCGGATAAATTTACATTAACAAGAAAAGACGGGGGTAGCGTTGAGGTAGAAATTAATACTCATCCGGTAAAAATCAAAGGGAAGCTGATGGTTTTTGGTTCGGTTAGGGATATCAGCGAAAGAGAAAAGCAGCAGCGGGCGCTGAAACTTTCTGAGGCCAGGTACCGGATGATCTTTGAGAATGCCATTGAACTTCTGGTGCAAATTGACAACAAAGGAAAAATTCTTGATTTAAATAACAGAGCAATGGGAATTGGCGGATATAAGAAAGAAGAATTTGTGGGTAAAAACATTAGCGTCCTTGCAAAAAATTGCACCAAGCAGAGCCTGGCGTTAATATTGTTTAACTTTTCCAGGAGAATGCTTGGCTTTGAGATTAAGCCGTATGAGGTTGAAGCCAGAAAGGAGAATGGCGAACAAATCTTCCTTGAAATAAGTGCTGTCAGGTTAAAAAACGAAAAAGGTGAAAACGCAGGGGAGCTGGCATCACTACATGACATAACGGATCAAAAACGTGCAATGGAAAAGTTAAAAAAAGCGCAGGAGCTGTTGATCCAGGCGGAAAAAATGAGCGCGCTGGGGCAGCTGGCCAGCGGGGTTGCCCATGAGGTCAAGAATCCATTGGGAATAATTATTCAAGCTGTTAATTTATTAGAAACGACCATAGGTTCTTCCCGAAAACAAGAATATGAAACCCTAATCCTTATCAAAGATGCAGTGAAACGGGCAGATGGGATTATCAAAGGGCTGCTCAACTTTTCTAAACCGGCCGAACTAGAATTAAAACCGACAAACATCAATGAAGTAATTGATTTTGCGCTTAATATGGTAATGAGCCAGTTGCAGGTGTCAAATATAAAAATAAAAAAAATGACGGAGGAAGCTTTGCCGCCAATAATGTTAGATGACAATAAAATTAAACAGGTGTTAATAAATATTTTTCTAAATTCTTTGCAGGCAATGACCGGCAAAGGCGAACTTACTGTAAAAGTATTTACAAAAGAAAATATATTAATAAACAAAAAGAAAGCTTTAATCTGCGAAATCTATGATACTGGAGCGGGAATACCAAAAGAAAAACTGGCACACGTGTTTGATCCGTTTTTTACGACCAAGCCTCCAGGGGAAGGGGCAGGTTTAGGATTATCGGTTTCAAGAACGATTGTTGCGGCGCACGGCGGGACAATAAAGATAGAAAGCGAGGCTGGAAAGGGAACAAAAACAAGGATAACCCTTCCGATAAGGGGTGATTAGAATGGGAAAGAAAAAAATTTTGATAATTGATGATGAAAAGAGCCTTGCACTGCTAATCAAAGCCAACCTGGATTATACCGGAAAGTATAGTGTTGAGCTGGCCTATTCCGGGGAAGAGGGAGTAAAAAAAGCAGAAGAAAACGATTATGCCCTGATTCTAACAGATTTTAAGATGCCGGGAATGAACGGTGAAGAAGTTTTAAATACAATTAAAAGCAAAAAGCCGCAGGCGCCAATAGTTTTGGTTTCGGTCTACCACGATGATGAAACAACGGTTACCCCCAAAATCAGGAATAAGGCAGATGGATTGATCAGTAAGCCCTTTGACAGCAAGCAATTGGTTGAAACAATCGAAAACGTTATTGCCAAAACCAAAAAAACTTGCAATTGACATAAGTATAATGTATTATTTGCTGAGGAAAAACAATGGCCTCACAAGTACAAAGCCAGGACTTTGAAGAAGACTTTTACGAAAGAGCGGCGGTTGAGGAAGAAGCAGCACTGTATGTAAGCTTCCTTTTAAACCACGAGTGGTACGGGATTGAGATTTGCAGCATCAAAGATGTCCTAAAAGTTCCGCCGATCACTTATCTCCCTTCTGCCCCTCATTACATTGTTGGGATTACTAACCATCGGGGTAATATTTTAGTAGTGGCAGACTTAAAAAAGATCTTTGGGTTTGAGAGCAAAAAAAATCGACCGGAAAACAGGATAATTGTTGTCGAGTGCGCGGGGATTGAGCGCGGAATACTGGTTGATAAAGTGTTATCAACTGTTGCCATCCCGGCCTCAAAAATTGACCCTCCGATGGCAACTTTACACGGGGCGGCGGCGGAATATATTGGGGGAGAGTGTAAAATAAAAAACAAGATGTTCGGCATATTAAAAAGCGAAAAACTGGTTAATTAGGAGGAGTAATAAATGAAGAAATTGTTTAGCAGCTTGAGGATCGGGAGAAAACTAATGGTTGGTTTTGGGGTGGTTATCCTTTTTTCTACTGCATCTACGTTATATAGTTTGCAATTGTATACTGGCACGGCAGAGAAATATTCCCAGTTCAATATTTCTAACTCTGCACAGGTCAGCAGGGTAAGGGAGCTGCAATCTGAATATGCCAATCAAATTAGAGATTGGAAAAACCTGTTGCTGCGCGGAAGGGATGATGAGGAATACAATAAATATAAAGATAGCTTTGATGCACAAAAAATAAAGGTGGCAAAATTAGTAAAAGAATTATCCACCGGGAAAGACCGTCTTGCCACCACGCAAAGTTTGCAGATTCTTAATAAGTTTGCAAATACTTATTCCGGGCTAAACACCCTGTACGATAAGGCATTAGAATTATATCCAAATAATTTTAGGGCCGCAGATGCGTTTATCGGGGAAAAGGATCGAGCCCCAACAGATATGATTAATGGGATTGTGAAAATATCAGAAGACCTCTCTTATCAGAAGGCTGAGTATATAAAAAGGCAAGCGCAGTCGGCAGGGATGATGATCGTTTCGGTCTTGCTGGTTACGCTTTTGGTTACGGCATTAATTGCATTTGTAATTTCACGGGCAATTGTACTGCCGGCACAAACGTTAACCGCAGCGGCCAATTTTATTGCCGAAAAGCGGGATTTAACCGAAGAAGTTGAGGTTAAGACCGGAGACGAAATCGGGATACTGGCAGTTTCGTTTAACAAGATGATTGCTGGATTAAAAGAATTTATGATTAAAGTAAAAAATGCTGGCACCCAGATCACTTCGGCAGTTTATCAGATCAGGTCTGCGACTGAGCAGCATGCTTCAGGCGCATCTGAGCAATCCTCTGCAATCTCAGAAGCTTCGGCTACCGTTGAAGAACTGGCTAACACAGCAACGCAGATTGCCCATAATTCACAGAATGTGGTCCTGACCGCAGAAAAAACTTTAAAAGGGATGGACGAAATAAACAATAAGGTTGGCAACACGGCGCAAAAAATTCTTTCTCTCGGAGAAAAATCCCAAACCATTGGCAATGTGACAAACATCATAGACGACATTGCAGACCAAACCAACCTCCTGGCCCTGAATGCAGCAATTGAAGCAGCGCGGGCCGGGGAAGCGGGACGCGGTTTTGCAGTTGTGGCGCAAGAAATTAGAAAATTGGCCGAAAAATCAACTGAATCAACCGGAGAGATAAGGCATTTAATTACAGAGATCCAGGCCGAGACAAATTCAGCCATCATGGGAGTAGAAGAATCGACCAGCTGGGTAACCAAGGGGGTTGAGATGGTGCAAGACACCACCCAAAAAGCAAAGGAAATCGGGATCGCAACCCAGCAACAAAAATCGGCTGCGGACCAGGTGGTTTCGGCAATGAAAAATATTGACCAGGTAACCAGGCAATTTGTGGCTTCTACTAAACAAACCGCAGCGTCAACTGAGGAGTTAAACAAATTAGCAGAAGGGCTAAAACAGGCTATTGCACAATTTAAGGTAGGCTAATGTCGGGATTGGACAAAAATAAATTCCTGGCTATCTTTAAGGCCGAAGCAGATGAGCGGATTGCCGTTTTAGAAAAAGGCCTTTTAGATTTAGAAAAAAACCCTAAAAATCTTGAGATCATAAAAAGATTAAACCGCGAAGCCCATAGCTTAAAAGGAGCTGCGCGGATGCTCGGGTTTGAAATAATCCAGCAGGCGGCCCATCGGATCGAGGATGTTTTTTCTGCGATAGCAAAACAGGAGCAGGAGTTTACCTCACAAACGGCAGACCATATATTTAACGACTTGGACGTTATAAAAAAGGACCTCCTGGGGCCAGACGCCGGTACACAAAAAAAAGAAGCTTCTACAAAGGTTGAATATGTCAGAATTCCGATCCATCGAGTTGATAAATTAATGAACCTGGCCGGAGAAATGGTGGTTAATAAGGTAAAGACCTCGTACAAGCTAATTGCACTTAAAAAAATAAACACGCTGCTAAGGGAGCATATTCGCATTCTTTCTGGAATCCATCGCCGGATGGGGGTGTCCGAAGCTTATCAGTTGGAATTGGATACCGAAAAACTGGTTGATGAAATCAGGTCGCTTGGAGAAAATATTTCAGCAGAAGCGCTGCACCTTGATCCGCTGATAGAAGAATTGCAGGATGAAGTGCGTAACATGCGGATGCTCCCGGCTGCGAGCACCTTTGATGCGTACCCGCGCCTGGTAAGAGATATTGCAAAGCTGCAAAAAAAAGAGATTGAATTTATAATAATTGGAGGAGAAACCGAAATTGACAAAAAAATATTAGAAGAAGTAAATTCTGCCATAATCCATATCCTGCGCAACAGTATTGACCACGGGATCGAAAAAGCGGGCAAGATCACGCTTTCTGCACACCACAAAGGAGGGACTGTCTTAATCCAAATTGCGGACGATGGCCGCGGAATTGACGTTGAAAAAATTAAAAAAAATGCTCTCGAGAAAAAACTGGTGACCAAACAGGAACTTGAGCAGCTATCCGGGACAGAAGTTATTAATTTAATTTTTACACCTGGATTTTCAACTGCCAGCGAAGTAACAGATGTATCGGGACGGGGGATTGGGATGGATGTGGTAAAAGAGCAAATCGAGAGGTTGCGGGGACAGATCGAGATCGAGTCGATTAAAGGGGCGGGGACGGTGGTGGCGCTCAAATTGCCTCTCACGGTCGCGCTTTTACAGGCCTTGATGGTAAAAGTAGCAGGGCAAGTCTTTGCTTTACCAATGCTCTCGGTTGATGAAGTAATTAAAGTTAATCCAAATGAGGTTTCAACTATTGATCAACACTCAGCCATAGAGCTGCGTGGACACATTGTTCCACTGGTTAAGCTGGCTGATGTTTTAGGATTGCCGCACAAACGCCAATGGCAGCACAAGCGAAAAGAAGAAGATGTCCACATAATAATTGCCAGTGCGCCGGGAAAGAAAGTGGGATTTATTGTTGATTGTGTTATCGGAGATGAAGAAATTTACATTAAGGCGACCGGAGGGAACCTGGGTAAACTAAAAAATGTTGAGGGAGCAACAATTATGGGAACCGGTGAGATCATAATTGTTTTAGACCTGTTATCTGTTGTAGAAAATTCAAAATATGTGCAGTATGATGCGAAAAAAAATCTTGCCGGAAGGCAACTCCGGCAAAAAAAGGTTTTGATAGTTGAAGACGCCTTAACAACCCGTGAGCTTGAAAGGAGTATTTTAGAAACTCAGGGCTACAAAGTGGTTACCGCAATTGATGGCCTGGATGCGTTAGGAAAGATCCACAAAGAAAAACCAGATATTGTAATAGCAGATATAAATATGCCGCGGATGGATGGATTTGAGATGTGCCGCATAATTAAAAATGATGATAAGATAAAAAATATTCCGGTATTAATGGTGACTGCGCTTGAGCGAGAAGAGGACCTCCGGCGCGGTTTAACAGTTGGTGCAGATGCGTATATTTCAAAAGGAAAATTCAACCAGCAAAATTTATTAGAAATGATTGAGAGGCATGTTGGATAAATGGAAACAGCTGTAATAAAAGTATTAATTGTTGAAGACTCGTTTCTGGTAGCTGAGCTGCTCTCGGAAATAATTAATTCTGATCCTGAACTTTTGGTAGTGGGAGTGGCACGGGATGGGCATCAGGGAGTTGAGCTGGCGCAAAAGCTGAATCCCGATATTATTACAATGGACATTAATATGCCGGTGATGGATGGATTTGAAGCGACCAAGCAGATTATGGCTTACAATCCAAAACCGATATTAATAATCAGCTCTGCCTTTACCGGCGAAGTGGATAAGATCTTTAGGGCCTTTTCTTACGGTGCGTTGGACGTTGTACATAAAGGTGCAATCGAAGATGTCTCAAAGCAAGAATCAAAAGAAACGCTTGAGCTAATTATTTCTAAATTGAAATTTCTTTCAAAAGTAAAAGTAATCCGCCACCCCCTGGCAAAACTGGAAAAACCTAGAATAAAAACTGCCCCGGCCTCAATCCAAAAAGGAGATAATTTCCATCAAGAAAAAATTGTGGGAATTGTTGCGTCAACGGGGGGCCCCCGTGCTCTTTTGGAAGTGCTAAGGCATTTTCCTCCAGATTTTCCCTGCAGTGTTGCGATTGTGCAACATATTTCAGAAGGCTTTACCAGAGGATTGGTGGAGTGGTTAGGAAAAGAGATCCATATTACGATTAAAGAAGCGGAACAGGGAGAAACTTTAAGACCGGCTACAGCTTACGTTGCTCCTTTTGGTTTACAGATGCAGCTAACCGAAGATGGAAAAGTTTTGTTAGAAGATGGTCCTCCCTGTAATGGATTTAAACCGTCTGCCAATGTGCTTCTAAAATCAGTTGCGGCAGTTTATAAAGAGGGAGCGATCGGAGTGATCCTGACCGGGATGGGTGAAGACGGGGCAGAGGGGATAAAAGAAATTAAGCAAAACGGGGGAGCAACCATTGCAGAAGATGAAAAGACTGCAGCGGTATTTGGAATGCCAAAGGCGGCGATCGAAATGGGGGTAGTTGATAAAGTTTTACCGATCGACCGGATCGGTTCGGGAGTAATAGAGGTTTTATAGATGGGACACTTATTAGTTTTTCAGTGTGGTAAAGAAGAATTTGGGCTGCCGATTGAGGAGACCAGAGAAGTTAGGCGGATGACTAATATCATTTCTGTTCCACATGCACCGGAATTTGTTGAAGGGTTGATCCGGTTGCGAGGGAGAACGGTTGCCATGATCGATTTGAACAAGCGGCTTGGCATAAAAGCCAAAGAGCGGACAGCACAAAGCCGTTTTATTGTTGCCCGGGCGCGCGGGGTGATTGTGGGGTTGACGGTTGATAATGTTGAAGAAGTATTGGAGATATCCGAAAAAGATATTGAGCCGGCCCCTTCAATTGTGCTGCCGATAAATGATGGTTACATTAGGAATGTAGTCGAATTTGAAGAAAGGCTCATCCTTATTCTTAACCTTGACGAAATATTATCAAAAGAAGAAGCAAAAAAGATCCATGAATTAAAAAATGAAAACCATTCGCCTGACTGAAGATGAATTTGAACTTTTTAAAGAGCTGTTAATTAAAGAAAGCGGGCTCTATTTTGACTTTGACCGCAAATATATCTTAGAAGATACCCTGCTTACCCGGATGGGCGCTTGTGGTTTTTTTGCATATCAGAGATATTACGACTATCTTGTCCATGACCGGGACGGGATGCTCGAGCTAAAAAGACTCTTTGATACGCTTACAATCGGAGAGACTTACTTTTTTAGAAATTCAGACCATTTTGAGGTGTTTAGAGAATTTGTGGTTCCAAGGTTGATTGCAGCGGGACACAGGAAAAAACAGGCAATCAAAATCTGGTCTGCCGGGTGCTCGACCGGAGAAGAGCCCTATACTGTTGCCATGATCCTGCTTGAGAGTTTGCCCGATCCTGAAAAATGGGAGATTGAGATTATTGCCAGCGATCTGAACCGGAGATATTTAGAGAAGGCTGGAAGGGGAAGCTATAGTGCACGTTCGGTCCGTAATCTGCCGCGGGAACTTTTGAAAAAATATTTCACCTTAAAAGATGGCCAATACCAGATCTCAGAAAAAATTAAAAACATGGTCAAATTCGTTTATCATAACCTGGCCAAGGATTCATTTTGGCTGATTGAAAATTACCGGTTTGACATTGTCTTTTGCCGCAATGTAATAATATATTTTGACACCGAAACAGTAAAGCGGGTAATTGAGGGGTTTAATGAGGTTATGGAAGATAATGCTTACTTATTTTGCGGGCATGCAGAGGTGCTCTGGAAGATAAGCGAAAAGTTTAGAAGTATCGAATTCCCGCATACGTTTATATATCAAAAAGGTGAGTTTGCAGCAGAAGAGACAAAAGTCCCATTTGTTGATGTCCCGCAAATAGAGATTAAGGTTGAAGCCGGGCCTGAGCCCGTACCCGAACCTGGTGATATACACCAAAAAATCTTATTGGCGGTTGAATTGTCTAACCAGGCTAAGTATAATGAAGCTATAGAGGTTTTAAAAGAGATAATAGGCTGCGATTGTTTGACCGTTGAAGCTTATTATTTGTTAGGCGTCCTTAATAACAAAATTGGGCAGCTTGACCGGGCAGTGGCGGAATTTAAACGCGCGCTCTTTTTGAATCCTGAACTGCCGATTGTTTATTATAATCTCGGCAACATTTTCTTATACCAAAAGGATGAGCTGGGGGCAAGGAGGGAATTCAAGAATGCAATCAAGATATTGCATAACCGGGCCCCGGACAGTTCGGTAGACTTCTCAGAGAACTTGAACTCTGAGCTCTTATTAATTGCCTGTAAAAGGAGTGTGGAGAAAATAAAATGAATAAAGTAAAAATTTTGCTGGCTGAAGACAGTGCGACAATTTTAGAAATTATTAAATCTCAACTCCAAAGGTTGAACTATGAAGTTATCACCGCTATGGATGGGAAAGAAGCTTTAACAAAAGCGGCAGAAACAAAGCCGGATTTAATTTTGATGGACATTGTAATGCCCGATATGGACGGGATCGAAGCTACCACCCGGCTTAAAAGAGATGAAAACTTAAAAACTATACCGATCTTAATGTTAACCGCCCAGGACGAAGAATCGAATGTGCAAAAGTCAATCAATGCCGGGGCAGATGATTACATTATAAAACCGGTCAATCCGGCCATGCTCAGGCAAAAAATCAATAAGTCTTTAAAGAAATAGTGAAAAGAGAAAAGAAAAAATATACACTGGTAATTGTTCCGCACGACCAAAAAAACCGGATGAAGGTAATAAAACTGCCTTATTCTTTTATCGCTGCAGTGGTAGCGATCTTTGGATTGGTTTCCAGTTTTTTGCTAACCTCTTTTGCTTACAATGTTTTTATGTCTGGTAAATTAGTTAATTACCGCCTCACCCTTTCAGAAATTAAGGGGAAAGAAAACCGGATGGATTATGTAAAAAATGAAACTGACAAGCTTAAAGCAACGATTTGGGAAGTGCATCTGCGGAATAAGCAATTGTGTGCGCTGCTTGGCTTAAAAGAGGATGGGCGAGAATCCAAGATAAAGCAAACCCTGGGGAAAGATTTTTTAGGCAAATTAAAAGAGGATGAGAAAGATATTTTTGCCGCACTAGATGAGGCCAGGTCTTTAGCCAGTGCAGATAGAGAAAAACTTTTAAAGCTAAAGGCCCACATTACCGATTCGTATAAAAAAATGTCAGCCATTCCGTCCCGTTGGCCGGTGAACGGCAGGATTACTTCGGGCTACGGTTACCGCACTACTCCCTGGAGGGAATTCCACCACGGAGTGGATATAAAAGCAAGCTATGGTACCCCAATCCGGGCAACTGCTCCCGGGGTGGTTGCATTTGTAGGTTGGAGGAAGGGGTACGGAAAAACTATTATTTTAAAACATGCACATGGATTTGCAACGCTATATGGCCACTGTTCCAGCCTGTTGGTTTCAAGAGGAGAGCAGGTAGAATTGAACCAGCCGATTGCTAAAATTGGAGCAACCGGGCGCAGTACCGGAACCCATGTCCATTACGAAGTCAGAAAGAATAACCGCAAGATTAATCCGACGGCTTTTCTTGACCTCAAGATATTAACTGCTGCTAGAATATTGAAGTGAGCCTCTTTGTTGTTGCCACGCCGCTGGGTAATCTTGAAGATATAACTTACCGGGCGGTTCGTATTTTGACCGAGGTAGATCTAATTGCGGCCGAAGATACCCGCACATCTAAAATACTGCTGAATCGCTACGGCATTAAAA
>JBHPMS010000027.1:0-10266 GCA_042563095.1 Candidatus Margulisiibacteriota bacterium
CAATACCGAGATTGGTGCTGTAGCCGATGTTTAGCAGTAAGTTTCGGTTAAACTTGCGGTTGTAAAAAACACCTAAGCCATAAGTTATGCCAGAACCAACTGTTCCGGCCCCACTTAGTTGAACGGCTTTAGAATAATTACCGACTGTAAGAGCTACTTCAAAATTCTTGTTTATTATAATCCCGCCTCTTACATCAATTACCGAATAGTTGTTACCCAAACCATAACCGAGAGTTCCGGATAAGTTATATTGTTTAAATGGGGCATGCATTCCAACACCCAGCAACGCCGCTCCCCCGCTTAAACCAATTTTTGGAATCAAAACTCGTTTACCTGCTTTGGCCCTCTCATGCTTTAACTTTGTTAAATTTACCTTATACTGCTTGATCAATGCTAATATTTTGCTGCGGTGGCTGGCACTTTTGGCATAACTCAATTTATTGTTCAACCGGCTTATCTCATTTTCGGTCCTGCGGATCTTGTCATCAATATTATAAGCCAGTGCTATTGAAGCAGAAAATAAAACTAAAATACATGTACATATTATTTTTTTCATGTTTAATCCTCCGTGGCTTATTATACCACAGACTTAAGTCTGTGGTATCGTGAGTTGTTTTTTTATTGTCAAGTTACAATTTAATTGTTATACTTTAAAAAATGAGACCGGTAATTATTTTATTTCTGCTGTCCATCTTTTCCTCCTCATCACTTGCAGCTCACGTTCCGGGCGAGATCATTGTAAAGTTTAGAAACAGGGTCAAAGATAACGTTGCAAAAAAATATAAAGCTAAACAATTGAAGCAAATTTTCAAAGGAGCCAGAAAGAGCGGAATACATAAAAGGAGTGGACAGTTTGCTTACCTGCCGGACCTCTCAAATACTTACGTAATAAAATTTGATAAAGATCAGGATATTTTTGAAATCATCAAAACCTTAAAACAGGATCCAGACGTTATTTACGCGCACCCGAACGGAATTATTAAAAAGCTCTCAACCACCCCAAATGACACTTCGTATTCTAATCAGTGGGCTCCGGCCAGGATTGGACTGGAGGACGTCTGGGATGTAACACAGGGCTCATCAAACATAACTATTGCTGTAATTGATACTGGAGTTGATTATGACCATGAAGATTTGAGTGGGAAAGTAATCCTGGGAAGGGATTACGTAAATGGAGATAATGATCCAGAAGACGACGATGGCCACGGCACCCATGTGGCCGGCATTGCAGCAGCTATCGGAAACAACAGCACCGGTATGGCCGGCATTGACTGGGGGGCCAAAATATTAGTAATTAAAGTTCTCGACGCGATCGGCTCTGGATCGATTGAAAACGTTGCACTTGGGATAAGATATGCAGCTGACAATGGAGCAGACGTAATAAATCTCAGTTTGGGTGATTATACCAACTACCCTGCATTAGAAAATGCAATCGATTATGCTGATGCCCTGGGAGTTATAATTGTTGCAGCAGCCGGAAACGATGGCAGATCAACTCCCATGTATCCCGCTGCCTACAGTAATGTGCTGGCGGTCGCCTCAACTGATGCTGATGATGTAAGATCGGTTTGGAACGGTTTGCAATCATCAAATTATGGCAGCTGGATTAATATTGCAGCGCCGGGAGGAAAGGGGAATTCTTCCAATATTGATAATATTTATAGTACTTATCGGAGCAATACTTACATTTTTGATGGCGGAACCTCGATGGCGGCTCCACATATAGCAGGAGTTGTGAGTTTAATTTTAAACCTTAAACCTGCTTTGACCAGAGCTCAGGTTTTTGACAGGATAGAATCAACTGCAGTTGATATTGATGCTCTCAATCCCGGTTATGACGGATTGCTTGGTGCCGGCAGGATAAATGCGGCTGCTGCACTCCCGCCAATTGCGGTCATCTCCTCACCTGCCACATCCGAAGTTATTGCCGGAACAACCACCATCTCAGGCACTGCACGCGCAGTCAATTTATCCAGCTATACTTTAGCAATTGGCTCAGGTGCAATCCCCGCTTCATATACAACAATAACCACCGGAGCTACACAAATAAACTCCGGAACTTTATCCAGTTACACCACCACCGGCCAGGCCGATGGCACTTATACCCTTAAACTCACCGTTGAAGACACTATTCCTGAAACAGCAGAAGTAACCACAACTTTTATCATTGATAATACCAATCCAACTTCTTCCATAACTTACCCTGCTAACCAGGCTACGCTTACAGATTCGATCACCATCCAGGGAACCGCAGCAGACACCAACATCAATTATTTTATTTTAGAATACTCTTCTGACGGAACAACTTTTAATAAGATTGATTCGTCCGGCCAATCAATTACTGCAGCTGATTTATTAACCTGGAATACCGCAGGTCTCTCGGGACCATACACGCTCAGGCTAACCACTGTAGACCGGGCCGGTAATTCTTCTACTGATTCAGTTGCTGTAACTATCAATAATTCCACCGTAACTTCACAGTCAATTTCTGGCTTAACTCTAGCCGCTCCCAACCCTTTTGATCCCTCTGCCACTCCCTATACTTATCTAACTTACACTTTAAATAACAATATTAATACTTCGGTTTTTATCTTTGATATTACTGGAAGATTAGTATTTAAAGGTAATTATCCGGCCGGTGACAATGGGGGGAAAGCGGGACAAAACCTGGTCCCCTGGAATGGCAGGGATAATTTTGGCGGGATCGTCCCCAACGGGGTTTACTTTTTTAAAGTAGCTGCCGGAGGGAGTGTGCTGGGACGCGGAAAGATTATCGTGCTGGATTGACAATTTAGCACATTTTGCTACAATACATACTAGATATCAACGCATATTCCATACCAGATATCAACGGAGAAATCATGCCAAGAATTTCGCGACTTGAAGAAAAAGCATTATCTTTTTGGGCAAAACGGATCAAGGACCAGCAAATGGTGGTGGCTTCTAAAGAAATCCCCGGTGAATATTTCAGGAAAATATTAGTTGCAAAAAAATTAGCTTTTCCGCTGCGGAAGGGTCTTTACCTGTTTAAAAAACCAGAACAAGATTCAAAAGAACAGCTTTACTTAAACTATTGGGCAGTGGTTAATAAAATACTTGCAAAATACATCCGGTGGTCAATTCGCGGAAAGTCAGCACTGGATCTCTATTTGGGAGTCCAAAGGATTCCAAAAAGATTGCTGGTAAGGACCAACCGAAAAGCTAAGGTTAAAATCATACTCCCTTTTGGCCTGGAAATCCTGGTTGTTTACGATCCAAATTTCAATACCAATACAGTGTGCTTATATAGTATTATGGGACAAAAAATCAATCTGGATATTGCGGAATCCTTATTATTCGAATACAAAAAAACAGACCACGATTTTACCACTTTTATTACAACTGGCACGTTCGACTATCGCATCATGGAGGTTTTGTACCAGGAAAAAGCTCAACCAATAGTGGCTAAAAGACTAATTCAGTCCTTTAATAAATCAAAACGGTTTGACTTAGCTAAAAAGCTTCAGAGCATTATTGAGGAACATACTGCTTATAGGGTAGGAACAGCAAAACAGCAAATCCCGTCAATGCAACCAGAACCTCAGAGGTTAAAACCATGGACCTCAAGATTAAATAGTCAAATAATGCAATATGAGAAAATTATTGAGAAAAGATTGCAATCCAGTATTAAGAAAATAAAAAGACAACCATTAAAAATACTTTTAGCTGCTGCCCGAAATAACAAAAAATATGATATTTATCATTCAACCACCATTGAAGGCTATCATATTACTCCAGAAGAGGTTTCCGAAGTACTTTTTAGATATTCAAAAGATAAGCGGCTCAAGGATAAGCAAGTTCAAGAACTAAGAAATAAAATGGCTATTCTAGGTTATAGCTATGCTTTTGACTTTATTCTTTCAAAGACAAATTCTGATTATAGAAGACCAGATCTTTCAGAAAACCTGATTAAAGATTTATATTTTCAATTATTTAGACCATCGGCAGATTTGAAGATTATTGATCGTTTTTCTCTAACCACTTACAGATCACAACAGAATTATATACGTGGAAGCAGGCATGTTCCTCCAGCACCTGGTAAAGTTGTTGCTTTAATGGAAGAATTAGAAAAATCCATCAATTTAGTTAGCAATCCTGTAATAAAGGCAATCTTAGTTCACTCTTTTTTCGCCTATATCCACCCCTATGTTGACGGAAATGGAAGATGCTCCAGATTGCTCATGAATTATATGTTGTTAACTTCTGGATATCACTGGATAACCATTAGGGCTGAAAATAGAGAAAAGTATTTTAATGCTTTGGAAGAATCTCATTTAAATCAAAATATCATACCCTTTGCCAGTTTTATCCTTTCACTTTTTGAAAACTAGTCCCTTAAATATCAAAAGTTCAACGTCCCCTCAAAGGTAACCATGTTTGCCTTTAGGTTATCAGAAGTATTAAGGTTATTCACATAATCAACTTCTTTCAAGGTAGCTATAAAAAGCATTGATGATAAGACCGGATTTTCTTGCGGGATCTCATAATTTATACTGATCTGATTTGTCTTTTTCTGATAATCAGTATCCGGAAATGATCCAACCGGCAACACTTCTCCACGGTTGTGTTCATAATCATGTGAAACCACCACCGTCCCCCATTTAAATATCTTTTTACTTAACCTTAATCCAACCGCAGCTTTATGCCTGACAGTATAATTGACCAGTCTGGTCGTAACCTTATTACTGTAATCACCGGTTAAACTATAATCAGAGATACCTATTTTCATTGTGCACTTTGAGGTCTGGGCGCTGGTCTTTAAAAATGCTTCGTTTGTTTTTAGGCGCCAGTAGTTTGTATTCTTGAATGCCGGGATTAAAGTTAATGTATTTAACGGCTTAAAGGTCAGGCTAAATTCCTGGGTAAAGCGTTGTTCTTCCGTATCAACTTCTGTGGTTCCTCTTTTATCGCCGGCGTTCTGATAAAAAAGGTTTAATCCATTGGAAAACACTACATATTTTGATTGAATTGGAATAATATTAAAGACGTAGGTATTTGTCCGGCTTCCGCTTTCCCTTCCAAAATCATCTATTCCACTTCTATTTGTATGCGCAATCGATCCGTTCAGACGCGTAGAAGGATCTACGCTTAAGGAGCAGGAAGCAGCTTCATCTAAGGGATTTTTACCGGAAACCAGGATCGAAGGAGTTTCTATCCTGGTCAGGTTGAATTTGCTGCTTACAATTTTAAACGGTGAAACGTTAAATTTATAGGTTGTATTCAAAACCTCCCGCTTAGTTGTAGTCGGCATGATTTTTTCGTTATCTGTCCTTATATATTTTGCATAGCCGTCCAATTTATAGAACTTTTTCAATACAAGTCCGGTCAAATCAAGTTTGGTGTAATATGTCTGGGTACGGTTATACTCTTTCTTTGATAGCGCCTCCTGGGTAGTCCCGTAATCCGATAGTGTTTCCGGTTCATCTGATTCATATTCATAATAACAATTGACGCGCTTGTTTATATCTAATCCCTCGTGGATTTTATAATAATAAGAATCAGTTTTTTCAAGCCCAATTTTTTTATCCTGTTTCGTTTTTTTGAATTTGTATTCCTGTTTAAATAAGAGCCTGCCTTTTTTTATTTCTGCAGGTGTCAAATCTCCGCTATATTCATCTAAAAGCGTATTGATAGAATTATTATCAGCTAAGCTATGGTATTTTCTAATATTAAAATTAATTTGGGCAGCCTTACCCGGATTGAGTGATAAGCCATATATACGGTCATAATTTCTGGTAAAGATAGAACTGCCGCGGTTTAGTGGATCATTGGTTTCTGTATATTCATAGTCCAGCTTAATCCCCTGAAATTTTGGGTCAAAGCCTGCAGTAAAATTCTGGGAGTTGCTCCCCTGCCCTAACCTGATTCCTCCAATCGGAGAAAAGTTTGTTTCGACATCTTTCTTGGTGTAGCTAAAATCAAAAAATCCCAACTCACTCGTAAGCTTGTATTTATGAGCCAATCCGTCAATATCATTAGAAGTATCAAGTTTATAATCATAAAAGACCGCAATTGAATCATTGGAATTTAATTCATCAACATTCACACCGGTTAAAACTATGATGCCGGTAGCATTATCTATAACATAATTGTCTTTATTGATAGTGTTCCCGTTCAGCTGAATTTTTTCAGAAGAATCAACAATTGGTAAGTTGCCTAATGCCGGAAGCCGCCTGGTACTACTTGAAACCTGATCCCCGGTAAATGATTCAGAAGTTGCAATATTGTTATCAAATTTATCAATGTAAGAACGGGCCAGTTCGCTTCTTATATTTAACAATTTGCCAAAACTAATATCAAGGTCAACTCCCAAAACATCCTGGCTAAAATCCCCTCCCTGCTTATTACTGGTCGGCCTGCGTAAAAATGTAACCGTAAACTTATGGTCTTTAGAAAGTGGTTCATTAAAGGTTATTGATGGATTATTACTGGTATAATCAAAAGAAAAACCGTCTGAACGGTGCTTATAACTATCATCCAAACCGCTATTTGCAAAATATTCTTTTGGATTACCGGTCCCATCATCAACCTTCACTCTGGCTGATCCTGGTACAATGTCTTTATAATTTTTTATAGGGTACGGACCGGCATCCCCCTGCCCCCAACCCGGATATTTACCCGGGACAGCATTATAATAAGTATATAGGACAGTAAAACTATCGGTTGCTTCAACTGTAGTCAACACTTTAATCGTTCCAGTATAATAACCATCTGATAAATCATTTTTGTCATTAATGTATTGTAATTCGGTCAGAGGTGTTACAACTGATCCTGTTGCACCGGCCTCAACCGATGGAACAACATAATCTTCACCGTATTCCATCAAATCATTGTTCTTTGTAACTTCCCAACGCCCACCTTCGGCTGTAGCCACCAGTGGAAATTTCGGATATGGTATCAGGATCCGTTTATTATTCTCAATAATAGTTGCTCCAGATTGTGTCTCTTGAGCATCTGTGGTTGCATAAGCATCCCCCTGCTTTGATTTTTCCTGGAGGTAAGTAACACCAATTGTAGCCAAGCTTTTTCCGTTTTCTGCTTGTTTATTAACTTTTTTTATCTTATACAGGTAAGCAGCATTAATCACCGAGGTGCTGGCTACACTATAATTGAATAATATCTTCCCCCGCTCATAATCAACCTGATAATCAGTGCCGCTTAATAGGATCTTTCCATCCAGCATTATTCTTTCACTATTCTCAATCACTCCCGCCTTTTTGAAAAAATAATCCCGGCTGGCTGAACCATATATAACCTCTGATTCTGAGCTGGCCTGGTAACGTTTATAAGTTATATAAACCGGATCATCTACTGTCGGCCGGTCAATTGTTATAAAATTGATAAGACCGCTTAAATAATTTATTTTATAGTCAGCATCTTTTTTTAAAGTTCTGCCAAAATGGAAGAGCTCTTCCGAATACGGCACGATCGGAAAATAGGCCGCCCGATAATGTAGGCCAGGGCGGTCAGGATCGTCTAAAATATAAGTTTCGTTTGGAAAAACTTCCCCTGTTACCTCCGTTTGATATGCAACTGTTTCCTCCGCCTGCGTTAACGGATTAGGATTAAAGCTGTATTCTCCCCTCGCCCCAAAAAAATTCCTCCTCGAAAGAGTCGGGAAAAAGAAATCCGCAAAACTTGAATATTCATAAGTGTATTTTATTTCATCAACTGTCCGGACAATTTCTGAAAATGTCACTTCACCTTCGAAATAATTGATATTATAATCTTTCCTCCTCTCAAGCAGCTGGTCATTTTTCCAGACCGATTCAGAGCCTTCCACAATAATGCCATGGCCCAGCCTGTACGGACCACGGCTGTTGTTCCCATTCTGCCTGGTTAAAGCCTGAAAATTACTGCGCAACTTGCCGGAGGGAATTATTTTAAATTTGTAATTATTCCCTTCTGTCTTTATCCGAACGCCATTTAACGTCTTGGTTGTGGTGGTAAATTCATTTCCTGAAAATTTTGCGGTAAAATCACCAAACAATAAATTCTGTTTCTTGTCATAATCAACCTCTACCTTAAAACGTTCCGGAAAATCCGGTTGCTGTTCAATATCATAAGAAGCAATTAATTTTTCTGATAGCCTTGCATCAATTCTTAGTTTTAACTGCTCTTGCCAGGTTAATCCGGAAAGAGAGGATGAATAACCAATTTTAGATGAGCCCAAAAAAATGTTTTTCAGAGGTTCAATCCGCAGATCCTTATACTGCCATTTCTTATATCCTGAAATATCAATATTTGGATAATCATCCGCCGCAAAAACAGTTGTAGAAATAATTAGAAAAAATACCGAAAAAACAAAAACTAACCTTTTCAAGGCTTATATTTTTTAAAGAGTAAGATAGCGTTATGCCCGCCAAAACCGAACGAATTAGACATGGCCAGGGAGACCTCCTTTTTGCGGGCAACATTGGGGACATAATCGAGGTCACAATCTGGATCTTTTTCGTCATAATTAATCGTCGGCGGGATAATCCCATTTTTAATAGTTAAAGCCATTGCAGCTGCCTCTACTCCTCCGGCTGCCCCCAGAAGATGGCCGATCATCGATTTGTTCGAACTAATGGGAATGCTTTTCGCTTTTTCTCCAAAGATCCGCTTTATTGCCACGGTTTCATACTTATCATTTAATATTGTTGAGGTCCCATGCGCATTGATATAATCAAGTTCATCGTAAGCAAGCCCGGCATCAGCAAAAGCCGCTTCAATTGCCCGGCAGGCGCCTTCACCTTCGGGCGCTGGTGCGGTAATATGATGTGCATCCCCGCTCATCCCATATCCAACCACCTCAGCATAAATTTCAGCTCCCCGGGCTATAGCATCCTCTAGTGTCTCAAGTAAAACAATGCCAGCTCCTTCTCCCATTACAAAACCAGAACGTTTTGCCTCAAAAGGACGCGATCCTTTTTCTGGAGAATCATTAAAATCTGCTGTCAAAGCTTTGGCCGCACAAAAACTACCCAAACCCATAGGGGTTATTGCAGCCTCTGAACCACCACAAATCATCGCTCTGGCACGACCGGACTGAATGGTGCGGTAAGCCTCACCAATGTTATGGGTACCACTGGCACAAGCAGTAACAATACAGCTATTCGGTCCTTTCGCACCAAGATTGATAGAAGTGTACCCTGCAGCCATGTCACAGATCATCAATGGCACAGTAAACGGAGATAATTTAGCCGGCCCCCTCTCCATTAATATACGAACCTGGTCTTCTAAAAATTTTATCCCGCCAATCCCAGAACCGATGTATACTCCAACCTGGTTGGCATTTTCATGGTTTATTGTAAAGTTAGCATCTTTTACTGCCAGCTGAGCAGCTGCAATTGCGTATTTGATAAAGCGCACCAGGCGGCGCGCTTCCTTTTTGTCTAAATATTTACTCGAGTCAAAATCATTGACTTCGCCGGCAATCTGGCATGTATAGTCCGAAGCATCAAAACGAGTTACTTTTCTAATTCCGCTTTTTCCAGCAGTCAGATTATTAAAAAAATCCTGGTGCCCGATTCCGATTGATGAAACAACCCCTAATCCGGTAACAACAACTCTATGCATTAATACTCTCTTCGTACTCTTTTAAAATATCCGAAACAATTTCTGCAGCGGGTTTAATTGTACGATCCTTGATCCTCCAAACATTCTGGCCTGAAAACACCACCCCATTATCAAGGTCACCCTGCTGTGCATTAATTAGTGCCTGAATAATGCAATAAACTAAACTACATCTTTTCAGGCAATAATCACAGCCAACCGGCGGGGGTGCATTGTTATCCACAATCTTTTTTACTAATTCAGTTTTTAAGGCGTGCCCCGGCATCCCGACCGGCGAGGCGATAAAAACCACATCTTCTTCCCTGGCCCGCTGGTAATGTTCTTTAAATGAACGGGCAACATTGCATTCTTCAGCTAAAACAAAACGGGTTGCAATCTGTACGGCATTTGCTCCCAGGTCAAAAAATTCTTTTATCTGGCTGCCATTATAAAATCCACCGGCACCAATTACCGGAAGATCCGGCCCAACTGCCTCCCTAACCTCCGGCAGAAGCTCTTTGATCGAACGGTCGGTCCCCAAATGTCCTCCTGCCTCAACTCCTTCTACCACCACGGCAGGAACTCCTAACTTTTTTGAAGTCAGCGCCAACCGTGCACTTGATACAATTGGAACAATCAGAGTGCTGGTTCCTTTGGCCATCTTAAAAATATCACGGGAGAACCCTGCAC
>JBHPMS010000028.1:0-10135 GCA_042563095.1 Candidatus Margulisiibacteriota bacterium
TTCCGTGCTCTTAACGAGAAAGGTATAATAGTTAGTAAAAGAACGGTGGCAGTTTATCGCACTGATCTCGGGATCCAAAATTATAAGCAGAGGAAAAGATGAGCAAAAAGCAACGCCACAGAATATTGGTGGTAGATGATGAAAAAGCATTGCGGGAGTAAGTCTAAAGCTGCCAAAATCCTCGGTTTACACCGCAATACACTCCTGCAAAAAGAGCGAAAAAATAAATCTTAATTGTGCTATAATTTTATTTTACAGAAAAGGAGCAATAAACAGATGAAATATGATATCAAAGACACAAAACTGGCAAAATCAGGTAAGAAGAGAATTGAATGGGCAGATGCCGATATGCCAGTTCTGCAACAGGTAAGAGCAGAGTTTGCAAAGCGGAAATCTTTAAAAGGATTAAGGATGTCAGCCTGTTTGCACGTCACAGCAGAAACTGCAAACCTGGTTCGTGCCTTAAAGGCAGGTGGTGCGGATGTGGTTTTATGTGCTTCTAATCCACTTTCAACCCAGGACGATGTTGCTGCAGCTCTGGTCAAAGAATATGGGATTCCGGTTTTTGCGATAAAGGGGGAGAGCAACGAGGTTTATTATAAGCATATGCATGCAGCCCTTAAACATTCTCCTCACATTACAATGGATGATGGTGCTGATCTGGTTTCCACTATCCATAAAGAGTACCCGGATATGATTCCACAGATCATTGGCAGCATGGAGGAGACTACTACCGGCGTTATTCGTTTAAAGGCGATGGAAAAAGATGGAGCGTTAGAACTTCCGATCATTGCCGTAAATGATGCTGCTACCAAGAATTTATTTGATAATAGATATGGAACCGGACAATCAACCATCGATGGAATAATTCGTGCTACCGATGTCCTATTAGCTGGTAAAAATGTGGTTACCTGTGGTTATGGTTGGTGCGGCCGCGGTTTTGCTATGCGAGCCAGGGGGATGGGAGCTAATGTAATTGTAACCGAA
This sequence comes from Candidatus Margulisiibacteriota bacterium, assembly GCA_042563095.1. Taxonomy (GTDB): domain Bacteria; phylum Margulisbacteria; class WOR-1; order XYC2-FULL-46-14; family XYC2-FULL-46-14; genus JBHPMS01. The sequence goes on from JBHPMS010000028.1 coordinate 988, forward strand.
GTCGATCCAATAAAAGCGATTGAAGCGGTTATGGATGGATTCAGAGTGATGCCGATTGCAGATGCGGCAAAGGTTGGGGATGTTTTCTGTACATTGACAGGAAACATCAATGTTATTCGGTCAGAGCATTTTAAAAAGATGAAAGATGGGGCAATTGTCTGTAACTCTGGCCATTTTAATGTAGAGCTTGATATTCCTGGACTTAAGAAAGCTGCAAAAAAAGTTAGAAAAGAGGTCCGTAATTTTGTTGATGAGTATATTCTTCCAAATGGTAACCGGATTAATCTTTTGGCTGACGGCAGACTCATTAATCTTTCTGCTGCCGAGGGGCATCCGGCCTGTGTTATGGATATGAGTTTTGCCACTCAAGCATTAGCCTCAGAATATTGTGTTGAGCGGCAGGGGGAATTGGGTAAAAAAGTTTATTACGTTCCTCAAGAAATTGAAGAAAAGGTTGCTACCTTAAAACTAAAATCGATGGGGATTAAAATTGATAAACTAACCCCTGGTCAGGTAAAATATTTGGCCTCCTGGCAGGAGGGGACCTGATGATTGCGCCAAGAAAAGACTCAGAATCTGATATTAATGAACGGATAATCGAGGCGCTCGGCCAGGTTAGAGTTGATCTGTACCGGCCGATCAGGTATTTATTCTTTGTGTTTTTCGCTGGGATTGCGCGTGGGATCGGCTTTGCGCTTGGTATGACTGTTGTACTGGCGCTGCTGGTTTTTCTTGTAACCAAAGTGCTGACCGCCATGGTCGATTTTCCGCTGGTTGGCAAATATATAAAAGAGATACTGGTCCTGGTCCAGACTTACCTGAAGACGGGAGTCCGGATCAAATAGCCAGTGTTTTATATTATTGCACTCCTGGTTTTTATTGCCGACCAAACTATCAAGATTTTGATCCATAAGTTTATTCCGGCTAACCAATCGATCCCGCTCATCAAGAATATTTTTCATCTGACCTATGTCCAAAACTCCGGGGCTGCTTTTGGCTTTTTTAAAGGCCAGCGGATTGCGCTGCTTTTGATCGGTTTATTAGTTGCCGGCCTGATAATTTATTATGCAAATAAAGTAAAATCCGATAAATATTACCAGATTGCTTTTGCTTTTATAATGGGTGGAAGTTCAGGAAATATTGTTGACCGCTTTTTTCGTTTTTACGTTGTTGACTACCTTGATTTCCGTTTTTTTCCAGTCTTCAACCTGGCGGATATTATGATAAACCTGGGTGTTTTTTTATTGATACTTAAGCTTCTTTTTTTTCAGAAGGGCGAGAAGGGCACTAAGAAAAATGCATCCTGATCTGATAACAATAGGGACTTTTACAATCCACTCTTATGGAGTAATGGTTGCGCTGGCTTTTGCAGTTGGGATTATGGTCTCGCTCTGGATCGGACGAAAAGAAGGGCTCAAACCAGAAAAAATACTTGATGCAGTGCTTTTAGTGATGGTTTCTTCGGTTCTGGGTGCTCGCCTCTTTTATATAATCGAGTTCAGGAACAACTATGCTTCTTTTATTGATATCACTAAAATCTGGGAAGGTGGATTAGTTTTTTACGGCGGCCTGATTTTTGCAGCACTTGCTCTGGTCTGGTGGAGCAGGCGAAACGGTTTCAGTTTTCTAAAAATTCTAGATATTGCTGCTTTTCCAGCTACGCTCGGTTATGCCATTGGGCGGATCGGTTGTTTCTTGAATGGTTGTTGTTATGGTATTGATGGCCATCCGACTCAGATCTATGCATCGCTTTCTGGCCTGACAATCTTCATGATCCTATTAGCTTTAAGAAAAAATAAAAAGTTTAAGGGACAACTTTTTTCAATTGGACTGATTTTGTATTCGATTTATCGTTTTCTCAACGAGTTCTTGCGGGTAAATCCGAAATATATTCTGGGAATGAGCGAAGCACAGATAATCTCGATTATTGCTTTAATCTTTGGAGTAATTCTCTATGCAATTTTATATCGAAGAGAAAAAGAAAAACCAGCGGCTTGACCAATATTTATCCTCAGAAGTAAAAGGGTTAACTCGTTCAAGGGTTAAAAAGCTGATTGATTCTGGATCTGTTTTGGTTAACCGGAAAAAAAGTAAGGCTTCGTATAAGCTGAAAGAAAAAGATGAAATTAAAGTCTCTATCCCAAAACCGGGAAAGTCAATAATCTCCGCAGAAAAAATTCCGCTGGTTGTTATTTATGAAGATAAAGACATTATTGTTATCAGTAAGCCGAGAGGATTGGTGGTTCATCCGGGAGCGGGGAATAAGGCAGGAACTCTCGTGAATGCACTACTGAACCATTGCAAAGACTTATCAGGAATCGGTGGCGTAGAGCGTCCGGGGATCGTTCATCGACTTGATAAAGACACTTCTGGAATTCTGGTTGTTGCCAAAAATGACAAAGCTCACCGATCGCTTTCCAGACAGTTTCAAGCTCGGACTGTTGAAAAAACTTATTTAGCAATTGTTGCTGGTAAGCCCAAGCAGGATTCCGGGTCGATTAATTTACCAGTTGGTCGACATCCGGTGAACAGGAAAAAAATGATGGTTGCAGCGCGGCGGAGCAGGGAGGCATTGACGAATTATAAGGTTTTAAAAGTCCTAAAAGATGGTTGTTTGGTTGAGCTCAAACCGAAGACGGGGAGGACGCATCAGTTGCGGGTGCATCTTAAACACTTAGGGCATCCAATAATAGGGGATGTGGTATACGGTAAGGGGGGAACGGGTCAACTTTTACATGCGTATAAATTAAAGTTTATTCATCCAACAACTCAGAAAGAGATGGAGTTTACGGCCGAGATGCCGGAGGATATGAAGTTGTTGGTAATTTGATACACCTGCGAAACAAGTTTTCCCATCAAGACTTCGGTGTCGGTTAGATTTTTAGGATAGCCAAGTGAGATAATGCAAGCTTTCATAGATTGATATTACCAAATTTTCAACAATTATAAAGCAAGGATAGCCTATTTGTCGGGTGCATCTAATTTGATTTTAAAAGGAAATTTTATTTTGTGAAATTGAAAATACAGGTTGGTTAATGTGCCGCCGACTTTCTCCTTAAACTTTCCGCGGGTATTTACATTTGCAGGATCAATTCCGGAGGCTGCTGCAAAGTCTTTAATATAATTAACCGCGAATTCTTTAGGTTGCCAGTTGCCCTCGCTAGCTTCACCGTCTGCATTGTCAATGATAATTGCTGGTTTGCCCATTGTATTGGATGCCAGGTAAAATCTAACATATCCCTTTTCCTCCTTGGTTTCGGGATTCTCAATTATCATATTCATTGTACCGAGGTCAACTAAAAACTCATAGATGCCATGGCTATGGCCATCAAGCCGCAGGCAACTATTAACTTGATTACCTAGTACGGCATCCCTACCAACATCCCGTCGCCAAAAACGAGCTTGACGTGATTGACGTGATTGGCTTGGTGCATCTAAGTTATAATAGAGAACCTCATTAATAATACTAATTAATTTATTGATTGGGTCCGGAGTTGAAGCTTGATCTGTAAATTTACGTGCGATTTCTTTTAAGAATTTAGAGAGTGAGGTTAAATTTTCTTTGTTTTTCAATAGGCCTTTTGTCATTCTCACACTCTTACCGTTCTTTTTAAGTAATAGCCCTAATGGCCCAAGGGATAATAAAGCGAGTTCATATTGTTCTTGAAAAATACAGTTAGATGTCAATTCCGAATGTTCTTGCCAGCGATCAAAATCATTTAAACGAGTTTGTAAATCAAATAAAAGGTCCTTCCAATATCTATCAACAGAGCCAGCGGCTAGCGGTTTTACAGGAAATGATTCAGGGTGTGCCCATAAGCGTGTATCTACTCCTAATTCGATAGCTTCTTGAATAAGCAAGCGATTGTATTCTTGGATTTTTTCAACTAAACCATTTTCTTCCGCAGCGTAGGCATTAAAGTCGGTTGTAGGGTGTTCTGACGGGAAGAGCAGGGCATGAAACTTCCCCTCTATTGCCGTGCGCAAAATTAGGTTAAATAACCTTTTAAGCTGGCCAGACCACTCTGAGGCAGCTACGATCATTGAACCAAGGTGTACCACATTCCAATTTGATAATATATTATCGATCAATTGATCAATGTTATTATCCTGATCAATCCCCAGTTTTCTAATCAGAAAAATAATTAATTTCGTTGCGATTTTACGAATTGCATATTCTGGTGGGCCAGAATTTAATATTCTGTTAAACTCCTCAGGTGTATAGCCGGATTGTTCGAGTGCAATAGCAAAGTTAATAATTTGAATCATAAAGGAAGGATTAAGCTGTTTTTTTTGTGACTTAAAATAATTTCTAAGCACCTTAACTTGCTCGGGAGTAAGTTTTGCTGCAGTCTTAAACTCATGATGGAGTATTCGTAAAAAACCACGCTGGCAAACTCCACATACTAATTCTTTGGTTAAGCTTGCAGAGATTGCTTGCAGATTTATCATTCCATGTATACAGGTTAGCCCTATTGTAACTAAATTAATCTTCTGATCTTCACGAACAGCTTTTTGGTTTTGATTATCAATTCTACTTAAATATTCATGGGAGCATTTGCGCATTTCAGTAATATCTTTTTCACTTATGCCGATTTTAATTCTTAAAATTTCCTGCTGTAGATAATATAATGGATCAAGGTCTAGAGATTTGGCTTGAGCTAATTGAAAGTTGAGAGAGTCAACATCAAAGGGATATTTCTTAGAAGCGGTTTCTATTGATTTACGGCACTTGCTTCTAACTTTTGCACGAAATCCGTATCCGGCATCAAATAATCCAGATGCAACTTGGTCAGGATAATTTTGATTAACATAATCATCAACTTGCTCTGCGATCGAACCAGTTTCAAGAAATCCATCGTTGCCGGAAACCTTGATCAATCTGGCAACTTCATTATGAAAGGTTTCAGGTTCAATTAGTCCACAATTTGCTCTTGCAAGTAAAAATTTCATATAGGCGTAAAATTTTGATCCTTCGTTTTTGCAGTCAGCAATATTATATCTTCCGACGGCCTTTATCAGCAAAGGATCGTCAGCTTGAGTGATAATCCTTCCTTCCATCATCGAATTAACTAATTCTGAAAATGCAATTTTCTTGAAAAGAGCTTCTTTTTTTTCTACGGTTTGAAACGCGTATGCTAATTTTTGATCGTGACGATCTTTAATTAAACCAGTTTTTGTTAGAATAGCCACCATCTCCCTGTAATCTCGGTCGTTCCATTCGTTGGGATTTTCTGACAGGTAGCTAAGATTCTTTTCAATTATCGGATCATCTATATCGGTAATTATTCTTTTATTAATTAAGGATTCGAGTATTTTAGCGGTAATAATACTGCCATTTTTTTCAAGATAATCTAATAGTGTTTGATCATTTCTGTCACAAATAAAGCCACGCCCTATTTCCTCAATTAACATATGAGTAGGAGAGTTGCCGAAATGCTCCCCACGAGCAGCATGAACAATCGGATTATCTTTTATTGGAATTCTTCCGTGTTTTATATGGTAACCTAAGTCAATTAATAATTCAAATCCTCCAGTTCCTTTAATGCTTGATCTAATAATATTAAAAGTTTGCTGGTAATCTATTTGCCCGTTATCATAAAGAGCATTAAGTAAGAGGATAAAACCTTTCCAGTCTTTGCGAGTTGGATTATTTATTTGGGCAGCAACTATATGGTCATCTAAACGGAAATCTGCTCCCCGGTACAATAACTGAATAATAAAGTATTTTAATCCAGTAGAATCTCTTTCTTTTGAAAAGCTGGTTAGGGCAGTTGTGAAAAATTCTGCAGATGCTAATCTTTTGTCGTCAGAGGGATTTGCGGTAATGCTTGCTGTGTCTATGGGAGGAGAAACTATTGGAGGAGACATCTGATCCAAATCACTTGTTTTAATAAGTGGTTTAATTTCCAGTATTGTTCGAGCAGCTGGTTTTCTAGTGGACGGATGTATATTATATAACGGATGTCCCATAAAAATATATCTCAATCAAATATCAGAGAAATTTCACTTAATATTATGATTGGGGTGGGGTATAATAAGAATATGATAGAAAAGAAATTGGTAGATCTATGTAAGAGATATGGAATTATATTCCTTGGGATATTTGGTTCTTATGCAACCGGATCCTTTACCCCCCAAAGCGATCTGGATTTGATGGTTAGATTTGAAGATAGGAAAAGTCTGCTTGAGATTGTAAGGATTGAAAGAGAAATATCTGAATCAATAGGCTTAAAAGTTGATCTGCTAACTGAAAAATCAATTAATCCTTATATTAAAGATAGGATTAATAAAGAGATGAAGGTGATTTATGACGGAAAAGGATGATAAAGTATATTTGCGCCATATCTTAGATGCTATTGCTAAGATTGAAGAGTATACTAATAAAATTGTTTATGATGAGTTTTTAATAAACACACTTATTCAAGATGGTGTTATGCGAAAAATTGAGATAATTGGCGAGGCTACAAAGAATCTTTCCTCATCAATTAGAGAAAAAAATATTCATATCCCATGGAAAGATATTGCAGGAATGAGAGATAAGCTGATTCATGGATATTTTGGTGTGGATGTAGACGCAGTATGGGATACAGTAAAAAAAGATATTCCAATCTTGAAAGCAAATATTAATAAAATCCTCAAATAATGTTACTAACAATTGACATCGGGAATACAACTACCTCGCTTGGGCTTTTTGAAGATGGGAAACTTAAAAAGAAGTGGAGTGAAAGCACTCGGAGCCTGAGAGTAAAACTCCCTGCCTGCCGGCAGGCAAGATCGGCTCCTTCCGTAGTAGTCTCCTCTGTAGTCCCCAAAGTAGATAAAATCATCAAGAAACGCTTTCCCAAAGCTCACTTTGTAACGGCGCATAATATTAAAGGAATAAAAGTAAAAGCTAATAAATCCGAAGTAGGAGCGGATCGGGTTGTGAATGCGCTGGCGGCGAAAGAGCTTTATGGAACGCCAGCGATTGTAGTTGATTTTGGAACTGCTACAACCTTTGATGTCGTTTCTGCAAAAGGAGAGTATCTTGGTGGAGCGATTGCTCCGGGTATTGGACTTTCTGTAGATATTCTTCATAAAGCGACCGCGAAGCTTCCAAAAATCTCACTGAAGGCTTCTAAGAAACTTATTGGTAAGAACACAAAAGATGCAATTAACTCTGGCCTACTTTATGGGTATGTCTCTTTAGTAGAAGGTATGGTTACTCGGTTCACTGCTCACAGTTCACGATTCACTGTTATTGCCACCGGTGGCTATGCTAAATTAATTAAAAAATATACTAAGTCTATTGATATCGTCGATCCCGATTTGACGTTGAAAGGATTGTACTTTGCATGGGATAATAGACCAGGAGCAAAAAAATGACCGAAGAAATAAACGATTTAATAAAGGCACGGCTACAGAAGCTGGAAGAGTTCAAACAGGCTGGAGTTAATCCGTATCCTTATAAGTTTGATGTTTCCACAACTTCTGCCGCAATCAAAGAAAAATTCGAAAAGCTGGAAGGACATGATGAGAGCCCAGAAGAAGTTTCTGTTGCCGGTCGTTTGATGACAAAGCGAGGGCATGGGAAGACCTGTTTTGCACATGTTCAGGATGGCGAGGGTAGAATTCAAATCTATGCAAAAAAAGATAATCTTGGTGATAATTATCCATTGTTCCAAAAACTGGATACCGGGGATTATGTTGGGGTAAAGGGGAAGATTTTCCGGACCAGAACCGGGGAACTTACTGTTCGTGTGGTTGAATGGAAGCTGCTTTCAAAATCACTCCACCCGCTGCCCGAAAAGTGGCACGGATTACAAGACAAGGAATTGCGTTATCGCCACCGCTATGTTGACCTTTTTGTTAATCAGGATGTAAAAGACCTGTTTGTTAAGCGCAGCAAGATTGTTTCGATGATCCGTAAATATTTGGAAGACAGGGATTTTATGGAAGTAGAGACCCCTCTTTTACACGTACTGCAAGGTGGGGCAGCTGCTACACCTTTTGAGACCTATCATGATGCATTGGATATGCCGCTCTTTATGCGGATCGCACCAGAACTTTATCTTAAACGATTATTGGTAGGTGGTTTTGATAGGGTGTTTGAAATGGGGCGGGTATTTCGTAATGAGGGGATGTCGTACAAGCATAATCCGGAATATACTATGTTAGAAGTATATCAAGCTTATGTTGATTATAACGATATGATGCAGATGACCGAAGAGATGATCGCATTTGCTGCAAAAGAAGTGCTCGGAACTCTTAAAGTAAAGTATAAAGATCATGACATTGATTTTACTCCTCCATTCAAACGTTTGACGCTTACTCAGGCATTAAAAGAGCATGGGAATATTGACCTAGAAAACATGGATGAACAGGGCATAAAGGCACTGGCAGCAAAAAAGGGCATTGAGGGGGCGGTGGAGTTAGGGGTGGGAAAGCTTATAAATCTTCTATACGATAAATTTGTCGAGGGAGATCTGATCCAGCCAACTTTTATAATTGACCATCCAATTGAAACCTCGCCTTTAGCAAAAGCCCATCGAGATAAAAAGGGGAAGGTTGAGCGTTTTGAGTTAATTGTTGCGGGGATGGAGATTGCCAATGCTTTTTCTGAATTAAATGATCCGATCGACCAGCGCCAGCGGTTTGAAAAACAGGCTGAACTTAAGAAAGCTGGCGACCTCGAAGCTGAATCGATGGATGAGGATTTTCTGCTCGCACTTGAATACGGCATGCCGCCGGCGGGTGGGCTTGGAATCGGGATTGACCGCCTGGTCATGCTTTTAACCGGGGCAACATCCATCCGTGACGTGTTATTATTCCCCCATATGCGGACGATGGGACAATTATGGGTGATCAAATGATGAAAAAATTGCACCGCAATGCACCAAAACGATATTATTTTTAAAATGCCATATATTTTATTACAACAAACACGTATATAGGATCTCCATACTTCGATGAAGATATTTTGTGTGATTTGTTTATTGAAAAGTTATTATATTGCCAGAAACTCAAGGAATTTGAAATATATGGATATAAAATTAATCCCGATCATATTCATTTATTGATACAACCAAATGAAAAATACGATTTTTCAAATATTATGGGGTCATTAAAACGTAATTTTTCGAGGGATTGTAATCGAATGATGGCG
>JBHPMS010000029.1:0-9840 GCA_042563095.1 Candidatus Margulisiibacteriota bacterium
TTCATCCGGTATTTCTCCATAAATCCCCCCTAAAAGGATGTCTGAAAAACCGATGATCCCATTTAATGGCGTTCTCAGCTCATGTGACATATTGGCCACGAACTCTGACTTGTTTTTGGTCGCGGTAGCTATTTGAATGTTAGCTGATTCGGTTTCTTTATTCCTGGCTTCCAATTCCGCAGTCCTCTGCTTGACCCGGTCTTCCAGGATAACGTTTAGTTTCTCTAACTCTTTCTTGGCCCCTTCCATCTCCTGGTACAACCTGCTGCTCTCTAACAGCACTGCTACCTCCAGTGTTATCCTTTTTAACAGTTTGGTGTCATCATCGGTAAAGACCAGCTCTCCTGACTTTCTCTCCCCCAATGCCAGGATCCCTTTCAGTTCCTCTTTGTAATGGATCGGCATCAGATAGGCGCTCTCCAACTGAGCCAGCATGGCCAGGCTCCGGTTCTTTATCCCTTTTAACTGTGGGTTTTCCATCAATTCGCTATGGCTGACAATATCTTTTCTCTCTTGAACCAATTTGACCAGCAGATGGTCTGCTTCAATCTTGTAATTACCGGTTACGTCACTATATTCATTTTCCTGCTTGATTAGGAATTTGACATCCTCTACAAACAGGTTTTTAATGATCACTTTCTTTAAAAACTCTTCTATCTTCTCGACCTTTTGGATGACTGACAGATTGTTAATTACCTCTCTGGTTACTTTGCCGTAATCGATCTTGGATCGATAAAAGACCCGGTCAATGACATTCTGAAAACCCTCTTTTATAACTAAGAAGACATACAATAAGACAAGCAGATATACCACATTAAATAATCCCTCTCCGTAGCCCGGCAGGGTGCTTAAGAAATCCTGGGCCTGGTTGATAAAAAAGGCATAACCGGCAATAATAAAGAGCATAGTAAAGGCATAGAAGACTGTCCGCCGGATCAAGAGTGTAGTTCCAAAGAGGTTGTGCCTAATCAGAGTATAAGCCATAGTAAGAGGAAATGCCAGGGCAAAAATGTCAAACAACATCCAGCCATAGGCAGTAAAGATTGTTGATAAATTTAATGCTTCATCATTGGTAATTGCCCAATTTAAAAACATTAAGTTAAGTATCGCTATACCCAAACCAAATATAGTAAGCCGTGCCCGCATCCTTGCTGAAGGAGTTAATCCCCGCCTGGCCATATAGAATAGCCAGATAAACAGGGTTGCTTTCGAAAAATAATCTAATTTACTAAAATAATCAGGCAAGTACCACTGGGAGATCCATTTTCCCCAGTTAATAGCTGCAAAGCCAAAACTGACACCTATCAGGGTAAATGCAGCTAACCAGAAGATCCAGGGACATTTTTTGGCAAATCCAGGTTCTTCTGGAAAGACCAGGGTAATTAATAGAAGCCCTCCGCTGGTGTAAGCCTGTAGTGCATTCTCTATGGCCCAGACTAAGGTTGGTAAAAAGGTGTTATTGTAGACAGGGTGAGTAACAGCTATTCTTAGGAAGGTGTATATTCCTGAGCCACGGCTAAAAAAGAACAAAAAGAAGGCCCAGCTGATTTTGGTGTGTGGTTTTAGAAGAAAGATAAAGATACCGCAAAAAAGAAAACAACCTGTATAAAAAACAGAATTTACCAGCCAGGATATAAAATCAAAGGTTTCAAGTTTGACCAGGGGGACATTTATTTTTTCGATCCGGCCATCCGGTCGTTTAACAGAAAAAAGAACTTGATCGCCAATCTTGAGACTGTTCTTCTTTATATATATCTTTAATTCAGTCCTGGTTTTTATTTTTTGGTTATTTATTGCAATAATATACCCGCCTTCTTTTCTATAAAGTCTTTCTGTGTTTTTAAAAGATAGATTCCACATTTTAAGGTTGCTGGTGGTTAATGCAATTCCTTCAAAAGGGTAAGTTTTGTACTTAAAAGCAGCGCTAAGGTTGAGCAACAGGATAAATATTCCATATAGCGATAATATAATAAACACAGTCCAGTTGATCTTTTCTTTTAGCGTCATTTTATTTTTGGTTGCTTTGTTTGGCATTTTCTATAAGGTGTGCTGCGCACAATTATTGTTTCAAATAAAAAGGCTCCAAGGTTTTCCCTGGAGCCTTTCTTTGCAAGTTAAACAAAAACTAAGGTGTTAAGATAACTCCCAATCTAGCATTCTGGGTGCTAAGATATGAAGATTTTGTCCCTCCATTGATGTCGATACCTTTACTTGCAATCACATAAAAATCAAGATCATTTATTATTGGCAAACTTGCATAAAGGGATACAGTGGGACTTCCCCAGCCCCTGGTAGTTGTACCCCAGGCGGTTTCCTCGCCGTAACTATAGCTGCATGCTGGTGAAATAACTAAAGAACCAATTTCAAAACTTTTACTCAACTCTATCCCATAACCTGCAACTGGTTTGCGTCCGACCCATTGAGAGCGTCCAGCTGGAAGCATACCAAAGGCTTGAAAAATAGTCACCAAATCTGCTGGCATGTCTAAATGGAAAAGCTCATAGGCACTATAAGCATTCAAAGCAATATCTATAGGAATTAAATTCTGGTCTACTAAATAGTTTACCCCAATACCAACATACTCCTCAGTAAAAGTTGCTTTACCGGCAGCTAATGGAAACATCCCATAAAAGGTTTGAGCCGGCCAATGCAAGCATCCTCCAAATATGTCAAAACGGCTAAGGCCGGCATACATACCTAACTGCTCTGTAACAGCATAGTTAACTGTTACACCATAACTAGTAGAATACATCTTATTATTTTGTGAAAATGCATAGGTCGGAACTTCAGGACCCGCATTTTCGTTATAGTTACCTTGACCATACCCTACTTTAATGCTCCATTTTTTATCTTGAGTATCTTCGGCATATACATTCGAAACAAAAAACACACTAATCAACAACAAAAATAAAATAAACTTTTTCATAATCCTCCTCCTTTTTAATAATTAATTAATTAATTGCCCAGGCAACACGACAGGCATATTCCAAAATAGTGTAGGGACCACTTAATTCAGGTTGAAACCTTCTGCTGCTAATTTCCCAAAAAGTGGCAATATCTTCTCTCACAAACAATGCAGTTCCAACTACCAGGCCTAAGGCGTTATCAAATGAACCATAAACAGTATCAACCGTATTGCAACTGTTTATTTCATAGCCAATTCCGACATAAGGTACAAAAGGAATTGCCATCTTACTTGCTAAAAGCCCTACTGTATAAGAGCTTACACTTTTTTCAGAATCGAGAGCTCCTGGCATGGTGGTTTTTACGGTGCCAGATTTTGCAATAATACCTAAAGCTGTGGAAAAAGGATCTCCCTGTGCCTCTTGTTTTATTCCCAGTTTTACAGATGCAACAATGTTAGTCATGGTTAAATTAATTTTTCCGCCAGCGGTAATATCTAGTCCGGGTCCCATCGCACCGCCGGTTCCATAACCCAGACCCACTTCTATTTTATTGGTCAATCCATAAGCAGCAACCAGAGCTGCTGCCCGAACACCAATATCATTAGACCCGGTCAGGGCAAACGAAGAACTGACGTAGTCCTCATTATATTGATCGCCTGCATAGGCTAATGATAGAGCAACTTTACCAGCAGGCATACAATCTGCAGAGCTCAAATACTCTGCATAAGAAACTGAAACCATAAGCAAACCAATCAATACCAACAACCATACAATCCTTTTCATATTTTCTCCTCCCTTAATATCCTTTTTGAAACTTGTATTATTTTATATGTAATACCATTTCTTGTCAAGGGGTATTTTTTATAACCTTTTGCCATCAAATAAACTATCTACTAGCCCGCAATTAATCTTTACACTATTAACTACTGTAACGCAATTGCGGTCCAGCACAGCTTTGATGGCATCTATCTGAGGCTTTAATTGCTTGACCGCTCCCCTCTTTTTACTCTTTGGTGTTGAATTTATTTGATCCTGCATTGCTTTTAAACGCGCAATGCTCAGCTTTCTTTTTTCCTGGCTAAGCACAACCTCTGATCCGCTCAGAATAGACACAGTTTCTCGATGGGGAATTAGTATCCCTGCAACTGGCCGAAAATCCTCCATTTTTTGGACCTGCCTTTTATTAATCGTGTTGCCGTCTTTAGCCCTGACCTTTTTACTCATCTCAATTTTTCTTAACAGCCACTGATTGGTATCAATCCAAATTTTTCCATTAATCTTGCCGCAATTAAGGCTTTCAAACTCATCCGAATTAAAAACCTGGTTCATATCATTAACTTCCAAAACATAACAGGCGGAGCCGTCAATTTTTTCTTTTCCATTGTATATAAGCGGAACATCAGCAAAATTCTTCCAAACCCGATATGGATCATAAGCAATCTTTGTTTTTGAAACCTTACCATCCAGGCCTTTTGTCCAAACATAGCTGCCATCATAGATACTGATATATTTTTTTCTTCCCTTTCCGATTTCCATTCGGCTTTTATAGAAGCATCTTCCGTTATTTATTGCTTTCTTTTGGTACAATGCATATTTGTCAGTTATAGTTGTAATATCATTTACTTTATTCATCTGTTGTTCGTAGCGAGCAATCACTTTTTGAATTATCTCTTTAGCGCTTAATTGGGTAGCTGCAAAAACAGTTGAAACCAATGTTAAAAGAACTGCAAAAAAAATAACCAGCTTTTTCATCATTATATCCCCCCGGCGAATTATAGCATTTTTGCGATCTTAAAAATAGAGTGAAATTTTTTAGATTTGGGGTCGATATATAAATAGGAAAAAGGGAGCTTGCCCCGAAGTAAATTCGGGGCTTGACAAAATGCAGGGTGTCAATTATAATGGAGGTACACGATACCTCTAGGAGGTGAAAGAGATGAAAAAAGTAGTTTTATTATCAGTAGTAATGTCTCTTATTCTTGCATCAACCTCGTTCGCATTCTTCGGAGGAGGGATCAGACCAATGACTGCTAGCTTTATGCAACGTCATATAGTTCGTGCAAATGAAAAGTCTGTATCAGAACAAACTGTTAGTTTCAAAAAGCAGGGTAGAAAATCTCGTCTGTTAATTGCTCCAATGCTCGGTCGTATGGTGCCTTCAATCAGAATGCCATCATTTTAGTAGTAAAATGGGTTAATAAAAGATAACCCCCTACGTGAAAGAGATTTCAGCGTAGGGGGTTTTTGTTTATAGTATCAAACTGTGGCCGATTTGAATCTCTGCTCCGATAGTAGAACGTTTACGTGGAATAGCGTGCCTTAGTACAACTACACCAACCTGCGCGAAACTCTTTCCAGGAACACCCAGGCTTGCCAAATTGTCAAACATGAATCCTCCATAGATTTGACCGCCTAATGATCCTGCTTCTTTGCCGGTTCTATATAAAATGTAACTTAGTCCACCACCAATGTAACGGACTATACCGTCTTCATTTGGTGGAAGCATGATAATGCCGTCAACATTGATCGGAAGGGCATACAATCTATCCCAGTCCTGATCCTTTCCAATGGCAAAACCGAGCCCTACTCTATATGCAGTTGATCCGGGGAGACCAATATACTGTCCCAGATCTAATGGATCTGGTAGTAATACATCTCCTCTCAGATTCCACATCGACTGTGCTCCAATGTAGCCCAGTGCAGCCGAAACTGGCAGGTTAAAACCAAAGAATGATTGTTCCTGGGATTTGCTAACTCTTGCTGCTGGTGGTGAATAAGCAGCTGGTGGAGGCGGAGGCGTAACAGTTGTTACCTCTTGATCCAGCCTAATTTTTTGTTGATTAATCATTGCTTTAAGCTTGTTCGCCCGCGCCCAATTCTTATTTTGAGTGGCAACAGCCAGTTTGCTCTCAAGCAATCCAATGTAGGATCTAATCTTGGCTGGTGAAGCTGCAGCAGCAATATTTGCTAATCCTACCACAAAAGCAGCTAGTAAAATTACTAAAACTATTTTTTTCATCTCTTTCACCTCCTCTGTTTATTGTTTGGTAATCAAACAGAAATCAGGAGCCTCATTTAGTAATTAAAGTATCCATGTTTCCTTTAATAAAAATAAGGCTCCCCAACTTCTTATAAAATTATTGACTGCCCGACCTGTAAACTAATACCTTTACACGACACAGAATCAGATGCTGCAACTCCTGATCTAAGGAATTTATACCCAATTTGTGCAAAGCTTTTTCCATTTAATCCGCCCAGACCAAAATTGCCCTGTATACCAAAGTAGACTTGGCCGCCCAGTGTACCTGATTTATTACCAGTTCTGAGAACTAAATAATTGATCCCGGCTCCAATGTATGACTCGATTCCATCAAGCAGGTTTGCAGGTAAGAGAATAACTCCATCCAGATAAACTGGAACGCCTCTAACCATATGCATATTTTGATCTTCACCAGAAAAATAACCGAGTCCGATTCTATACATTACAGACTCTGCTGGCAGACCAACGTATGATCCAAGACCCAGTGGCTCAGGCAATAAAACATCAGCCCTTGCACTTAATACAGATCTATTGGCTAAATAGCCTACTGATCCGCATACCGGCATTCCCAGGCCAAAATATGGCCCATCTTCTGCTGATGTCATTTTAGCCGGTGCTTTTGGAGCGGCAACAGGTGGTGGAGGTGGAGCAGCGATGCTCTCTGTTTCACCTAACCTATTTTTCTGTACTGCAATCATTCTTTTAAGTTTCGCAGCACGAGCCCAGTTTTGATTCTGGTTAGCCGTATCAAGCTTTCTTTCAAGCAGATTAATATAGGCTTTTATTTTTGCTGGTGATGCTGCAGAAGCAATGCTTACCAGACCTACCACAAATGCCATCACTAATAATAAAGTGATTATTTTTTTCATTAAAATTTCACCTCCTCTATGCCAGGTTGGCTGAGTTTTAGTTTACATTATATATTACATTATTGTCAAGGGTTTTTTTACCCAGGTTTTTTTACCCGGCAGATCTTTTGTAAATCTGCTATAATACCACCTTATGGAGATTAAAAAGGTTGAAGTGAAAGTCGGCGGGGCCATTGGGGTTGTGGTAAGGGCAGAGGTTGGCGAAAGCACCAACTGCTATATCGTTTCTGATCCAAAAACTAATGAGGCTTTTATCATTGATCCAGGCGGCGATATGGAAAAAATATTGGAAGCGGTACAGGGATTAAAAGTTAAAGCTGTCCTTTTAACGCACTTCCACTATGACCACAGTAAGATGTCCCCGGAGCTAGGGCTGGAATTAAATATCCCGGTCTGGCTGCATGAAGGAGAAAATAAGTTTTTTGAAAAAGCGGTAGAGCGTTTTTTTGAGCCTCTTAACAAATGCAAGGGACATCATTTTTTCAAGGACGAAAAAAAATTCTTTTTAGGGAATGAGCCGCTGACCGTGATCCACACTCCCGGACATTCCCTGGGATCAGTCTGTTTTTATGACGGAGAAAAAACACTTTTTACCGGAGATACGCTTTTTGCCGGATCAATCGGACGCTACACCCATTCTGGAGTTTATGAGAAGGACCTGGAAGAATCGGTAAAAAAGATTTTATCCTTTCCGCCGGAAACCAGGGTCCTGCCCGGGCACGGGCCGGAAACAACTATTGCAGCAGAGCAGCACTTGATTATCCCGGCTGACCGCAAATTGGACATTGAGGGTCCTTAGCTAATTTGAATTTTTTAAACCCGGTTTGACCGCCATCCCACACCAAAAGGGAACTTTTTATATTAGAACCAACTCCGGTTAAATATTTTAAAGCCTCAATTACCTGCAGAGATCCGATTACACCCGGGCAGGCGCCAACAACCGGGAAGGTCTCTTTGGGCGGGGCTTCTGGAAAAACACACTGCAGGCAGGGTGTTTCTGGTGATTTGATAAAGGTTAACCTTCCGTCAATTCCCCAGCAGCTCCCGTGCACCAGGGGGATCTTTTTTTTAATAGCAACCTTATTTAAAATATAGCGGGTTGGAAAGTTGTCCATACAGTCTAAAATGATATCTGCCTCCCCTACCAATTCTTCTGCATTGTTCTCTTCTATCTTTTCAGTCAGGGCGATAACCTCAATATCACTATTTATTTTTTCCAGGGTCTGTTTGCCAGAAATTGCTTTGTTGGTACCAATACGGCTCGGATCATGCAGGATTTGACGGTTTAGATTGGTCATATCAGGAGAGTCAAAATCACAGATTCTTATCTTGCCGATCCCGGCAACTGCCAGATAAATAGCAACCGGTGATCCCAATCCTCCGGCTCCGGCAATAAATACAGTTGCTTGCTTTAATATTTTTTGTTTCTCCTCCCCCCACCCCTCCAGCAGCATCTGCCGGTTATAGCGTTTTAATTCATCACCCGATAATTGCATAATTTACTAATCCTCCTATATTTTTAAGCCCACCTAAAATCTTGGTTTATTGCTCCTGTATCCTACTGATACTACCACTGTATCTGCCGGAATTGCAACCTCTTTCTGTCTTAAGTTGCCAAATTAAGTATTGGGAATTAGGATTTAAATTGAAACGGTTATTTCAAGTGCTTATTGCCTAATGTAAGTCGAAGGGAATTCTTAATCGGCTGTAAACTAATATAGAAAACCAAACAACCAGATTGGTATTTTATTTCCAAATCCAACCGTTATATTGTCTGCAACTGTTATTCCCCTCTTTAGAGAAATTGGTTTTTTACCTTTGCCTCCAATTTCAAATAGCTCGCCTCTACTATTTAAAAAATCTCCTCTGGCTGAATAAAATAATTTACTCTCACCAGAAGCTTGATTGATAAAAAAGGTCTCCCTGGTGTTTCCCATATTTATCTCAAATCCCTTTTCAGCCCTTACCAGATGAAATAAATTCGGATTTTCCAGATAAATTTTTTGAGGCTTACGTAGCAGCCTGAATCCTTTTTCCTTCGGATAAAGCAGAATGAACAATCCGGCCTTTTCAAGATCCTGAATATAAGTATAAATGTATTCTTTTGATATGCCCAGCTGAGAACTCATTCTGGATATATTTGGGATAAAAGGCTGAGACGTTGCAACTAAATAGAAAAGCTTTTTTAAGCTAAAAACCGTTGAATATTTTATATTATAGAGAGAAGGGATATCCTCACATATTATTTTTTCGACAACATTATTTAGCTTTTTATCGAACGATTCTATGCCTTCTTTAAAGAAGGGATAATAACCATATTTAAGATATTTGTTAAACACTCTTAATACTGTTATTTGACCATTAATTTTGTTGGCAAGATAAATATGTTTTTTTAATAGTTCCTCCAGTTTAATTAAAGGAAATACCTTGCCGGTGCTTAGTTCAATAAATTCCCGAAACGAAAGTCCTTTTAAATTGTAAAAAACTGCTCTTCTTGAAAGATCTGCTTTTCCTTTTAAAATATTTAATGCCGAACTGCCCGAGAATATTATCTTCTTTTTTGGGAAAGAATCATAAATATTTTTTAATTCTACCTGCCATCCTGGATATTTATGGATTTCATCCAAAAGTAAAGTTTTACCGCCATATTTAAAAAATTCTTCTGCTAAATTGTACAAACCATGGTTAATAACGTTAATGTTATCTGCAGAAAGATAGAGGCAGTCCTGTGGATTATTATAATAAGACAGATAATATTGGAGTAGCAGGGTAGTCTTGCCAAGTCCACGTGCTCCAATTATTCCAATTAACCGATCTTTTAAATTAATTTTGTCAAATAAATACCTTTTAAAAGAATAATCTTCAATTTCTCTGACCAGGGCGAGCTGAATCTCAACTATTTTTTCAATCATATTATCTCCTTTATTTTATTATGTTGAACTATGACATAGAGTATGGTCTAGTTTACCATATACCAAGAATATAGTCAAGTATAGTTGGCTCACTGGTTTTTCTGTCTTAAGTT
>JBHPMS010000003.1:0-53687 GCA_042563095.1 Candidatus Margulisiibacteriota bacterium
TTGAAGAAAATTCTCTATTGATTTTATTTCTCTTAATTTTAAATCTCCAGATTGCTTTAAGAATGATACTACTCCATACTTTTCTCCCCTTGGTGCTATTAATGGAACCATTAGATAGGGGCGATTGGGAAGTGCAGCTAAGGCCTTTGCTGTGACTTTTACAACTAGGGGTGCTTTTGAAAGGGAGGTATCCATAAAATTAAGTATTATTTCAAACAGACGGTCTTTTGACATCTGTTGATTTATATAGGTTTCCCCAGAAAGATATGTTTGTACATAAAAATTTGGACTGTCTTCTGATATAAGTATTGGGTATTGACCAAGCTTTTTATGTAAAGCTTTTTCGAGGGTATTGACTATATCTCTTTCTTCTAACCAAATTTCGGTTGGGTAAAAATATTCTTTTCCGTCGTTTTCTTGCTGTGAAAATCCGATAGTTGGATTAGAACCGCCAAACTCAAAATGAAGGATTTGAACAATTGTTTCTGCTACTTCTTGCTTGGTATTGCACAAAGCTATGGCAGTGTTTATTCTTTTTTGGCGATCAATTAATTCGGTCTCTCTGGGGAAATCTATAAACTGCTTTATCTTAGCCAGGATCATCTCATCGCTGGCAACCAGACTTACATTTTCTAAATAAGCTTTAACATCAAAACTTCTTTCAACCGAGCGAATAGATTCGAACATTATATCAAAAGTCCTTTCTAGTTGTTCAATTCTAGATGGATTATAAAATCCTTGTTCTTGCAATGTTCTGGTTGTAGATTCGGTGAGATTGGTCTTAATCAGATCGAATTTGAATCCGAATTCTTTTAATCTTCTAGCTTTTCTGTTTATCCTTCTGATTGCACCTTGCATCTTTGCAAAGTTGGTTATTTTAGCTCTACTGATCATGTATTATTTTCGTGTTTGAAAACAAGAAATTTCACACGATTTTCGAGGCTAATTGATTTAGTGTTTTTTAGCTAGATTTTCGAAGCAGGATACAGGCATTTTTGCCGCCGAAACCGTAGGAGCAGGTCAGGGTGGTGTTGATATTCTTTTCTATTTTTTTGTTAGGTACATAAAAGAGGTCGCATTCTGGATCGGGTTCTTCATAATTGGCGGTGGGGGGAACGATGCCGTGTTTTAGGGCTAAAGCACAAACCGCCAGCTCAACCGCCCCGGCGGCTCCCAGCAGATGCCCGGTAACCGGTTTGGTAGAACTGATCAGAGTGTTGTATGCATGCTTATTAAAGCTTTTTTTGATCGCCATTGTTTCGGTTTTGTCGTTCAGAATTGTTCCGGTGCCGTGGGCATTAATATAATCAACTGCAGTCGGATCAATTTTTGCTTTCTTCAGCGCCAGATCAATTGCTCTGGCGATCTGTTCACCACTATTCTCCGGAGCACTCATATGGTAAGCATCACAGGTTGTCCCGTCACCGATAATTTCGGCATAAATATTGGCTTTGCGGTTTTTTGCGCGATTATATTCTTCCAGAATAAAAAAAGCGCTCCCTTCTCCAATCACAAAACCATCCCGGTTCTTATCAAATGGTTTGCAGGCACGGTTAGGAGTACTGTTATTCATCGACATCGCTTTAAGGCTGCTCCAGGCACCAAAAATGAGGGGGTGCAAGGGGGCTTCGGTCCCCCCCACAATCAGGAGGTCGTTTTCGTCTGCAGCAATAGACTTGCTGGCCAGGATCACCGCGATATTGGTAGAAGCGCAACCGGCAGAAACGGTAAAGGAATTACCTTTTAGACCGTGCTCGAGTGCAATCTGCCCGGACGAGGCTCCCGGGAATCCGTAGACCGGGACCAGGCCATTAATCTTTTTATTCCCCTGTAATAACTTTGCATGCTGATTAAGGGCCCAGGCGGCGCCACCCAGGGAGGTTCCATCATAGATCCCGATCCTCTCTTTGTCTTCCTTTTCTAGATCTAACCTGGCATCTTTGATTGCATCATAACTGGCAGCAACTGCAAATTGGGTGGCCAGGTCTAGCCTTCGTGCGGTTTTTTTATCTATGTATTTGGTTGGATCGAAGTTTTTGACTTCGGCGGCTAATTTTGAGTTAAAGTGTTCGGTATTGAACCTTTTGGTATGAGCCATGTCGGATTTCCCCTCAATAATGGTTTCCCAAAAACTTTCTTTTGTTAAACCATTAGGGGCGATCACGCCGATCCCGGTTATTACAACTCTTCTTTTCATCTCTATAATGTATTTAGAAAATCACCTTAATAGTGCTTAAATTATTGCATGGATATAAAGAGATTACAAGTAAACAAAAAAAGTATTTGCAGCATACCTGCCTGGCGAATAATTCCTACTTTGGTACCATCTTTATCTCAAAAGTTATCTCCGGCGGGGTGGTATCGACCCAAAACGGCCACTCTCCGCGGGAAGCACCAACTTCGC
The DNA here is from genome assembly GCA_042563095.1 of Candidatus Margulisiibacteriota bacterium. GTDB lineage: Bacteria > Margulisbacteria > WOR-1 > XYC2-FULL-46-14 > XYC2-FULL-46-14 > JBHPMS01. The sequence continues at coordinate 2,405 of JBHPMS010000003.1, forward strand.
TTTTTGCCTCAACCACGATCTTGTACTGCCCGTCTTTAAGCGGTACCGGAGATTGGTAAGAGAAATTGACCTCGGTCCGGTAGTCATTAACCTTTACGTTTTGCTGTGTAAAATTTGGATCGCTTAAAAGATCGGTCAGCAGTTCATCATTCAAATATAGCTTTGCCGAAGTAATGGCAGGAATCCCTTCGCCTATTGTTGTGTTTTCTGTATAAACAGACTTGATAAAAGAACCTCCCACAATAGGTTGCGGATTGTTGGTGTAGGTGTTTGGCTTTGGAGTCATATTTGAGATAAGCATAGGGATGGTGTTGAGGACAAATTTGCAGAGCTGATGAGATTTAACTCCCACCGCATTAGTTGCCCTGATCGCAAGAGTATTTTGTCCTTCGGCAAAGGGTAAATTTTCTAACACAAATTCGCCGGTAACCGGATGGACATTTTTAATATTTTTCCAGGCGGCGTGGTTGAACGAATACTGGAACTGCTTCATAAGTTTAGGGATTAGATAATTCAATTTCCCCTCAATCCTTTTCGGTGGTTTGGTGACCAGTATCTCTGTAATATACTTTCTATCACCATCGATCGTGATTGGGATTGCCATATTTTGATTGCCGTAATAAACCCGTTTTTCGTTGATCGATTTGATCTTTAATGATTGGTAGCCGGATGGGGGAGTGCGAGGGGTAGTGATGGACATTGCCGTAACTTCTCCGGAAGCAGATGACGATGAAGCTGTTGCTTCTTCTTCTTTAGTGGTTTGTATATCCTGGACGGTGAAGATGGCGGGGGTGTCGAGGATGGCGGTTCTGATGAGGTTTTGTTCCTCTAAAATCCTATTGTGAGCATCTAGATTTGTGCGAATTTGATCCAAATGAGTATATACATTATTTACAAGACTTAATGAAGCTGGAATTCTCATCCACCAATAATTTTCCCAGGCGGTCCAATAAGGTATTCCTGATAAGGTTGAAATATATGCAGCAGTCGCTATTGCAGTTTCTGTTGCAGCCACCTCTAAAGCAAATTGATTTGAAAGATAGTTTTCAAAACTGTCTGATTTAAATTCTTTTAAATAAGTTGGAACATTTTTTAGGTGTGCAACTCCTTCCCCGCGGGCACTTGATCCGGGAACAACAAAATCACCATCAAGCGTAAAATATCCGCCACCAAAAAAATATTCAGCTATATCAAGCTTATCCATGGTTCTTGCCATTGAAAGGCTCAAAAACTTACTCTGCCAGTTTGGCAGAGCCCAAAAACCAGGGTGAAACAATGTCGACTCTTGAAAATTTAAGCTGAAATAAGTATCAATTGCATTGTTCATGAAGTCAATTACTGGTGAGTCAATAAAAGGTGATGAGGATGCATCGCCAGGCCAATCGGGATTGGGAATTGAAACAGACAGCGGACCAGACTTAAAAGATTCTGAAAAGAATTCTATAAAACTATTTGCTTCTCTGTGATTAAACATCCATTTGAGACCAGATAAGAAAGCAGTTGAAGTAGGATCGTAGGTTGGAATTCCATTTGCATAAACAATACTATATGCAGGTTCGCTGGTTGCATCTGTGAGCTTTGCATCTTTTAACGCCCAACCAAGGCGAGGCCCATTCAGTGCAGACAGAAATAATCCGCTTACTGGTAGAAATTTGATGCTATCTAAATTTCCGGAACTAAAATAGCTAGCTAATGATAAAATAGGAGCATTTGATGGAAAAAGTTCTGTTACACTTGGATCAAATGGAACTGTGACTCTTGATCCATTTGGAGATATACCATACAAGCTTTTTATAAACCATCCGCCTAATGCACCTGCACCACTAAAAGTTGCTGCAGAGTAGTATGGCGACCATGGATTTGTTGGATTTCCCTTGAGTACTTTATACATTTCCTGTAAATCAAATACATCCATAATTTGTTTGATAGTTACAGGCGGATCTCCCTTTGCAAATATCCATTTATCAGTTTTTGTACCAAAATAAGGAAAATAATCAAACCATGCCTGCCAGTATAGAAAAGCTGTGCCAGTTCCAGTAAACGGAGCTGCTATAAAAACAACTTTATCAATGTCATTCTGATAGAATCCATCTTCCTTCTTATGGCTTTTACCTCCGCCTAACGGAGTAACATCAATAACATTGGAATAAATATATGATCTTACAGAAAAATTTCCTGCGCTGTGAGATAAAATAATATATCTACTTGGAACTTCTGATTCTGTTGGTGTTTTGCCATATTTACTTTTGAACCATTTTTTGTAATCAATTTTAGCTTGTTCAAGCCAACATAATCCATTTGTTTCAGTTGATGGATTTTTGTAGTTTCTACTGCCCAATTCTTTAGCTTTTGTTAGATAATCCCCACTTGGGCTGCTGTATGAATATGTGTATACTTTGCCTTCAAGTCCTAATCCGCCATTTGAGATAGGTTTTTCTAGATAGTATTTTAAACTCTTATATCCGCCCTCACCTGTAAAAATGGTTTTATCAGCATTCCAACCATGAACAAGGATAAATAAATAATCCTGATAAGTATCTGTGCCTTCAATTACTCCAGCTTGTATAATATTCAAGCTTAGAGTGAAAGTCAGAATAGTTATTAATAAAATAATTTTTATTACATCCATAATAAGTTTTTTAGGCAGATTTTAAGAACCAAGCAAATACTGCCATGAACAATATATAACCTAAAGCTCCCCTTATAATATTTTGAACAAATTTAGCACCATTATTTTTTTCTGCTATTATTGATTTGTAATGCACGGGAAGAATTAACTCAGCATGGGCAATATTCGAATCTCTTTTGTCGGTGACTTCTAGGTTATATTCAACAGTTCCAAAAAAATTATTTGGATAATTAACATTTATAATAATCTTATTATTACCAGGTAAAGTTGAAGAAGTCATTTTATAGTTGTAAGCACCTTTTGTGTCCGGAAATGGGTTTGGGTTTATACTTATAAAGCCATTTGGCACATCAATTTTTAATATGTCCTTACCAAACTTTATATTTTCGTTTTCCATAATATAAACAGATAAGTTGAATTCTTCGTTTGGCCCGACTTTTTTGGGGGTATTAACCCTAAGCGTAACGTCCGGGATATTAATTTCTTGAGAGGCACTTGACATTTTTGATAATGGTATTTTTAAATTCTCGTTTTTTCTATCAATAGTTGCCGACATTGCAAGATCGATCATGCAAATTGTTGTAAAAAGCGATGTGACCAATAATATGGATATGTATCTTATTGCACTAATAGGCTTTTTCATAAAATCCTCCTTCTAAATTATTATCGACATGTTTTGGCATGCGTTTCACCTCTATTTATTTCTGCTCTCGGTTTTTATTTTTTCTTTATAATTCTGTATTGCCCCATCCGTTTACCTCATTCTATCCGATCCTGCCCGGTTTGGGTAGTGGGGCGGGATTGGTAAATTTACTGCCTGCCGGCAGGCCATGATTTTCCTTGTAGGGAAGAGATATATAAAGTATAATTTATATCATAATGACAAAACATCCTGAGCTTGTGTTTAAACATTGGCTTGCACAATCAAATGAAGACCTGAAATCAGCAGAGGCTCTTTTTATTGCCGGACGCTATACCTGGTGTGCATTTATTTGTCAGCAAACAATAGAAAAAGTATTAAAAGCAGCTTATGTGAAAATATATAAAAAAATTCCTCCGCACATACATAAACTAGAAAGGTTGTGCCAACTTCTAGAAATTGTACCTCCTGAAGAATTATTGGCTGCTTTGATTGAGATTGATAAATATTACATTGCAAGCCGGTATCCTTCCTATATAAAAAAACTTAATATAAACAATCGAAACAACGCGAAAAGTTTATTAAATGACACAAAGGGGATACAGAAATGGATTATAAAGATCCAAAAGTTAGAAAAAAGATAAAATGTTTTCTGGATGAGTTTAAAAAAGTAGCTCCGATGGAAAGGGCAATTGTTTTTGGATCCTATGCCCGGGGCAGGGCAAAAAAATGGTCTGATATAGACCTGGCAATTGTTTCTAAAAGATTTGAAGGTATTAGCAGATTTAGGCGCCTGGTTCTACTTGGCAAATTGGCGTGGAAAGCAAAATCTACAGAAATTGAGGCAATTGGTTTTACTCCAAAGGAATATAAAACTGTTAATAAATATGATCTACTCCATGAAATAAAAGAAAATGGAATTACAATTTATAAAAACGGTAGATCTTAAAATATTAATCTGTTTTTCCCAAATTGATACTAACCCTGTACTGCATCCAAGTCCTACTTTGGTACCATCTTTATCTCAAAAGTTATCTCCGGCGGGGTGGTATCGACCCAAAACGGCCACTCTCCGCGGGAAGCGCCAACTTCGCTTTTAGCTTCCACCACAATCTTGTACTGCCCGTCTTTGAGAGGTTCAGGGGGATTATAAGAGAAATTGACCTCGGTCCGGTAGTCATTAACCTTTACGTTTTGCTGTGTAAAATTTGGATCGCTTAAAAGATCGGTCAGCAGTTCATCATTCAAATATAGCTTTGCCGAAGTAATGGCAGGAATCCCTTCGCCTATTGTTGTGTTTTCTGTATAAACAGACTTGATAAAAGAACCTCCCACAATAGGTTGCGGATTGTTGGTGTAGGTGTTTGGCTTTGGAGTCATATTTGAGATAAGCATAGGGATGGTGTTGAGGACAAATTTGCAGAGCTGATGAGATTTAACTCCCACCGCATTAGTTGCCCTGATCGCAAGAGTATTTTGTCCTTCGGCAAAGGGTAAATTTTCTAACACAAATTCGCCGGTAACCGGATGGACATTTTTAATATTTTTCCAGGCGGCGTGGTTGAACGAATACTGGAACTGCTTCATAAGTTTAGGGATTAGATAATTCAATTTCCCCTCAATCCTTTTCGGTGGTTTGGTGACCAGTATCTCTGTAATATACTTTCTATCACCATCGATCGTGATTGGGATTGCCATATTTTGATTGCCGTAATAAACCCGTTTTTCGTTGATCGATTTGATCTTTAATGATTGGTAGCCGGATGGGGGAGTGCGAGGGGTAGTGATGGACAATGCCGTAACTTCTCCGGAAGCAGATGACGATGAAGCTGTTGCTTCTTCTTCTTTAGTGGTTTGTATATCCTGGACGGTGAAGATGGCGGGGGTGTCGAGGATGGCGGTACGGATAAGGTCATACTGTCCAACCATACGGCCATGAGCTTCAAGATCCCATCTGATATCATCAATATTTGAATGTACTTGAACAACAATCCCAACAGAAACGGGGATTCTCATAGGCCAAAGACTTTGCCATGCGACATTATATGGAGTGCCACTCATTGCCATTATTGCTGCGGTTGCCGCAATTGCTGTTTCTGTGGCTGTTATTTCCATTGGCAATTGATTGCTCAAATAATTCTCAAATCTATCAGTTTTAAATGTGTGGGTATAACGATTTGCTTTTCTTAAATGTTCAACTGTATCTCCTCTTGCACTATATTCAGGAACCAGAGCATCACCATCATTTATGAAGAAACCGAAATTAATTAAACTTGCCTGCGTAAAACTTAATAGTCTCGCCTGACTTGTTGAAAGATTACCGAGGAGGGGTAAAGATAATATCCCATAATTCAATTGTATTCCTTTCATAAATAAATTGTCATACACATCTCCTTTAGAAAAATAATCATATCCTCTAGAAGCACATTGTTCAGCATAATCTTCATAATTTGCAATTTTATCGTTAATGCATTTAATTCCGGTCATTGCTAAAGTTGATTCCCAATCAAAAACTGGTATTCCTTTGCCATAAACAATACTATAAGCCGGTTCTTTCGTCACATCATTTAGTTTTGCAGTTCTTAGTGTTTCTACTATTGGGCTATTAGGCCACATATCGATTAAACCACTCAACCACGGCTTAAGAGAATTATAGCCAAAACCATTTTTGATAACCTGATCACTATAAATGTCAACTCCAGCAATTAGCACAGCTGCATAATATGCATGAAATGGATTATACTCACGATTCATTAGAATACTAATGATTTCATCCCAGTCCCACTCATAATGGAAATCAGTTATTTCAAATTCACCGTTTGATCCTTTCCTGATATTTCCCTTGGCGCCATTAAAAAGACCCTGATATCCTTTCCGGGCAGCTCTTGCCCAAAATCCGGCCATTGCAATTGTGCTGTCACTTCCTAATAATGGTGGGGCGATGAATACAACTTTTTCCACGTCATTTTGGTAGAAACCATTCGCATTGCCGAATACAGAATCTGAATATATGTAACTTCTTACCGCAAAATTACCCATTGAATGACTTATTAAAATATATTTTGTGGGAACATTTTTGTTTTTATTTTCTGGATATTTACTGAAGTCCTGAAAATCTTCCCTTGCTCTTTCTAACCAGGATATAAAATTAGGTGTTGGTTGGTAACTTCTATCCCCCAGTTCTCTGGCATCTTGTTTATTAATACTTTTATACTGGCCATTTTCAATGGCTGTTTTACCTGCAGTGTCTGTAAATGTGTATGCAAATACTCTTCCATGTAAATCTAAATTGTCTTCGAGGTATTTTTTTAAATTTCCATAAAGAGTTTTGCCTTCAAAGATATCTGCACTGCTATTAATTCCATGCACAAGCACAAAGAGATAATCTTTGAATGTTTTTGTTCCCTCATTTTGAAAAGCAAAGGCTTTGTTTGAAGAGAATAAAAACATTGCAAATAATACAATAAGTAATAAATTAAATAGTATCTTCTTCATCTTGAATAATTACCCATATTTATCAATTCGATGCGGGCCATCCAATGCTCCTAAACAACTCAAGGAAGCCAGCGGGATTCTGGTTTTCTGTTTCGTTCTTTTTATTGAAATCTTTTTGATCGCTTTTCTTGACCAAGTGATATACTGTATTAATCCTTATTACTGAACTAATTATCTCATAATATTCTTTCTCAACCAGCTTATCTACTATTTTATTGGATCCGGGTTTTTCATATACATTGCATGAATGATACTTTGCTTTCAGCATGGTTTTATTATTATTTATTTCTATATCCTCTTCTGAAACATACCCAATTGGCTTAGACATACTTGTTCGCAAATGTCCGATGACTGGCAATATAAATATTATTCCTACAATCCCAAAAAACACAAGGTATTCAGCAGTTTTGTTAGATGTATTTTGTACTATTTGTGCATGAGCTTGGCTGTTATAAATACAAATATTTAATACTGCTAATAATAAAAATATAACAATTATCTTCTTATGCATTGTAATTATTTCCTCCAAAAAAAATCTGTATCATCTCATTTAGTTCGATGCGGGCCATAAAGCCCCTCCAAAAAGAAATTCCAATATATTTGACGGATTATCCTTTCTTGTTTTATCTGTATTTTCAGTATTTTTATCGGTTCTTACAATAAGATAATATGTAACATTATCTTTTTTTTGAGAACTAATTTTTCGATACTTGTAATTTTTATCTAATTCACCAATAATTTTACTGCTTCCAGCCTGTTTATAAATAAGTATATTTTTACGCTTAAAAATAATATGGGCAGATTGCGAATCAACTTTCACATCGTTTTCAGAAACCCATAACCAATCCTTATTAACAACTTGGAGCTGCGTATTTTTGCTGCTTTTAATTGATGGATATTTAGTAGCGCCCGGGATATTTTGTGCCCATAACTTCTCTTTTTCAATAGAAACATTATTTATCCACGCATTTAAGCCTGGTTTTACTTCAACACTAGTCCAGCTATCTATTTCTTCTGCAACCTTGTATCTTTCACCTTTATTGACATATGATATCCTATCTGCTTTCCAGTTAGGTAAATTATAGGCTACAGAAGCATGTCTAATAATGACATAGAAGTCACTATCTGCTAAAGAACTTCCTTCCTGTGTGCTGGCAAGTACTTGGTTTGAGAATAAAACCGATAAAATAATTAATACAATAATAATTATAGAGATCCAATCGCAATATTTAATAAAATATTTATTCATTTGTTTTCCCATCCGTTTACCTCATTCTATCCGATCCGGCCTGGTTTGGGTAGTGGGGCGGGATTGGTCAAACCGGCGGGATTTTAATTGTTTGAGATTATTTTTTCAAGTTGAATTATCAGGAGAGGTATATCATCTGTAATTATTTCCCAGACAATATCCAGGTCAACGTCAAAATATCCATGGATAAGACGGTCTCGTGTGCCAGCGATTTCCTTCCAGGCAATTTCCGGATATTGTTGGCGAGAAGATGAAGAAACACCTTTTGCTGCTTCTCCAATAACTTCTAATAATCGGATCAATGCTAATGACAATTGTTCGTCTGATTCCAGTTCATCGCGTTTCCTGCCCTGAGCAAAACTTGATGCCTTTTTTGAAGCATCTAACATATGACGGATTCTAACTAGATCCTCATTAACCAAAATATATAACCTCCGCTTTTGATATTACCTGATCACGAAAGTAGCGACTTAAAAAATTGGGTGTATGTAAATCCACCTTGTGTTTTAAGATTTTTGACAGCTCCTCTTCCATAGTAAAAAAAGCAAATCCAGGTATGTGTTGCTGTTCAAATTCTACAAGAACATCTACATCGCTATCTGGACGAAAATCAGAACTGAGAACAGAACCAAAAAAAGATAATTTTAAAATGTGGTGCTGACGGCAATAATCAGCCAGCTTATCATTGTCAACAGGTATTCTTACAGTCATAAGTAAACTCTTTAAAAAGTCGATTTATATTATGCCATTTTATAGGGGGAAATGCAAGGTCGGGTTAAGTGGATTTGCATAGTGTTTTATCAATCACGGATCCTCCTTCGTGCTACTTTACGCTTCGTGCATTGTAGAACTCCGGCGGATAAATAGTGGAAAAAAAACCGGGATGAGGGATTTTCCTTGTACAGTTGTTATTGGAATGCTAAAATATTAATTAGAGAGGAGATCTATGAAATATCAAAGGCACCAATTGCTTAATGATCTGGAAAGAATAACCGGGGAAATTGCTGGCCTAAAAAAAATAATTATACTTGAATTTAAGCCATCCTCCAATGGAAAGAATAAAGCAGCTTGGGATGATCTAAAAAAATCTATCAGTGAATTATCCAATAAATGGGATAATCTATCAGCTTCTGAAGAGATAAGAAGACAAAGGGAAAAATAATTGGAACGTTTAACCTTAGATAGTTCTGTCATTGTAGCTGCTCTACGAAGACCCGAAGAAAAACATCATGAATGTATAAAATTATTAGAAGGGATTATCAATGGAGATTTTGAAGCTGTAGAACCATATAGTGTACTGGTAGAAGTAGTCGCCGCCGTTAAGAGAAGAACTGGATCCGAACAATTTGCTCGAAGGATAAGAGATAACCTCTTATCAATTGATACAATATCATTTGAAGAGTTAGTAAGATTTCGAGCAGAAAAGGCAGCAGAAATGGCGTTGTTGTCTGGCTTGCGTGGGATGGATGCACTGGTAGTGCAAATCGCAAAGGAAAATAATTGTGTATTAGTAACTCTTGATAGTGAAATGATTAAGCTGGGCCAGAGATTTGTTAAAACTAAAACTGTTGAAGAATTGTTGAAGAATTAATAAAGCCGGATTAACTACCCATTATATTTGGTGATAAAATCCGGGCGGAATGCTTCCATTTAATATGAATTATGCTATAATAATCTCAATCTTGCATTAGTTTCTTAGGAGTGTGAATTATATGAGCAACAAACCTTTGGTAATGGTAGTTGATGACGAGGTTGATCTGGCTGATACTATAAGCAATACAATCCGTGAAAGTGGTAAATATGTTTCTTTAACCGCCTATTCTGCCAAAGAAGCGCTTGGTTTAATTGAAGAACATAAGAATTTTTTTAAAGTAAACAATACCACCATTCGTTTGATTATACTTGATATAAAAATGCCCGAAATGGATGGGCTGGAATTTTTGGCAAAAGTCAGGGAAACTTACCCGCCCGAAAAAATTGGTGTGCTGATGTTGACCGCCTGGGAAGATCCGGATAAATGGGAGAAAGCCCGTGAAGGCTTTGTGGTTGCTTATCTTAAAAAACCATTCAAAGCTGATGAGCTTTTATCAGCCATCGACCGCTTCTTTGCCGGTAAAGATAAATGGATGATTGAACAGACTAAGTGGGAAACCCACGCGCGTGAAACAAAACTCCATGCCCAGGAAAAAGAGAAGAAGGACTGAACTACTCTTGGCTGATCATCCCGATTGACTGGACCTTAACTTGTGGAACAATTTCATTGTAAGATAAAGTTGCAACATCGGGAAAACTCCGTTCGATAAACTTTTTAAAATGGGGGCGGAGGCGGGGGGAGCCGAGGATAACTGGATTGATCTTCATAGATTTGAAATTGCGCAAATGCCGCTGCACTTGCAGCAATATCTTTTCACCCATATTCGGATCAACTGCCAAAAATGAACCATACTCTGATTGATGAATTGCCCCAATCAAGGTTTCTTCAAGCGACGGATCAATGGTTACAACCGTAATTACTCCTTCCTTGTCAGAATAAGCTTCACAAATCTGGCGGGCTAATGACTGCCTGACATATTCAGTTAAAACATTGATATCTCTAGAAAGATGGGCGTAATCGGCTAGTCTTTCTAAAATAGTTGAAAGGTCACGGATCGAGACCCGCTCCCTAACCAAAAGCTGTAATACTTTATGGACCTGCCCCAAAGATAAAAGGTCAGGAATTAATTCTCTTACAATTGCCGCATTTGAGTTTTTAACCAGTTCAATCAAAGATTGCACATTCTGTCGGGTCATTATTTCATCAGCATAGCGCTTAATAACTTCGGTAAAGTGGGTTGAGATTGCGTCAATAACGTCGATCGAGGTTATCTCTTCTTTTTGTAATTCAGATAAAAATTCATCCGGCACCCAGGTGACCGGATCGCCGCTAATCGGATCACGGCTCTCATTTCCACCAATTTTCTTTGCTTTTAAGCTAGAAACCGGACGATCTACCCGGTGGTGCCCGGGATATGCTTCACCGGTTGAAACACGGGTACCCCTGATTTCAACCGTATACTGGTTTGGTGGGAGCGAAAGGTCATCCATTACTCTTACCCCGGGAATGACAAATCCAAGTTCTTGCCCAATCTGATAACGGATTAAAGTAATTCTTTCAAGCAGCGGACCCTTCTGTCCCGGATCAATCAATGGAATAAGGTTTCTTCCGGCTTTTAATGAGAGCGGATCAAGACCCAGTGTGCCAAGTATGCTTTCCGGTTTCTTTAAAACTTCTTTATTTGTAACTTCATCACCCATAACCTGGACTTCTTGTGATTTATTTTTGCTCTGTACCAGGACAATGGCGGCAGTCCCCGCTGCTCCCGATAACACCAAAAAGGGGAGGGTGGGGAGCCCCGGAATAATTGCAAACACACCTAATATAATGGATACAAAAGCAAAAGCGCGCGGCTGGGCAAAGATCTGCTGGGCAACGTCCGTTCCCAAACTCATTTCAGAAGCTGATTTGGTTATAACTAATCCGGTTGCCACTGATATTAGGAGTGCGGTTAAAGAAGCAAGTATTCCAGCACCAATGGTTAACTGGGCATAAGTTGTAAGTGCAGTTTGGATATCCAGCCCTCTTTGTAGCCACCCAATTAATATTCCGCCTAAGATATTTACAATTACGATGATGATGCCGGCGATTGAATCCCCGCGGACAAATTTGTTAGAACCGTCCATTGAACCGAAGAAGGTTGCTTCACGCTCTATCTTTCTTCTTCTGCCGCGTGCTTCGGTTGCATCAATTAAGCCCGCATTTAAATCGGCGTCAATTGACATCTGTTTACCAGGCATCGCGTCGAGTGTGAATCTGGCCGCAACTTCTGCAACCCGTTCGGATCCTTTTGTGATAACCACAAACTGGATGATTGTAATAATTGCAAAAACAATGACGCCAACAATGTAATTTCCACCAACGACAAAGTTTCCAAAGGCGGCAACAACCGTTCCGGCATCGCCGTTTAACAAAATTAAACGCGAAGCGGCAATGTTGAGTGAGAGCCGAAAGAGTGTGATCATCAACAAAATAGATGGAAATGCGGCAAAGTCTAACGGTTCTTTCAAATACATTGCGACCAATAAAACCAGCAGCGAAAAGGCAATACTTAAGCTAAAGAGCAGGTCAAGTACAAAGGTCGGCAGTGGAATAATGATCAGGGCAATAATGCCGATGATCATTACCGCAATCAAAAAATCAGGCCCGCTGAAGAGCCCTTTCATTAAATCATTATCAAAACCAGGCAAAGCCATACCAAATTATACTCCTATGATTTAATCGGGGCAAGACGAGCTTTGCGTCGAGCGAGTTTTTCGCGTTTCAGTTTATAAATGTAAGCTAAGACTTCGGCTACCGCTTGATACAATTCCCTTGGCATTTTTTCACCAACATCAGTAGTCCGGTAGATTGAGCGGGCGAGTGGTTCGTTTTCTACAATCGGAACATTAGCCTCATCCGCAATTTTTTTGATTTCTTCGGCTGCTTTTCTTAATCCTTTTGCTAAAAGTATCGGTGCTTTCATCTGCCTGGCTTTATACTGTATGGCAACAGCTACGTGAGTTGGGTTGGTAACAACAACATCAGCCTGTGGAACCGATGACATCATTCGCTGCTGGGCGACCTGGCGCTGCAGGTCTCGCATCCTTTGTTTAACCATCGGATCTCCCTCCAACCGCTTATATTCCTCTTTTATCTCCTGTTTGGTCATTTTTAAATTACGCATATATTCGAAGCGTTTGTAAAAGTAATCAAGGATTGCAATTATTATATAAAAAGAGCCGACCCGCATGGCAGCTTTGTAGGCGATCGATCCACCCAGGACCAGTGCATCCCACGGTTGTCCTTCCATCAAGACAATAATGAAGGGGAGGTCTTCTTGCACCGCCCGGATCATGATATAAAAAACGATAAATATTTTTAATAGTGATTTTATCAGTTCAACAAATCCCTGCATCGAAAAAATCTTTTTGAATCCTTCCAGCGGATTCAGTTTCTCAATTTTTGGGGTAAGCGGGTCGAATGATACCACAAACCCGGTCTGCAGAGCCTCTGTGACCAGTGCGGCAATGTAAGTTATGCCAAAAATTGGCAAAAGCACAAAAGCCATGGCCCTGATCCCGACTAACAGTATATAGGCAACAGTTGAGAGCGAAAATTCATGGGCAACATGCGGGATTAAATTGAGAATTGTAAAAGCCATACCGTACAGTTCTTTCCACATGTATTCGCCCAGATTCTTAAAAAGATAGTATGAAATAAGCAGCAAAACCGCGGTGGTTATCTCTTTGCTTTTTGCTACCTGCCCTTTTTTTCTCGCTTCGCTCAGGCGATGCGGCGTCGGTTCTTCGGTTTTATCTCCGCCCTGGTCTCCCATTTTCCCTCCTTAATCCTTAATTCCTGATCCTCTAGAAAGAATCACTTCAAGTACATCAAAACGGTTAAAGTTTTTTCTGCCATAATTGAAATTAATTTTTGGATCTGGTTAAGCAAAACCGGCAGGGTAAAAAGTATTCCGATTAATCCCAGGGACGGCTTAATTTGAAAGCCTAACATAAAGACGTTTACCTGTGGAGCAACACGTGAGACGATCCCAAACGAAAAATCAGATAGGAATATCAATAAGACAATCGGAGCGGCGATCCTGATCGCGGTTGACCAGAGCATGGTTCCGAGGCTAATTAGTTCAAACAGTGCGGGACGGGATGCAAAGTTGGCAAACTGTCCGGCCGGGATCATTCGAAAACTTTGTTGCAGTGTCGTTAAAATAAGGTGGTGGCCGTCAAAAAAAAGAAAGGCAACCAGTGCAATCCAAAAAATTAAGCGGGCGACTACAGAGATAACTGATCCAAAGACCGGATCAAGCGCGGTAGCCACTGATAATCCCATTTGCATGTCCATAATTTCACCAGCCGCCTGGAGACCAATAAAAATTATGTTGCAGATCAAACCAATTATCAAACCGAGCGCAACTTCACCCAGCAGCAAGATGACAAAACCGGCCAGGCTGAAAGGTAAATTTGGTGTAATCGGAGTTACAAACCAAAGGACCAGGGCAATCCAGATTGCAAAGCCGATCTTGGCAGAAGCAGGAAAAGAACGGGAATTAAAGATGGGAGCTTGCAGAAAAACTCCCATGATCCTGGCGAGCATCAAAAAAAATGACATTAACTGGCCAAAAGAGATGACCATCAGCGCACCATGGCAGGAATATTACCCCAGAGTGTTGATGTAAAATCAACCAACATTGATATTAACCAGGGAGAAGTGAAGGCTATCATCAACATTACTGTTACCATTTTTGGGACAAAAGTTAATGTTTGCTCCTGGATTTGCGTAACCGCCTGGAAGAGTGAGACCGTAAAACCGACCAGCAGGCCCGCCCCCACCATTGGAAGGGAAAGCATAAGGATTAACGTTATGCCTTGATATAATACTTGTACCGCAAAATCTTGGTTCATCTAAAACTCAATAACAATCCTTTTGTAATTAAATTCCACCCATCTACCAGGACGAATAAAAGTATCTTAAAGGGTAAAGAAACCATAACTGGAGACAACATAAACATTCCTAAAGAGAGTAAAATATTGGCAACTACCAGGTCAATTACGATAAACGGGATAAAAAGCAAAAACCCAATCTGGAAAGCAGTTTTTAATTCAGAAATCATGAATGAGGGAATAATCACATGGGTTGGAACCTCTTCTACACTTTTGGGAGTTGGAATTTTTGAAAAACCGACAAAGAGTTCCAGGTCTTTTTCCCTGATTTGCCTGATCATAAATTTTTTAAGAGGTTTAACTCCCCGGTCAAAAGCGGCTCTTTCTGAAATCTTTCCCTGGGTGTAGGGAGTAATCGCAACTTTATTTACATCGTTGAATACCGGCGCCATTACAAAAACTGTCATAAAAATAGCAAGGCTGATCAGGACAGAAGAGGGGGGGACCTGCTGGGTTCCAACCGCGGTTCTGATTAATGCCAAAACGATTATGGTCCTTAAAAAGCTGGTAACAGAGATCAAGAAAAAGGGGGCGAGTGAGATTAAGGCAATCCCAAGGATTAATTGAATGCTGCTGCTAAACTGAGGCGAAGAAAGAATCTGGTTAAAATCAAGGCCGGCTGCCAGTGGATTCATGCCTCTTCCTCAAAAGAATCTAAAAGCAACATGTTCTTCTGGCTTACTGCAACCAGGTAAGATTTGTTGTTTGACTTTATCATGTAAGCAGATACTCCGGGTTCTAATCCGATCCTCTCTACAATTTTAACTGATTGTCCCATATTTTGCATTTTAAACCTGGGGAGCAGATATTTTGATGCTACGTAAATTAAACCTAGAACAATTGCTAAGGACAAAAAAACCTGCATGATGTACCCGAAAGTGATAATTGGAGTATTTTGTAAACTTAAGGCCTCTTGAGTCATTGGATTACGACATTGGTTATTCGCAAACCATAGCTGTCGTCAATTGCTACTACTTCGCCCTGGGCAATTAACTGTCCACCCACTTTTAAGTCAAGTGGCTCTCCGGCTAAGCGGTCTAACTCTATAATCGCTCCTTCTTTTAACTCAAGTATTTCTCGCAGGGTCAATTTGGTCCGCCCCAATTCAACCGCTACTTCGATCGGAATTTCTCCTAAAGTTTTGTCAGTTAATGATGCTCCGGTAGCCTGTTCTTCTAGTTCTGGAAAATGTACTTTTTTAACTTCCATTATAAGTCCTCCTTATCAATATCATCTTCGCTTAAAATATCTTCTTCAAATTGTTCTTCTCCCTCCTCTGCCTCAGCCTCTTCCTCTGTCATTTCGTCACTTTCTTCTTCTGCAAATTCTTGATCATCTGATTCTGAATATTCTTCTTCCGTATATTCTTCCTCCGTATATTCTTCCTCAAACTCTTCTTCCGGTTTAACCGGCTCTTCCTCTGCTGGTGCTGGTTCAACTTCTGCTTCAGTTTCAATAGTTGGCGGGGCAATCTTAACATCAGGAGTGCCCTGATAATCTTTTTCTACACTAATGATTTTGATGGCAACCTTTTCATTTGCAATTCCAGGCTGGCCTAAAATAATCCGGCGGTCTCCTAATAATATGGGCAGGGCAGAATAGAGGGATTGGTCAAGAGAAATTACATCCCCAATTTCTATGGAATTAAGGTCACTGGCATTGATCTGTGTTTTCCCTAAAATAATATTTAGCTGGTGTTGGACGGCCCCCAGCAAGCCTTTTGGTAATTTGTTTAATTTTAGCTGGCCGGTCTTTTTGCTCTGGTTTGTATTTTTCAAGATTGATTTAACTAATTTCCCGGAGTAACCAATAATTATTTTTCCATAACTCTGATTTAGTGTTCCTTCGATTACAAAATAAATAAATGAACTATTTGCAGGGATACTGTGCCGGGCGGATAATTCGGACGAAGGGAAAACATTTATTTCTGTTTGTTCCAGCAAGTTGTTCTCAAAGATAGAGTTGAAAAGGGGCAAATATTTTGAGAGAGTTGTTTCAAAGATTGCATTTTCTGTTTCGGTGGGGGTCTGGCCCGAAAGTGCAGCATCAGCCCCTCCCAAAGCAGAATTAACGATACTTTCAGTTAAAGGCAGGTCAAACGCTACTAACATTTTTTCATGGAAATTAAGCAGTTTTAATTTTGTTACCAGCATCGGGAGCGAATAAGTTTCGGTAAAGGTCCCATAGTTGCTCTGACAGGCATCAATCCGGTAAACTTCGCCGTGAGCCCCAAGATCTTTTTTAAGCGCTTCAAAAAATTTCTGGCCAAACCGGTAGTGTGAAAAATGGGCTTCCTCCAGTTCTTCTTTTGAGAGCCGGTCAAAACCATAAAGGCCTGATTTGACTCTCTTGATTAATGCACGGGCCGGTTTATAAGTGGTCCAATCCCCCAGGGCGGCAGCTAACTTCAGGCTCCTCTTTTGAGGGGCAAGGTCATTTTTTTTATTTTCTGGCATTTACTTTTTTTATCCGAGCTTGGTTATAAAATTATTTATGATATCAGATGCCATCCTGACAACCGACAAGTTTCCGCTAAGGGCTCTCTGGATCTCCAGCGAATCAATTGTTTCACCTAGATAAAAAACATTGGATTGTTCGAGGCTGCCACCAGTAACGCTTCCAGCCGAACTCCCGGAGCCCACTGGTGAACTTGGTGTTCCTGACGCAAGTGTTTCAATAAAAGTTGTGCCGTCTCCCTGGGCTAATCCTTGCGGATTCGTGAAATAAGTTAAGGCAATTGAGTAAACGGTATCAGCGCTGTTGTATTGAAGAACTCCTGCAGTTGTCCAGCTATAATTATTTGCGTCTGGATTTAGACCGGATATTGGAACCAAACTACCAGCAGAATTAAATCCGTATACTTGATGTCCAGCGGCGGTCACCAGATTCCCATTATTAATCGAAAAATCTCCAGCCCTGGTGTAGCGATAAGTGCTTCCTCCATCAGGAGAAACAATAAACAGTCCATTTCCGGTTATTGCCAGGTCAATATCGGATCCGGCAACAAAACTACCCTGCGAAAAATCAATTCCTACTTCTGCAACTGCAGCTCCACCGCCATATTGGGTTGGATTGGTCCCACCCAGGTTTGAAAAAGCATCGGCTGCGGTTCCGCTGTTGATTAATTTGTTGAAGATGGATTCAAAAGAGATGTCCAGCCTTTTATATCCGTTAACTGACATATTTGCAATATTAGCTGAATTAATTGAAAGTGCAGAATTATATGCCTGGATGGTGTCTTTAGCCTGGTTCATTATATCGAACATCTTTTTTTACCTCCGTAATCTTTATGTTTTGAATCTCAATATTTGCATGCTGTAACGCTAATATTAATTCGCTAACCTTGTCTTCTAATAATTTTTTCGCTTCGGGATTTGCTCCGATTTCGATCAAGACCTGTCCATTTTTAACCGCCAGATCTAAAAACAGATTTCCCAGCTCTTTTTGTGAAAGTGAAAGTGATAATTTAGTTTTCTGGCTGGACCTGACCAGCTTAGCCTGTTTGACGATCTCGTTTATTAAGTTTTGAAGGTCAACTCTTGAGACCATTGGTTGATTGGTCATGTTCATGGCAGACAGGCTGAATGGTGAGATGGGAGATGGGAGATGGGAGATGGGAATATTCTTAGTTAACACTTCCTTTAAAGTGTCTGTATTGCTATTTTCATACTGTTCGTTTTCGATCTGTTTTTCTGGTTTTTTATCATTAACATTCACCTGGGCTTGGTTATTGTTTAAAGGTTCTTCTGTATATGGTGTTTTATCTTCAATTGGCGTAGTGGGAAAGTTAAAATCGAATTCAAGCTTTGCAAAATCAAACATTCTTTCGATCTCTGCCTGCAACTTGCCTTCAAAAGTGCCGTCAGCACGATTTTGACTGCTTTCATTTGGCAGTGCAGTATTATTTATGCGGCCAGTTGTAATTTGTGCTGCAGACATTTTTCCCCTTACATAATATATTATCGATATTATACATCAATATCTTGCGTAATCAAGAGGGGAAATTGCCGCGGGAGGGATTTGAACCCACACAGTTTTACCTATACGCTCCTTAAGCGTACGTGTCTGCCAGTTCCACCACCGCGGCATGAAGAGTTTCCATTTTCATCGAGCGGGAGCCTTTCAATAAAATTATATCACCTGAGCGGATGGTTGTCTTCAGTTTAGCCAAAAGTTTTGACTTATCTTTGAAAGCTTTTCCAGGCCATTGATTTCCTAAAGTAAAGACTAAATCAATTTTTTTTCTCTTTGCAAAATCAATGACTTCTTTGTGTTTTGCCTTTGACTTTTTACCTAACTCTAACATATCCCCAAGCACCGCAATCGTCCTGTGTTCAGTGTTCAGTGCTCTGAGCTCAGTGATCGTTTCCATTGCAGCCCGCATCGATTGCGGATTGGCATTGTAAGTATCATTAATAATTGTAATCCCATGCTTTTTGATAATATCCATCCGTTTACTGGAAGGTTTAAATTTTTCCAATCCTCTTTTCATTTTCTTTTTAGAAATTCCTAAACTCTTAGCAGCCGCAATTGCGAAAAGTGCGTTTTCCTCGTTGTGTTTTCCGGGGAGCGGAAGCTTAATTCCCTTAAGTTCTTTTTTTGCTGCCGGTTTTATCTTTTTGGCCCCAAATTTTAAAATTTTATTTTTTTCTCGCGCTGTATTCTTTTTACTCCTAAAATACTTCAGATGCGCATCGCCGATATTGGTTACAATGGCATGGGTTGGACGGACAATTTTTACTAACTCATCCATGTCACCCGGGCGTTGAACCGCCATCTCAATAACGGCTGCTTTATGTTTCTTTTTTATTTCCAAAAGAGTAAGCGGAACACCAATCTCGTTGTTAAAGTTCTCATTGTTTTTAAGGGTGGGGTAGGCTTCGTTTAAAATCGAAGCGAGCATATCTTTAGTGGTTGTTTTTCCAGAGCTTCCGGTGATGCCAATAATTGGGATATCGAATTTTAATCTGTGTTTGTGTGCGATTTCCTGAAGAGCTTTCTTCCCATTTTTTACCTTTAAAACTCTAGCGCCTTTCTTCAATGCATCTTTTGTAAAATCATGCCCGTCAAAGTTAGGGCCTTTTATCGGAATAAAAAGGTCGCCTTTTTTGATGGTCCGGGTGTCAATTGATATTCTATTTGACATCCGCTGAATCTAAAAATGCCTTATTAGTCTTAAATTCTTTCATTCGGTTTATCAACTGCTCGGTTGCGTCATGTGCATCGTAATCACCCATGATTTTTCTGAGCAACCTGGTTTTGCCAAGCTCCTGTTCAGTTAATAACAGTTCTTCTTTTCTGGTGCCGGACATCTTAATATCAATTGCCGGGAAAATCCTGGAATCGGCCAGTTTCCGGTTTAAATGCAGTTCCATATTGCCGGTCCCTTTGAACTCTTCATAAATAATGTCATCCATGCGTGATCCGGTCTCAACCAGGGCGGTTGCGATAATTGTCAAGCTTCCGCCTTCTTCGATATTCCTGGCTGCTCCGAAAAATCTTTTTGGACGGTGTAAACAGGTCGGGTCTAATCCGCCAGAAAGAGTTCTCCCGGATGGGGGAGTGACCAGATTGTAAGCGCGTGCCAGGCGGGTGATTGAGTCTAACAGAACCACAACGTCCTTTTTAGTCTCAACTAATCTTTTTGCTGATTCAATTAATAATTCAGAAACGTGGATATGTGCTTCTGGTGGGGCATCAAAAGTTGATGCTACAACTTCACCATTAACTGAACGCTGCATATCGGTTACTTCTTCCGGCCTTTCATCTACCAGCAGGACTTTGATGATCACATCGGGGAAGTTAGTTGCGATACTATTGGCAATGTTTTTTAGAATAGTTGTTTTTCCAGCTTTTGGCGGAGAAACAATCATCGCCCTTTGTCCGTTGCCGATGGGTGATAAAAGATCGATCAAGCGCGAAGCCATCGGGCATTTTGGATGTTCCAGCTTATATCTAATATCCGGAAAAACTGGCGTTAATCTTTCATAATAACTTCGGTCACGGATTATTTCGGGATCGGCGTTGTTGATCGCTTCAATTTTTAAGAGTGAATAATATTTTTCACCATCTTTTGGTGGGCGGATCTGTCCGGAGACAAAATCACCATTTTGCATGTTAAAACGCCTGATCTGGGTTTGTGAAACATAAATGTCATCACGCGAGGGGAGGTAACCGTTGGTTCTTAAAAAGCCATAGCCCTCAGGTAATATTTCTAACACACCTTTGGCAAAAATGTTCCCATTCTGCTTGGTTTTTCCCTCCAGAATTTTAAAGACCAGATCATGCTTTTTGAGCTGCTTGTAATTTTCCAGCCCCATCTTTTTTGAGATATCATACAACTCCGTCAAATTTTTACCTTCTAACTCAACTATATCCATTGAAACCTCCTTTTTTGGGTACTGCCCAGGAGAGGATTTGAACCTCCACGGTGTTATCCACACGAACCTGAATCGTGCGCGTCTGCCAGTTCCGCCACCTGGGCGTATTTTTCATGCCGCTGGTCGGATTTGAACCGACATGAGGGTAAACCTCATTCGCTTTTGAGGCGAACGCGTCTGCCATTCCGCCACAGCGGCAGTTTAAACTTCTCTGAAGAATCCCATGTTACGGTATTTGCGGTAGCGATCCGCAATCAACTCGCGGGATGAAAAAACAAACAATTCTTCTAAATTTTTCTTAATGGCAATTCCAATATAATCAGCAGTTTCTTTGTAATTATTGTGTGCTCCGCCAACCGGTTCTTTTATAACTTCATCAACAACATGAAGTTCTAAAAGATCTTTGGAAGTGATTTTTGAAGTTTCTGCAGCTAAGGGTGCTTTTTTAGCATCGCGGAACAAAATTGAAGCACATCCCTCTGGTGAAATAACCGAATAGATAGCGAACTCGAGCATTAAAACCCGATTTCCCATGCCAATCCCAAGTGCTCCGCCTGAACCGCCTTCTCCTGTAATGATGGCAATAAATGGAACAGTGAGTGAAGCCATACTTCTCAGGTTTTTTGCAATTGCTTCGGCCTGTCCGCGTTCTTCTGCCCCCAATCCAGGGAAAGCTCCGGGGGTATCAATAAAAGAAACAATGGGGATATTGAATCTTTCAGCCATGCGCATTAACCTTAAGGCTTTGCGATAACCTTCTGGATGGGCCATCCCAAAATTGCGGGAAATATTTTCTTTTGTGGTTGTTCCCTTCTGATGTCCCATTACCATTACCGGGCAATTAAAAGTGTGGTCTCCTAATGGGTGCGATTTTGTAATACCGGATAGGGTAGCCAGGCCGCCGATCAGGGCAGGGTCGTTGCTAAAATTTCGGTCGCCGCGTAATTCGATAAAGTCTTTAAAGATCAATTTTATTAAATCAATGGTGGTGGGCCGCCTGATATGCCTGGAAACTTGCACGATCTGGATTGGTGTGAGCTTAGAAAAGATATTATGCTGTAAGGTCTTGATCCGTTTCTCGAGCATATGAATTTCTTCAGTCATATCAATATTCCCTTCTTTAGAACTATTTTTAAGATCTTCAATCTTTTGAAAAAGCTCTAAGAGTGGTTTTTCAAATTCTAAGAGTTGTTTTTTATTAGTGGTGTGGGATGATTTTTGCATTGCTAAATACCTTTAATATTTTCACCAGTAAATTTCTGAGCTCGAGCCGTCCAGAAACAATATCGATCATGCCATGCTGTTCTAAAAACTCAGCCCGTTGGAATCCGGCCGGTAATTTTTGGCGGATAGTTTGTTCAATTACCCGTGGTCCGGCAAAGCAGATTAATGCTCCCGGTTCGGCAATCGTAATATCTCCCAGCATGGCAAAACTGGCAGTGGTTCCACCGGTGGTGGGATCAGTCAGGATAGATATATACGGAAGCGAAGCTTCACGTAACCGATTTAAAGCAGCAGAGGTTTTTGCCATTTGCATAAGAGACATAATTCCTTCTTGCATCCTTGCCCCACCGGAGGACGAAAAGATAATTACCGGGTATTTTTTTTCTAAGCAAAGTTCAATTATTCTGGTTATCTTTTCTCCCACCACCGAACCCATGCTCCCTCCCATAAATGAGAAATCCATTATCCCAAGACCACAATCCTGCTCACCAATTTTTGCGGTACCAATGGTGACTGCTTCATTAAGGCCCGATTTTTCTTCACTTCTTTTCAGTCTCTGTGAATAAGCTTGTGAATCAACAAAGTTTAAAAAGTCTTTTGATTTTAGGTTGGGGGATAGTTCTTTGAAAGTGCCGGCATCAGTAACCTGGTCAATCCTTTCAGCGGCACTTAATTTAAAGTGATATCCACATTTTGGACAGACCTTTAAATTCTTTTCCAAATCTTTACTAAAAAGAGCTTCGTGGCATTTGTAACATTTTATCCAGAGGTTTCCAGGAATATCAAGCCGTTCACTTTTATATCCGTTTTCCTGTCCCTCTTTTTTCTTTTGGAACCACTCGGGTAATGATATTTTTGGCATTTTACAAAATTGTGTGGTAAGCGTTGGTTGTCATGAAAATTTTGATCTGTTATAATTAGTATATTCAAATATAGAAGATTTGTCAAGCATCTTAAGGAGGATACATGGCTAATATTAAATCTGCGAAGAAAAGGATTCAGATAGAGAAGAGAAACCGGAAAAGGAATTCGATCTATAAGAACAGGGTAAAAAAACTGGTAAAAAATGCTAAAGTCGCGATAAAAAAAGGTTCTGAAGATAAAAAAGAACAGGTCCGGCAGGCTATTAAATGGATTGATAAAGCTGCCTTAAAAGGGATTATTAAAAAAAGCGCTGGAGCCCGCAAGAAATCCCGCTTAATGAAATTGTTGAATAAAGCAAAATGATAGAGCTGCAAGCTTTTGCTAAGATTAACCTTTGCTTACAGGTAATTGGCAAGAGAGAAGATGGTTACCACGAGATTGACTCCATTATGCAATCGATTTCTCTTTTTGACCGGATCAGGTTACTGGTTGACGAAGAGATAAAGGTTGTTAGTACTAATCCACAGGTACCAACCGATGAAAGAAACACCGCCCGTAAAGCAGCTGAAGTTTTTACCGAAAAAACTGGGATTGCCCGTGGAGTTAGGATTGAACTGGCTAAGATGATCCCGGTATCGGCTGGATTAGCTGGAGGATCGGCTGATGCAGCGGCGGTTTTGATTGGAATGAATAAAATGTTTGGGACCAAGCTTTCGGAAGCTGAGCTGATGAGATTAGGAGAAGAGGTTGGATCAGATGTCCCGTTTTGTATTGCCGGTGGCACCGGTCGGGCACAGGGTAGAGGAGAATTAGTTTCTAAACTGGCAGCACTTCCAAAAAGCTGGTTTGTAGTTGTAACACCGCAACTTTTAGTTGCTACAATGTGGGTTTACCAAAACTTTGACCGCTTTTGGGTAAAGGAAGAGCGCAAGGTTGGAGAGCATAAATCGATAGCTTCTATTCAGATGTTCAATGACCTTGAAAAAGTAGTTTTTTGGAAGCATAAGCAGGTTGAAAAGCTAAAGCAGCAATTAATACAGATGGGTTGTTTGCAAGCTTTGATGACCGGGTCGGGCCCGTCAGTTTTTGGATTAGTCCCCAACAAAAAGATCGGGGAGCAGATCTTTGAAGAAATCCGCCTCACTTACCCGCAAAGTTTTTTGGTTGAGAATGTCAAGTTTGGAATTACTATACTGCAAAATTACTGATTATTTCACCTTCGGCCAGACCAGATCGTAATTCACACTGCGGCCCTGGCCGGGCAATTGGCGCAGGATTTTTTTGGCGAGCAAATCTGCAATTTCACGAAAGGCGGTGGCGCGGCTGATCTTGGCTATACTGACATACTTGCGAGTAGTCAAGCCGCCGATAAAATTGCCAGGTCCGGCTTCTAAAATCCGGTTTAAAACTTTCTTCTGATGCCCGTTAAGATCTGCCTGGGCATGCTTATTCCAAAAGTCAACCCGCATAAATATGTTATTAATAATGTTCCGGGAATGCTCAATCGAAGCAGTAATACATTTTATAAACCAGAGGAACCACTCTGTTGTGTCAGCCCGGCAGCATTGCACATCTTCAAGGATTTGATAGTATTGGTTCCTTTTGCGCATTATTTCGGATGAGACGCTGTAAAACCTGACTTTTAAATTTTCATCCTGTGCCAGAGCCATGTCTGTTAAAGCCCTGGCCAAACGGCCGTTGCCGTCTTCGTAAGGGTGAATTGTTAAAAAACGTAAGTGTGCTGCTGCCGCGCGCAGTACGCCGTCCATGCTCCCGGATGATGAATTCCACCATCTTATAAAAAGACGCATTTCCTCACTTAGCTGCTTTTTTGGAACAGCTTCGAAATGAACCTTCTCCTTTCCGATCGGCCCCGAAACTATCTGCATCGGTTCATGTCCACGCAGTTTTCCGGCCGCTATTTTACTCAAGCCTGAATATCCGGCAGGAAAGAGCGCCGCCTGCCAACCGTTAAGCCGCGATAGCGTTAAAGGTTTATTGTGAAAACGAACAGCCCCCAATAAAACATCCACCAGGCCATCAACTTTCCTGTCGTGGGATCCAACACCGCGCGGCAAACCGAGTCTTACCGCCACTGACGACCGAACAGTATTTTGGTTAAGTTTTTGTCCTTCGATTTCTGCAGTCCGGATGGCTTCTTCTACCAAAACAGCCCCCTGTGCTTCTGTTTCAAGCTTAATATCAAGAGAGGCGATGCGCCCCAATAATTTTCCCTGTATGACCCGTAAATGGCTTAACGGTTCGAGCATAATACTGTCGTCATATTTAAAATCAAACCAGTTGTTACGCTGCCAGAGGTATTTCATGCATTCTCCTCATGAGGCGATTAGGGGTATTAATCGCTTCACTATTTGATACAATTATATAACGGTGTAAGTTGGACAGTCAAGCATCTTTTTGGAGGAAGCCTTTACGAATCCTTAACGATATGTTAAAATAAAATATGTTGTCCTCCCGCCAGCGTGAAATTTTAGATTTATTAAAACAGCACCAATATTTGCCAGGCCGAGAACTGCAGAAAACCTTAAAAATATCCCGCGCCCGGCTTAATCAATTGATTGTGCCGCTGATAAAAAAGAGATTAGTAAAAAGTGAAGGTTATGCCCGCGCTACCAGATATCTAATCACCGACAAACGCACTTTTGAGCAGATTAACGCTGAAAACTGGAAGCTGAGAAATAAAGTTCGTGAGCTAGAAAATACCTTGGAAGACCGCAGGATAATTGAGCGGGCTAAAGAAATACTGATTGCTGAGTTTGATATTTTACCGACCGAAGCGTATCGAAAAATGCAGGAGCAGAGCATGGATTCTGGACGTTCAATGCGCAAAATCGCGGATAGAATTTTATCTGCTTATGAAGTTTAAATTGAAGCGCAAGCAATAAAATGGTATAATAGGTCAAAAGACAGGGACGTCGCAAGACGTCTTTTTTTTTATCCTAAGCAAGGAGGAAAGTAAAATGAAAGCAGTCTTAGCATTAGAAGATGGGACCATATTTGAAGGAAAATCTTTTGGGGCAGAGGGAGAGGCATTGGGAGAAATAGTTTTTAATACCCAGGTTTTTGGTTACCAGGAAATCTTAACTGATCCAGCCTATGGTGGAAAGCTGGTTACGATGGGCTATCCGCAAATCGGGAATGTTGGTATTAATGATAAATCTTTTGAATCTGATTCTGCCCACGCTAGAGCTCTGGTCATAAAAGAATACAGCCGGATCTATAGTAACTGGCAGGCGACCGGGTCACTTGCAGATTTTATGAAAAAACATAAAGTTGTAGGGATCGAAGGAATTGATACACGAGCTTTAACGACACATATCAGAGATAATTGGGAGATGAAGGCTATAGTGTCGACCAAGGATTTTGATAAAGATTCTTTGGTGGAAAAAGCTAAACAATTCGAACTTCAAACTGCAAACCTCAAATCTCAAAACAAATCAAAAACTCCAAATTCTAAATCCAAAACCATAATAATAGATTTAGGAGTTAATAATAGTACCCTGGCAAGATATGAAGGAGCAAAAGTTGTGTCTTCTGCTATAAAAGCGGAAAAGATTTTGGATGGTAAGCCGAAACAGGTGGTTATTTCTTCTGGGCCGGTAGATCCCAGGAAATTAGATGGATTAGTTGAAGAAGTTAAAAAACTGATCGATAAAGTTCCTATCTATGGAATACAGAATGGTGCCTGTGTCCTGGCTTTGGCACTCGCTTGCCAGGTACATAAGATGAAGGTTGGGCATCATGGAGTAAATCAGCCGGTAGTTGATCCGAAAACCGGTCGCGGCGAGATTTCAATGCAGAACCACAGTTATGGGATCAAGGAAGTGCCTAAAAGTATTAAAATAGTCCATGTTAATTTGAATGATAAGACCATTGAAAGGTTTGAGACCAAAGATGGGGCCTGTGTCGGCACACTCTATTTTCCAATCGATGAACGGGGCAAGTTAGATAAAGGATACAGGAGGGTATAACGTGCCAAAAAGAACAGACATAAAAAAGATCCTAATCATCAGTTCCGGACCAATTGTGATCGGACAGGCGTGTGAGTTTGATTATTCTGGATCGCAGGCCTGCAAAGCTTTGCGGGAGGAAGGGTATGAGACGGTTTTGATCAATTCAAATCCAGCAACGATTATGACCGATCCGGGGATGGCGGATCGGACTTATATTGAACCGCTCGAACCAGAATTTATAGAAAAGATTATTATAAAAGAAAAACCGGATGCTCTCCTTCCAACTTTGGGCGGCCAGACCGGACTTAACATGGGTTTTTTTCTTTCTAAAGCAGGAATTCTACAAAAATACGGGGTAGAAATTATTGGTGCTGATGCTAAAGCAATTGAGCGGGCCGAAGACCGGGAGAAATTTAAAGAGACGATGGCCAGTATCGGTTTGGATGTTCCAGAATCAGGAACTGTAAATTCAGTTGAGGACGGATTAGTTCTGGGTGAAAAGATCGGTTTTCCAATTATTCTACGGCCTGCTTTTACTATGGGGGGGGCGGGAGGATCATGTGTCTATAATGTAGATGAATTAAAGAAGGCTTTAGAATATGCCTTAGAGGTTTCCCCGCTTAAACAGGTTTTAGTTGAAAAGTCTGTTCTTGGCTGGAAAGAGGTAGAGTTCGAAGTTATCCGTGATTGTAAGGATAATGTAATCATTGTAACCTCAATGGAAAATATTGATGCGATGGGCGTACATACTGGTGATTCTATTGTAGTTGCTCCCGCTCAGACAATAACTACAGAAGAATTTTTTGAATTGGAGAACTGGTGTAAAAAAATTATCCGCGCAGTTGGAATTAATGGTGGCGGCACCAATATCCAGTTCGCAGTGAATCCGGAGAATGGGAAGATCGTAATTATTGAGATCAATCCTCGGGTTTCTCGCTCCTCTGCCTTAGCCTCCAAAGCCACCGGCTTCCCAATCGCCCGGGTGGCAGCAAAGCTGGCAATCGGTTTAAGTTTGGATGAAATAGTAAACCAGGTAACCGGAAAGACCTATACTTATTTTGAACCGACGGTTGATTACTGTGTTTTCAAAGTATGCCGTTTTACTTTTGAAAAATTCCCGGATGCAGATCCGATTTTAACCACCTCGATGAAAGCAGTAGGAGAGGCAATGTCGATCGGCAGAAACTATAAAGAGTCATTACAAAAAGGCATTCGTTCGCTTGAATACCGTCGTTTTGGCCTGGGGGCGGATGGCCGTGATGTTCCAGATGAACTTTCAAAAGACCCTGAACTGGTAAAGCAGAAACTGGTTTATCCAAATGCTGATCGGATCTTCTGGGTGCGTTACGCGATAAAGAATGGAATGAGTAACCAAGAAATCTTTGAACATTCAAAAATGGATCCGTGGTTTGTTGACCAGATGCGCCAGATTGTAGAGGTAGAGGAGGAGGTAGTAAAGTATAAGCTTTCAACCATTCCAGATGCGGTTATGTATAAAGCTAAAGATACCGGTTTTTCTGATGTGCAAATTGCGCATCTTGTAAAATCTGACGAGGTTAAAGTATATAACCACCGTAAAAAGAAAGGGATCATGCCCGGTTATAAATTAGTTGATACCTGTGGAGGTGAAGTTGATCCAATGAAACCGTATTTTTATTCTACTTATAATAATTCCAAAGATGAAAGCCGTGCAACGGATAAGAAAAAGGTGATGGTATTAGGAGGGGGTCCCAACCGGATTGGGCAGGGGATCGAATTTGATTACTGTTGCTGTCATGCTTCGTTTGCCCTAAAAGAAGAAGGCTATGAAGCGATCATGGTCAATTCAAATCCAGAAACGGTTTCGACCGACTTTGATACTTCTGACCGGCTCTATTTTGAACCGTTAACCCGCGAAGATGTTTTGCATATTGTTGAAAAGGAAAAACCGTTCGGTGTGATTGTCCAATTCGGCGGGCAGACCCCGCTTAATATTGCTCACCAATTAGAAGAAGCGGGTGTTCCGATTTTAGGAACCTCGGTTGAATCAATTGACCGTTCCGAGGATCGGAAAAAATTCCAGTCTTTGTTAAAAAAACTTAAACTAACTCAACCAGCTAACGATACAGCAATTTCTTTCGCAGAAGCAAAAAAGGTTGCGGACCAGATCGGTTATCCGGTAGTTGTTCGTCCTTCTTATGTTTTAGGCGGCCGCGCGATGAAAATTGTTTATGACGAGGGGGATCTAGAAGAGTATATGCAAAAAGCAGTAATTGCATCCCCGGACCGTCCAATTTTGATCGATAAATTCCTGGAAGATGCGGTTGAAATTGATGTTGATTGTGTTTCTGATGGTGAAGAGTCGATGGTTTGCGGGATTATGGAGCATATCGAAGAAGCCGGAATCCACTCCGGTGACTCAGCCTGTGTTATTCCTAGTTTCTCACTTTCAAAATCAATGATCAAAGAACTAAAAGAAGCAAGTTATGCACTCGCAAAAGAATTAAAAGTTAAAGGATTGATGAATATCCAGTTTGCAGTAAAAGGGAGCAAACTTTATGTTTTAGAAGTTAATCCACGGGCATCGCGTACGATTCCGTATGTTAGTAAAGCAACTGGAATTCCGTGGGCCAATATTGCAACCAAAGCGATGCTGGGTACTTCTCTGAAAGAATTAGGCGCTAAGGAATTTGTCCCGGAGCATTTTTCGGTGAAAGAAGCAGTTTTCCCCTTTAACCGTTTCCACGGAGTTGATGCGATTTTGGGTCCGGAAATGAAATCAACCGGCGAGGTAATGGGGATTGATGCTGATCTCGGGATTGCCTACATGAAAGCGCAGATTGCGGCCGGGCAAAAACTTCCTTTGGAAGGAAGAATTTTTGTTTCTGTAAATGATCGGGATAAACGCCGGATTGTTGATGTTGCCAAGCGGATTGCTGCTTTAGGA
Source organism: Candidatus Margulisiibacteriota bacterium (assembly GCA_042563095.1). Lineage (GTDB taxonomy): Bacteria > Margulisbacteria > WOR-1 > XYC2-FULL-46-14 > XYC2-FULL-46-14 > JBHPMS01. The sequence goes on from JBHPMS010000003.1 coordinate 32,320, forward strand.
TATTCAATTGTTTCAACCGCCGGGACGGCGGCAGTATTGCGCAAGAACGGTTTAGAGGTTGAAGAAGTAGCCAAATTAGGAGAAGGGCGCCCGGACGTCGTAGATCTGATTAAAAATGGGAAGATTCAACTATTAATAAATACGCCCGGAGATAAAAGGACCAAGGTTGACGAAACCAAAATCCGCTCTGGTGCAATCATGCATATGATACCGATTGTCACTACACTTGCCGGGGCACGGGCAACGGTGAACGGACTTGAGGCCGCAAAGAAGAAAGGCTTTAAAGTAAAAGCCTTGCAGGATTACCATAAGTAAACTAATCCGCCTGCAAAAATATTGTTCGGAAAAAGGGATAGCCTCTCGTCGTAAAGCTGAGGAATTAATTCAGAAAGGTCAAATAAATGTTAATGGTAAAGTTGTAACTGAATTAGGATTCAAGGTTGATCCTGAAAAAGATAAGGTAGAACTTCTTAAAAAGCAACAGCATACATATATAATGTTAAACAAACCTTCTGGATTTGTGACTAATCTTCCAAAAGAAGGGGAGCGGGAGGCTTCGGAGCTTTTACCCAAACATCTTCGTAAAAAATTACATGCAATTGGACGGATGGATAAGCAGTCTGACGGGCTTCTTCTTTTTACCGATGATGGTGTTTTGGCCCATCGCTTAACCTCTCCCAAGTTTGATCATGAAAAAGAATATATTGTGAAAGTTGATAAAGAGATCGAAGAATGGATTCTAGAGCGTTATCGGAAAGGTATTGTTATTCTTGGAGAAAAAACCAAACCAGTTCAGGTTGAGAAAGTTGAAGATAAGGTTTATCGTTTTATCCTGCGCGAAGGAAAAAACCGCCAAATCCGCCGGATGCTGAGCAATTACCAAATTAGAACATTACGATTGCAAAGAGTGCGAATTGCCAACATAAAATTGGATAACCTAAGAGAAGGCCATTACCGAACAATTAACGTATTCTTCGAATGATTCTTGTATTTATCGTATTCAGCCTGGTTCCAAAAAATTAATTTCTGTTCCGGTTTTTCTTTTCGTTTGGCTTTAGCTGCTTTTTCTTCATCAATCACCACCCGACTAATTCCATCTAACGCAAAACGCATGTTGTAGATATAGTGATCAAAGGGCGGGACGCATTTATAAACATAAACTAAATCTTCAATTTTTTTAGTTTTGCGGTATTTTTTGTACCAGTGTCGGGTCCCAATTAATTTGTGGGTATAATAAATATTGTGAAAGATATTATTAAAGCCAGTTGCTCCATTTAGGATTCCGGTTAAGTTATGTTTACTTTTTGGATAGGCTCTGCCAAAACCGCTCTCTGCTCCAGAGATGGCAACATAAAGACGATAATCGAGGTCGAATTTGTCGGCACACTCGACAATTTCATCGGTGTATTCTAATAGCGGGCTGTTCGGTTCATAGCGTTGCAGGAATTTTTCGATTCTAACAGCACGCAGATCACGGGCGTTGACGGATGGGCCAATTAGTAGAATAATAGTAACTAAATAAATTAGGAACTTCATAAAATATTATCGCATGATAATAATATAATTTCAGGGAAATTTAAAATGTACATAAAACTCGGTCGGATGATGAACAAACATTACAAATTGGTATTGGTGTTCTGTTTAATCTTTACCGGTATTTGTGTCTGGGGGATAACAAAACTAAAAATCCAAACCCAGATGTTTGAACAGTTTCCGCAAAACCATCCTGAGATGCAAGCCTACAAATATGCGCTTGATAACTTTAAAGGAATGGATTCGATCATTGTGGTGCTGGAAGGTAAGCGAGAAAAAATAATTCGCTTCATCAATGATCATGCCGCAGCGATTAAAAAAGTTCCTGGTGTCGATGATGTTATTTTTCAATCCGAAATAGGTTTTCTGGAAAAAAACAGCCTGCTTTTAGTCGGTGATCGGGATGATATGGATAAGATGAAAGGGATGCTGACTGCAAGCAGTTTAAAAGATTTTATTAAAGGATTGAATGATAATTTAGAAGCAGAATATACCGGATCGGGGGATTCTGAAAAAGTTAGTGACGATCAGCAAGAAGTCCTTTCGATGTTGACAACAATAAATAATTTTGCGCAGCTATTTATGAAAAAATCGATTGATAGAGCAAAAATATTGGATCTTTCTGATGAATTTATCCGTGGGCAGCGTTATTTTATCTCTCATGATGGTAAAGTCGGAATCATGCTTGTGCGTACATCGGTTAACGTTGCAGATATGGAAAACAGCATCCCGATGGTCAACGGGATCGAAAAGATATTATTTGCGGAACAGGATAAATATGGTTTGAAAGGGACTTTAACCGGGATGATCGTATTACAGCGGGATGAGATGTACTACACCGAAAAAGATATGCAGCTCACTTCGATCCTTTCGCTGGTATTAATTCTGATAATTTTCTATGCCGGATTTAAAGCACTCCGTTATTCAATTCTTGCAGGATTACCATTAATAGTTGGAATTATCTGGGCATTAGGAATGACCTCTTTTCTGGTCGGTTCACTTTCGATTTTTACCGCGATGATGGTAGCGATCTTAATCGGGCTCGGTATTGATTATGCAATTCATGTAATCTCTATTTTTACAGAAATACGCCTCAGTGGAGCAGCAGTTGAAGAATCTATTGCTGCCATATTCGAAAAGTCAGCGCCTGGGATTGTTACCGGTGCGGTTACTACGGCGCTCGGATTTTTTATTTTTATTCTTAGTAGTTTTGGTGCGTTTGCAGAATTTGGTTTGGTCCTTGGTCTTGGAATATCCCTTACATTATTAGCTTCATTATCCTTGTTGCCAGCGCTGCTAATTATTTTTCATGCTAAAAAACGGGTAGAGGTTAACAATCGTATCGGAGAAGCATTATCACATTTTGAAAAAGTTATCATGCACCGCCCGCTGGCCATAATGATTATTATGTTGTTAGTGGTGGTGCTTGCTGTAGCAGCTTTTCCTCGAGTACATTTTACTAATAACATGTTAGAGGTAGAACCGGTTGGCCTTCCCTCGGTTGAAATCAATAAATTATTGGAGGAAAAATTTAATTTTACTTCTGATACGGCTCTGGTTGTCAGCAAATCACTAGAAGATTCAGCTAAAGTTAAAGAGAAAACTGACGACCTCTCTTCGATCGGTTTTGTTGATTCCATCAACCAATATATTCCGGCAAAAAATGACCAGATTGAAAGGTTGAAAAAACTGCGCGAGATAAAACAAAAATTACAGGGCAGGGTATCTTTGCAATTATTTCCAGGACAATTAAAGGCGGAACTGCTCCGCCTGGAAGATAATATTATCGAGCTATCGGACCTGGCTTATATGGGGGGAGAAAAAGAATTAGTCAGGAAGTGTGACAGCCTGGTTGAATCAAAGATCTTCAGCCAAGCAGCAGAGGCAGCAAGCAAAAATCAAAATATTATTAAAGAGACACAAAACATTTTTATCAGCAATCTGAATAGAAAAGTTGCAGCTCAAAATGATAAGAATCTTATAACCATTGCTGATCTGCCAGCTAATGTGGTTAATAATTACCGCAATCAAAAAGGAGAATTCCTCACAATTATTTATCCAAAAGGGGATGTGTGGAACCGGGATTTTCAAGAAATATTTATTAAACAGTTTGAGAGTATGAATGAACCGCGTTCAACCGGGATGGCGCAGCTGACTTTAATGCTAATAACGATTGCCGGGACCGAGGGAAAACGGATTTTAATGTTAACGGTTGTGTTTATTTATCTGATTCTGCTTTTTGATTTTAGAAGCATTAAATATGCAACCTTTGCGATGCTGCCGATGTTTATGTCACTGGCACTGGTTCTGGGGATAATGGGTTGGTTTAATATCCCATTTAATTTTGTAAACATAATTGCTTTGCCGATGATAATAGGAATTGGGGTAGATGACGGAGTGCACCTGATTCATCGTTATCGGATCGAAAAAAAGCTAAGTCCGGCAATTAAAAGTACAGGTAGGGCAATTACCCTTTCTACCATAACAACTATGGCTGCTTTTGGAACGTTAATGCTGGCAAAGTATCGCGGCTTTGCATCTTTTGCCCTGCTCTTAACGATGGGAATCGGATTAGCCTATATTGTTACCATCCTTCTCTTACCGGCACTGATTACTGTCTTTGATAAACCAGGAGATAATAATGTTTAAAAAGTTTGGGGTTTGGATATTGGGATTTGTTGTTTGTTTGGGCGTTGGGATTTGGACGTTGGAAGTCGCGGCCGTTGCAGGAGAGAAAGTCGAAACGATATTGAGTAAGATGGAAAGTGCTGGTGACTATAAGACGAATAAAGGTTCAGCAATCATGGAGATAATCAATAAAGACGGAGACAAAACTAGTATGCAGCTGGAAATGTACGAGGTGATGGGGGAGGGGGATGAGGACAAAAAATCGCTAATGCGTTTCACTGCTCCCGCTCGCTTGAAAGGCACTGCTATCCTCTCGGTCGGTGATAATATCTGGTATTACAACAATCGCACTAACCGGGTTCGTTTGCTCTCTTCTTCTGCCAAGAAAGGATCGATGATGGGATCGAGCTTTTCTTATGAAGATCTGTCGATGAGCTACGCAAAAGATTTTGTGGGGCAGATATTAAAAGATGATAAAAAGTCTTATCTTCTTAAAATATTCCCAAAAGATAAAAGTAAAACTTATAAATATATTATTATGAAAGTCAGAAAAGCTGATTATATTACAGAGTATGCACAATATTATAAAGGGAAAGATCTAAAATACAAAGTGTTAACATCGTTAGAAATAAAAAAAGTGGGTGGGAGGGTAGCTCCGATGAAAGTGACGATGAGAGATATTGAATCAAATAAGATTACAAACTTTATTATAGACGAGAAAAGGATTGAATATGATATTAAATTAGATGACTCGATCTTTTCGGAGAGAAACCTGAGAAAATGAAGATGTATCAAATCCGTTCATTCGTTGCTTATTCGTTGATAGCCTGTTTCTGGTGTCTTCCCGCAGGTGCTTTTGAAAGTGTAACCACCCTGGTTGGTAATTCTGCGCTTGCGGAAAAGGTTTCAGCTGGAGCGTATGTCAGTGGGGATATTTGGCTTAAACACGGTTTGGCCGATCTGGATCTCTATTTCGAAAAAGACAAAGCTTGGCTAAATGTTGCTCAGCTAAAACTACAAATTCTTGAAACAGATGTAACCATTGGCCGGCAGCAAGTAGGATGGGGAGTTGGTTTTCTTTTGAACCCGATCGATATGCTTAATCCGGTCCCGCTCGGATCATCACTTGATCCAGCATATGTTCGGGATGGCAGGGATATTATTAAACTTGAGCGCTATTTTGGGAATTACACAAAATTAGAACTGCTCTATGCTGGTAAATTTGAGAAGAGTTCGCAGAATTTTGATCATGACCTTGGAGTTAAATTGAAAGGAAGGCTTTTTGGATACGATACAGCGGTTTCTTATGTTGATAAAGGGGCCAGAAGTTTTTCTCTTATTCCTGAATTGGCGGATCAAGTATATGGATTAGAACTTTCAGGAACCCTTCCGTGGGAGTGGGGAGGATGGATAGAAGCAGCCCAATATGTAAAGCAGCAAAAAACAGATTATGTGCTTGGTACTGATTATTATTATGCTGATTACCATCTGGTTTTAGAATATTACAGGAATGGATTTGGCAGTGCTAACTCGAGTCTTTATGATTTAACTTTGCTTTTCCGCGGAAGGATGTTAGCTCAAGATTATTTAATGCCAACTTTAGTCTGGTCAGTAAACGAAAAACTTTCACTGACCAGCTTTAATCTCTATAATATGAACGATGCGTCGATGGCATTGGGCGGATTGATCGATTACTATCATAGTGATAATTTAGAATTTATTATCATGCCGATTATTCTAAAAGGTGCCAATTCCACAGAATATGGCATGCAAAAACTATCTTATGGCCGCTACGCTCTTTCTGCTAAAGTTAAGTGGGTTTTCTAGTAAATGCGTTATTGCAGGCATTATAATTTAGTGTATAATAAGCATAATTTATGAATTACAAAAAGATTCTGTGGATATTTTTGCTGTTTTTTATCGTTGCAGTTTTAATAAGCTGTGGCAGGGTAGTTGATCAATCATCTTCTTCATCCGGTTCGATACCATCTCCATCAACCGAAACTTATGTCGAGGATGGACAGACTGGTGGAACCTTTTCTTCTTCTGATGGGAATTTTTCAGTTGTCATCCCATCCGGATCAATGCCAGCAGCGTTAAGAGCCAATCCAACGGTTAGCCAGACTTCAATTGATTCAAGTTATGTATTGTTATCAACCGAAACGGCAGTATCAAATTCTTACGATCTGAATTTAAGCTCAACAGAAAATTTTATAACTACTCAAGCTGTACAGGTTACGCTTGCTTTTACTTCATCTTCTGTCCCAGTCGCATACCTGAGTGACGAGTATGTCTATGCCAAAGTTTATGACCCAAATACCGAAGCACTTTTTCCGGTAATGGGGACAATTAGTGGTTCCAATCTGGTATTGGATTTAAAAGGACTTCCAAAGAGAGCAGTCTTTACAGTTGTTTATGATAGTACTTTACGCAGTGTTTATTCAACTAATTCGGGCTTAAGTATACAGGCGACTCAAACAGGTACATGGGAAACTAATTACTGGAAAGGTTATTATTATTATTTGGATGATAACATTCGCAGCACGGTTGCTTCAATTCTGGGAGTAGATAAAGCCAGTTTAACCCAGGCGCAGATTGCAGATGTCATAAAAGCTAGAATTGGAGATAATGCGGCAGCTGCCGGAACCATTTACCAGAATGCAGGATTTAGACAACCGAATTTAAAAGTTTGGCCTGCGGCGACCGGTGAAAAATTTTATAAGATTATTGTCCATCATCTTGGGAGTAAATACTTCAGTGGAAATCCATTAAACGATAGTGATTTGAGGGAATTTTCTTTTGGCCAGATGTATATCAATCCGTTCAGACTAGACGACGCAGTCGGGAGTAGTCTGGGATCGGTTAAGGCATCAGTTGCCCACGAAATGTTTCATGCCATTCAGCAGGGATATGATTTTTCTTGCGCCGATAAGATGAAAGCAGTCATGGAAGGGGGAGCAACCAGTTATGGTGTGACAATTGACCAGGGTGCAACAGAGCCTCAGGTGAGATCTGCATTAAATTCAGAGATGAAGAGACTTACCACTTATTTACTTTGTGCGGGGATCGATTCTGTGGCATATGATTATGCACATCAAGATTTTTTTGCTTACGTCGGGCGGGCTTATGGATCAGATAGCCTGACCTATCTAAAAGATATGTATGAACAGCTAAAAAGCGATATTGATGCGGCGGTTTCAAGCGGGACAACATCAGCCCGGACTTATCCGTCAAGAGTGCTGCAGTTAGAATCGATTAATCAGGCCTTTACTTCACAGTTTGGTTCTGATTTGCCGACTATCTATTTTGATTTTGTAAAGCAACGTGCGATGGAGCATAATGCTGACAGTCAATTAAGAAGCGGTGAACCGTCAACAATGACTTTAAATACCGATCTGTTCTATACTGGCGGGTATAAAACGCATACGGTTGATCCGGATACTCTTGACGATAATCCACTCGAAGATAGTTTTTCAATAGTTGATCCTCTTTCTAGCCGGGCAATCAAAATTTCGGCCAGTAAAATTGTGGATGATGTGGATGCTTATTTGACAATAACTCCAAGCTGGGGTGTTTTGGGGACCACGCTAAAAGCGATACTTTATCGAAATGGAGTCGGAACAGAACTGACTTCTTCTGCACTTATATCTGATTTTGGCGCTTCTGCTGATGATGAACTGATTATCTTGCTTTCAAATGTTAATTACGAAAATATCATGAATACGATTTCATATCGCCTTGGGCCAACACCAGGTGTGACCGGAGTCGATACTTTTGAGGCAACCGTGACAATTGAGGGAACCGGATATACTTTTTCTCCTCAAAGTATAAAGGGAACCTTTGGGACTTATTCTGGCAACGTTGAGCGTTCGGGCCTGCCCGCTGCTTATGCTTCGGAGGGAGCTACCTATACAGATACCAGTAGTGAACTAATAACTATCTTAACTAATCCGAGTGCAATTTCTTCATCCGGGGGATCTTATACTTTAAACGAGGTAGACCAGGTTTTTGATAACAGCAATGGGGATGCAAATCTTAACTATACTACTCCTTCAATAACTAATGTTGATGATGGAAGCCAGGTAGTTTTTGAATCAACCGGCGGAACCATCACTTTTACCAGTTACAGCACTTCTTCTGGAGATCGGATGACCGGAACATTTTCGGCACAAGTTAGTGGTGATCGAACAACTGATCAAGCTGGTACAACGACAGTTACTTTAACTGGAACTATAACCGGAACCTTTGATGTTGCGCTTAAAGATTAAAACTGATACCCGCCAGTTAACGTAATTGTCGGAACAAAAGTTGCGGACCGGCCATAGTTACTAAATAAAAATAAGAGTGGTGTTTCAAGTCTCAGATCAAAACCTCCGTCAAAAAGAAAACCTAATCCAAAGTTAATTACCGAGCCGAAAGCAAATCCAGCTACATCGTAATAACTTCCGCCGCTGCCATCTAGTGTTCCCAGACTGGTATCATTTGTACTTGACCGTTTAAAGGTAACATTTGAACCGGCCAGACCAACACCGGCTAAAAAGAAAGGATTATTGGGAACATAGTTAGCAATGTAGTTAACCAGCAATCCAAAAACCAGCATCTGTGTTTTATCAGTATAGTTGTAGCTGTTTTCTGTGTAATCTATAGAATTATTTGTACCATATAAACTTAATCCAATCTCGCCAACGGTTCCTTTATCAACTGGAATATGATAAGTCCCGGCTAATCCATACGCAATTCCACCACTTATATCCATCCCGACTCCAAGCCGTGCACCATAATTTGATTTCGCTTTCTTATAGGATGCAGATTTCCTTTTTCTGGCAGAAGCGGTTGTAGTAAAACAGATAGCTAAGATTAAAAATGCAACTAAAACTTTTTTCATAATTCCCTCCGATTTATATTTGATACATAATAGTATAGCATATAGGTCAAGTCATTCGGAGGAGGGAGGATTCGAACCCCCGATGCTGTTTCCAGCATAGTCGCTTTCGAGGCGACCGCTTTCAACCACTCAGCCACTCCTCCGGGTATCGAATAGGGTAGGTCTGTAAGCCGGGTTAACTTTTAATAGAAAAACCTTAAATATTTCCTGTCAATTCGCCGGATTCTTTAGCTTTTCCCAACCCTTTAAAATTTTTACTCACCTAAACCTGCAATTTTATAACTATCGGAAAAAGCATTAAAAAATCCTTTTACTACAAGGATTATTACCATTTTACAGGAAAGGCGTGATGCTGTAAAGAGATATAACCCCTGAAAACGCCCTGCAAAAAAAGAAACGCTATGATATTATATTTATGTTATGAAAAAAAGCAATCCAGGGAAAAACAAACAAACAATAAGTATTTTAGAGGAAAGCCCAAAATTTAAATCATTCTGCGAGGAAATAAGAAAAAAATGGGAAAAACATAAAGCGGCTATTTTTACTGGAACAGGGGATCTTGAATGGTATGATTCGATTTCATTGGGAAGGAATATTCCAATTGCTTTAATAAAAGATTTGTCTGAGATAAGGAAAGTCTTTGGCCTTGGACCTGAATGGGAACGCACTTTAATCCAATATATTTTTTATGGCGAACAATTACAGCCGCCATTACACCGATTTGACATTCATGGTGATTGGGTAAGAGGTGAAATTGTTTTAAGAATAGGACTTCAAACAACTAAAGAGGACATTAAGAACAATTTTTCGATAATAGAAGATTTTAAGCAACTGCTATTTAATAAAAGACGTGCTCTTATTAGAATGGCAAAAAACTTTGAGCGTGCCAAGAAAACATCTAAGTTGAAGAAGAAGGGTAAAACACACAAAACAATATTAAAGATAATTAAAGAGGATAATTTGAGCAGTGAAGAGCTTGGAACGGCACGAAGAAGGTATGAAAAAAAGATAACCGAAGGAAGTCCTACTCCAATTTTTCCCCCGCATCCTTCCATAATTACCGGACACGAGAATAGCTAATTTCATGACCTGTCAATAATAAATCAATCCTTTAAAATCATTACTGTGAGCCAAAAAAGGCCACAGTATTTTTTTTAGGGGGAGAGTTAATGTTATTCCAAGAAGCAGTAGAAAAATTCCTAGCCAATATTGAACTCGTCAGAAATTATTCGTGTGCGACTGTAAGATCTTATCGGAGTGATCTCTATTTATTTATCAGGTACTTATCTACCTTGGGAATATCTTTGCTTGAAGATGTCAATCGAGAAGTGGTTATGCGTTTCCTTGCTGATCAGCAGGTTTTAAGCCCAAAGAAACCAGCAACAATTCGCAGAAGAGGGCATGCGATAGGGTCATTATTTAAATTCTGTTTATCTTGTGGACACGTTGCTCTAAATATTATGAATGGCATCGAGCTTCCGAAAAAGATTAGGAATATCCCTCGGATATTAACTGAAGTTGAGATTGAAAAATACCTATTTACACCAATCATATACCGTAAATTCAAGTGGCTGATAAAACGGGACGAAGCTGTTTTGAAAACACTGTTGCTTCTTGGGATACGCTTGGCCGAATTGTTGGGGATAAAGGTCACCGATATCGACTTTGTGAATCAGACAATAATTATAACAGGCAAGGGCGGCAAAGTGAGGATACTTCCATTGCCTTTAGTTCTACTTAGATTGTGGAAGGAGTATCTTGATATGCGGCCAAGAGTGAAAACTGATAAATTATTTTTAGCGGCTAATGGTAGGAGAGCTTTAGGTCGAAACGGCCTCTACTCCCTGTTTTATAAGCACCTGAGGCGGTGTGGAATTGATCGGAAAGGCATTACGCCTCATAAGATGAGGCATACATGTGCCGTTCGGGTTTATCGAAAGAGCCACAATTTGTTGGCGGTTCAGCGATTGTTGGGTCATGCCAGCCTCTCGTCTAGTGAAATTTATCTTCAAATTAGTGACCCAGACTTACGTGCAGCTGTTGAAGGAGCTTTTTAGCAATCAAAGGGGGTGTGCCATTAAGTAAAGGCAAAAAAGTATTAAAGGATGTTTAAGCGAGCAAGTGTTTCTTATTTTTAAAGGAGGGAACTTTTATGACAGTTAGGAAGGGACTAAATTCATTTTCGGAGTCAGGGAAAGAAAGTAGTTGGATAAAATTGAGCTTGGGGGAAAAGAAAGATCTGCGTTTTGGCGAAAAGGCTGACGACATGCATATTCGCCCAAAACATTTCATTAAATTGAAAACATTCGCTGGCTCAATAAATTGCATGGCGGGTGTCGTGGATGGTAAAACGAGGGAGTGCTTATTATGCAAAAATGCATCTTCGGGTTGGGATGATCCTATTTCTAAGGCTGTGGATTATTTTGTAACCATTGTTTTGGATCGCAGCGATGGTCGGGCAAAATTCTACGAAGGGGGGTATTATGTGAGGAATAAATTAATGGAATTTTATAAAGTTAACGGAGACATCCGATTAATTGATTTTCAGCTATTCAGGCAAAAACAAAAAGGAGCTGGGACATGGAGCATGACTCCCCTTATTAATACTACCCGCCCGCTCAATGATGAAGAAAAAGATGAAATTGCAAAGCTAGATATTAAACAAGCTTTAAAAATGGGCTTTAAATCGATAGCAGAAATTGAGGAAATAATTAATAGTCTAAAATGTCAGCATTGAAGGCCATCAGAAAGTATTGCACATGGTGCTGTTTTGGCCAACGAAAGGAAATTCGACTTTGCCCTATTGAAGATTGTTCGCTTTGGCATTTTCGGATGAAAAGAGGGCGACCAAGATTAAGGCTACTGCGTACTAAATGTCTTGATTGTTCTGGTAGAAAAAAGAAAGCAATACGACAATGTCCTTTTAACGGGTTGGAGAAAGATAAGTGCCCGATTTACGACCGCAGGATGGGCCAAAGGCCAAGGAGATGAAATATGACAAGAAGAAATGAAAACACTGGGAAACTAATTGATTATTCGACTAGGTACTACGAGTGCATGGGATGTGGACAGCGGTGGATAGCAGCCCTTAAGGAAAAAAGAAAGCCTTTAATGATGTGCCCTAAGGGTTGCAGGCGGAGTAACTTACATAGAAACGGTTTATTGAATTTTCTTGATGAGGCTAAGCCGATTAAAAGCGAGGGCGGCCAAGATTGAGTACTTTCTGGAAAAACAGCCGTTTTCAAAGGGGAAAAATTTGAGAGTCATTGAAATGACCCCCTGCCCCTTATTAAAGCTGTCCCATAAAAAAACAGGCTCTCTGATGAATGGATTTTCTCAATGAACCGATTCTGGCAGGAATCTGTGACCCATAATACCGATGGCACCGAACTGCCAACCTTTTTCTGCAATCATCTAACTTTGTCCTTACCCAATACTTTACATTTTTCTATAATTTTACTTTACCCTTTTTATATTTTACCTTTTTTTTATTTATTTTACCTTTTTTTATTTATTTTAACCTTTTTCTTTAGTTACCCTTTTAAGTATTAAATATGATTATTAATAAAGGGTAACTAATAGTCAAATATTAGGCATACTTATGCCAAAAATGAGGTATACTTAAAATAGGGTGATTAGCTTTTAGGAGGTCTTATCAGGTGGATATTTCAGTATCAGATGAGTTAGTGATCCCAGAGGATTATCAGTCGGTTGTGAAAAACATTGAGGCTGCAAGGAAGGCTAACCCGCCAAAAATAGAAATCCCGAAGAGTATAAAGAAAGTGGCAGCTCGCGATAAGAGACCAAATTATATAGCCGTTTTTGATGGTTTGGTTGATCTGGTATTGGATCAAGGACGCCCAGTTTTTTTAGTGAAAGAGGGAGGAGCATTAGAGCTGAAAGAAGAGGTTCAAATAAATGGCAAATTATATTATCCTCCGCCTTTGGAAAAGATACTTTGGACAGTTCCAAGGGCTTCAGAAGTAGTCAAGCATTATGAATGTTATAGCAGGATATCTGAAGAACAAAGAAATAAAGAAATTTATCAGGAACTGAAAGAACATCACAGAAATATTTCAGAACTTCCAAGCGAAGCCCATTACGATCTCTTGGCTTCATGGGTCTTGCACACCTACTTAATGGAAAGGTTTAATTATTCACCGATTTTATGTTTTTATGCGGTAGCCGAGCGAGGAAAAAGCAGAACAGGTAAGGGAATAAGTTATGTGGCATATAGAGGGGTGCATTTACTTTCAGTCAGGGAGCATGAGATTTTTAGATTGGCACAACATTCTAACGCTTCACTTTTCTTAGATTGTATGGACATTTGGAAAAAAACGGAACGGGCAGGGTCAGAAGATGTAATACTCGGCCGTTTTGAGCGAGGAGCAAAAATAACCCGCATACTTCATCCTGACAGGGGAGCATTCAACGATACAACCATCTATTACCCTTTTGGTCCGACAATAATTGCAACAAATGTTGAACCGCATAAAATTCTCGGGACAAGGGCAGTATCCATTAACATGCCGGACAGCTCTAAAAAATTTAATAACGAGGTTAAAGAGGATTTGTTTTTACCGTTAAGGGAGCGTTTGACCGCCTTTAGGGCATTGAACCTTGATAAAGAGTTTGAGGTGATCGATAAGCCTGCGGATGGCAGATTGGGAGACATTCTTAAACCATTGTTCCTAATTATTCGATGGATTAGTCCCGAGAGAGAAAAAGACTTTCATAATTTGATTAAAAGCATTCATCAAAAAAAGTTAATACTAAAAGCCGAAACCATTGAAGGACAAATACTATGTGTGGTCAGGGATTTACAAGACGTAGTTAATAAAGGCAGGGTAGCTGTTTCAGATATTACGAATAGGTTTAATGCGGACAAGTCAGAGCGGTCAAAAATTGATGTTAGGACGATTGGCAGGAAATTGGATTCGTTGGGTTTTGACAAATTGAGCACCGGGAAAGGGACTTCTGCTATTTACTGGGATGAAGATAAGATTAACAAACTATTAGACTCGTATGGCTTGCCAAAAACCCAAGAAACCCAAGAAACCCCTGCAAAACAGGGGGGGGGGTAACTGGGGTTTCTGGGGTATAGGGCGTTATAGTAAGGGGGGGCTGACACCTAATACTCCTAATGATGATCTTGTGTGGTAAATGGCTGAAAAATAGAATTAGCAAATATAAGGAGGTAAAAGGTAATGGAACAAAAAGTAGCACTGTACTGCCGCGTTAGTAGTAAGAAAAATCAACAGACAGAGCAGCAATTATCCGAATTACATAAATATTGTCGGTCTTCAGGATTTGACCAAGTTACAGAATATGTTGATGAGGGGGTATCAGCATTTAAGAAGCTAAGGCCAGAGTTTACTAAATTAAAGAGTGATATTCGTAAGAGGAAAATAAACGTGGTAGTAATCTGGAAGTTAGATCGATTATCCCGGAGCCTAATTGAGTTAGTTACAACAATGGAGTTTTTTAGGGAATATGGTGTGAAGTTTGTTTCTTATAGCCAGCCCCTGGATACTTCTACCTCTACTGGAAAATTACTGTTTCACGTATTTAGCATGATTGCAGAGTTTGAGAGAAGCCTAATATCAGAAAGAACAAAGTTAAAACTAGCTTTATTAAAGGAGAAAGGAGTAAAGCTAGGGAGGCCAATTAAAACCGATGCAAAGGCTGTTTGCAACCTATTAGAGGAAGGTTTAACGAAAAGCCAGGTGGCTGCCCAACTTGGATGTAGTCGTATCACGGTATATCGGGCTTATAAGGCGTTTCAAAAAGGGTACCAAAAAACCCCTCATGAAAAAGCCGAATTACAGGGGGTTTCATAAATGGACGTTTATGAAACTACTAAAGATATTTCAGGGCTATAAAAAATAATGGTTGGTATTATGATAAAAATTCTTGGTTTTGTTTATAGGTTAAAGCAAACATTAATCAATTTGATGTAGCTAGGAGGTGAAAAAATGGAAGAACCAGAGATAATATTTTCCTATACGTTGCAGGATGCAATTGATGACGGCGTATTGGCAGAGGTCTTAAAGCATAGATGGCCAGAGCTAACAGGTGGAAAACCCTTAGTGGCTTCTGCAAAGATAATGAATCAGATCTCATTGGCTGGGATAATTGAAATCTGGAATGAGTTTGTCCGATGGAGAGAAACTAATCCGGAAGATAAAACATTCTACAAGACTAAAATGAACGAACAGGAGGTATGGCTGATCGAAGACGGCCAAGCGTTGACCGTTATGTATCCATCCGATTATTAAAAAGGGAGGTGAAAAAAAAGATGAAAAAGGTAATTTTAACTGGAAGGCTGGCGGCAGATCCAATAGTTGGGTACACGAAAGAGAATGCGCCAGTTTGCAGTTTTGGTTTATCCGTTATGAGAAAGCCGGACAATAAAAAGATCGTAATGCGCTGTACTGCTTTTGGTGGACTGGCTAAAGTTTGCGGCGAATATCTAGAAAAGGGCAGATTGGTGGCGATAGAAGGAAAATTGCAGGAGAAAAAGTGTGCAAAGAAAGCAAGACAGAAAAGCTCTCAGATTGAAATTGTGATTGAAAATCTTCAAATGCTGGACAGTAAGTTTTTTAAACAGAATAAAATATAGTATTTAATATTTTTATAATGGGAAGTCATGAAACTAGGTAATAAGACATGAAAACACTATTCATTGCTAATTTACTGTCGCACCAAAGTATTAATGTTACATTACAAAAGCAGGTGAATCATCGGCACGCAGGGGCGGTTTTTTCTAAAATTTGTAATTCAAAGCAAGAAGATAGGAGTTGCCTAACTCCTCATATGGAAGGTAGGCAAAATCAATTCTTAAGTTTTTACTGGGGTAAATGCCGCAACCCGCCCCGCAATTGCCGCCCGCTGAAAATTCGGACCGCGTATTATAGCCAAAATTAAAATAGAAAAGATCAATCTCATTATATTCAACGCCGATGTGATAAATCGGGATTTTCCCCGCTGTCATTTCCATATCAAGCGCGATCGTCGAAGTTACGTTCTGAAAATCGAAGGCAAAATTAAGAACATCCTTGGTATAAGCCGTGCCAATGGTCAGGTTTTGAATCGGGCTGGAAAAGGAACTCATGAAATTTTTAGAGGAAACACCAAAAGCAATGTGCTCAGGTAGTTTTGGATGGGTAAAGTGAATCCCCGCGTCCAGAGAATAGTCGCTGCTAGTTGTATCATAAAGGGTTTCAGAAAAATAGTTTAAAACCAAGCCCGTGGAAACATATTTATTTATATTTATCGCATAACCGAGATTGAGCTGATCCGCGGTCGGTTGGAAGGTGTTCCCTGTCCCGGTTGGTTCAGATGTGGTTGTTTCAGTAAATACCCCGTACGATAAATGTTTTACCGCGCAGGCCCAGGAGGAAGATGAATTTACTTTATTCGTGTAAATCATGCTTCCCTGATAAATATCCTGAAGCCAGATCGTTTGGGTGAGGTAAAGCTGGCTGTTTTTAAGTTTCGCGATACCGGCCGGATTCCAGAACATTGTACTCGGGTCATCCGCAATCGCGACAAAAGTCCCAGCCATAGCCATCGGCCTTATTCCAAAAGGAATTTTTAGGAAAGCGTATTTTTCGGTTCCGGCTGCGTAAACTGCCGTGCTAAAGAGCAGGTAAAGCAGTATATAACAAAATATTTTCTTCATTGTATAATAATAAATTTCCCGGTCTTTTTGTAACTGGTTCCTTTTATCAAATAAAAGTACACTCCTTCAACGCAAAGACTGCCGCCGTCATTTTTGCAGTCCCAGTTTAATTGCTGTGAAGAAGATGGATTGGTTAATGAACGCACCTGTTCACCGAGCAGTGTATATATTCTTATCACCTCGTCTCCGGAAAGGCCGATAAAATTTATGCCGGTTCCGGAACTGCTCCGGTAAGGCAGGGGATAAACAAAAATCGCGGAGGTCTGGCTTGTAATTGAAAAAGCTTCTGATTCGGCCTCGCTGATATTTCCGGCTAAATCTTCAGCGCAGAGTTTAATTTTGCATTTTGAGGAATTAACTTCGGGTACAGTCCAGCTGTATGACCCGCTATTTGATAAATCTGAAGCGATCAGAGTATAAGTCACACCGTTATCAGTTGAGTAATAAAGAGTAATCGGAGCGGTCGCCAGTCCCGCCTCTGAATCGCTGGCAGAATAGCTGATTGCGGCGGTGCTTCCCTTAAAAAACACTTTCCCTCCCAGGGTGGAGGTAATTGATGTGGTTGGAGAAGTTGAATCGGACAGGACACTTATTGACCCTGATTCGGCGGTAGCAAGGGTTCCGACTAAATCAACTGCAGTAATTTTTATTTTACAGGAATTTTCAGCAAGGTCTGGAACAGTCCAAGTATAGCTTCCGGTATTGGATTGGCTCGCGGCGATTGACGAATAATTAGCGCCGTCATCAACGCTGTAGTAAAGCGAGATAGGATTCGCGGCCAAGCCGACCGTGCCGCCGGAAGCCGAATAGCTGATTATGCTATTCCCATTTCGATAAATATCTGATCCAGTGGCGGGAGCAAAAAGAGAAACCGATAAACTTGACCCGCCTCCCATAGAAGCATAGACATCCGCCCGTCCGTAGCCGTATACGTTATCATAGCCGGATGAACCAAGATCAACTGCGTTATTTAAAAGCAGATTTTTTACCTGGGTGTTGGTTAAACTTGTATTAGAACTCCAAATTAAGGCGGCCAGCGCCGCGACATGCGGTGCGGCGGCCGATGTTCCAGGGAATGGTGACACAAAGCCACCGTTGCCAGTTACAGTAATATTATCAATTCCGCAAATATCCGGTTTCTGGCGAAGCTCGTAAGAGGGGAAATCAATTCTTACTGGTCCTTGAGATGAATAGTTTTCAATCGCAGTAGGGAAAGAATGATCAATTGCTCCAACTGCGATTGCATTTTTTGCGGCTTGACTGCCGAAAACACTTCCGGCAGCAGAAGAATATTCATCGAAATCTGTACCAGAAATAAATAATTTTAATTGTTTATCATTTCCGGAATATTTTTTTACAACTAGGTAAGCATATCCTCCTGCACCATAATTTGTATAACTAATCATTTCTGTTGGATCATCAATCCCGTTTTGGATATTAACGGATGAAGAATATTTGTAACTACCCGAGCTGTCAGTTAAATAGAGATCATAATCATTCCCTGAAGCTCCAAATTGGTCATTCCACTGTAAAAAAACCGTTACGGAAGAATATGCTGGTATCCATATTCTATTATTCCAATCACCTGAACCAAAATTGTGAACAGTAGATGAATATCCTCCAATAGAATGAATCGTTCCAGAAAATACTCCTTCATAATATTCGTTATCAGCAAAATTCCCAGCCGCATTGAAATATAGCTTACCTTTATTGAATATAGAATCTTTTTTATTGTTTAGAGATCCATCTTCAAACATAGGTTCATCAAAAAAAGCTAAATCATCCACAATAATATTGCAGTTATAAGTTTCATCAAGTATTTGTATTGCATTTCGCATTTCTGCGGAAGTATTGCAGTTTGAAAAAGCCAAGGATGCTCCCGGAGCAAGATCATGCACAATTTCCATCATAGCCAAACCTTCGGCATCATAAACACCGTTAAATATGTTTAGGTTCCCATCTGAACGCGCAGAGAGCGCTTCATAACTTAAAGGGATATCTCCAGAAGCTTGAGACGCGCTTATTCCATATATTCCAGTAGAAATCACGCCAACTTTAATCCCTGCGCCGGTATGGCCAAGATCAGAACGGACTGTGTCGGAGCGATGAATAGTGTCGCCTTCTGAAGTCACGCTTCCGGTTTGCGGAATCGCGTAGCCCGGAAGCCTAATATTTCTTACATAACTCTTTTTTGCCAGCTCTTCAACTTTGTCATAAGGTATCCATGCCTGGATTAAAGACATCGGTTCGGAAATTAAATCAACTTTACCTCCAAGACTAATAATATCCTGCGCAAGCTGTTCTTTATTAGAAGTATATTCGACATATAATTGGATTCTTCCGGAGGAATCAGTCTTCTGGAATTGATTGGAATATTTTACCGCGCTGGCTTGTACTGCCCCTCCCGCTTCTGGAGATATTTGTTCCGATAAAAATAAAACCGAGGTTCCAATCTTTTTTTGCTGTTCGTTCAGCTTTTCTTTTTGCAGTTTTGCGAATATTTGCTGGCTTTTCTGGAATTCTGGTGAGGATGTGGAGAGAGCATCAAGAGAAAAGGCGGGGTTAATACCAAGAAGCAGAATTAGCCACAAAACACTTGCAAATAATATAAGAAAATATCGTTTTTTCAAGGCAAATTTAGCATACATGTTGTATTTCGTATTGTCAATATCTTGTATTAAATTGTCGCACCAAATAATATGTTGTTTAGTATTATTAAAACGTTACACGTCTTATTGGGGGCAAGCCGAAATAGAGATATTATGACCTCTTATGTAAAAAACAAAAGAGTGCTTGCTTACAACAACTGAGCTTGTATATTGAAAAAGTACAATGCAGCAATAATTTGTTTATTCGGAATATTACAAAAAGGTATAACCTTATTTGTTTACATTATATTTTAACACATCAATGATCACATCAATGTCCTGTTTTTGATGTACAGGGTATCCGGTCCATTTTTGTGATTCGTCATAAGTGTAGATCATGAAGTGCTTTCTTCGTGGTGCAAAATATGAAAAAACTCTGCCTGAAATTTTAAGTGAAAGATCATATTTTGTCGGTTCTATCAGGATGTTTTCAGTATCCCATTTTTTAATGTCTTCGAGAAGATTTGACATTAAGGTTCTTATCTTAGGATCGGTAATATAATTTAATTTGTCGTCAATATTATAAGCTTTAACAATTTCAGGCACTGTGGGAATGCTGATCTCTGAAAAAACTATTGAGATTTCTTTTGGATTATCATCAAAGGCAATACATTTATACATAAAAAGTGAAATAGGTATATCTATCCATTTACATCTATTGATAAGAGCTTGAGAAAAGCTGGGGGCGATTAAAAAGAGACGGCTGTCTTGATTGGGGTCAATTTCATGTTTTTTATAAACCCTTGCAACACCTTCAACATTTTTGTTGGTATAGTCATAATAATCAATTCCCTGAAACAGCATTGAATCGTCCTCGACTACTTTTAATTCCGCTACAACCAGAGCATGTCCGCTGTCAACCATAAGAAGGTCTAAAGGACCCCTGTCGGTTGATCTCTGGTGGTCTATATACTGCAAGCCGTCCTCAATCAGGTCTGTACCCTGTCTTATCAGGTCTTCTAATTGTTTTTCCGAAACTTCAACAGAATTGTATTTTTTCATAGTATCCTCTCCCCCCTTACTAATCATTAAAGTGATTAGGGGTTGTCAGCTGACAATACATAAATTCAAGCGTACTGCTAATATTTTACTATGTCAAGCGACAACGAAGCTTTAAAGTATAGCAATATTGATCTGGGCAAACATATAACTAAATTGAGGAAAACCATTGGATATAGTATGTATCGGCTATCATTGGAAAGCGGGATAAGCAATAGTGTTTTAATGAGAATTGAAAAGGGAGAAAGAGAACCCAAAATAAACACGCTATTGAAGGTTATTGCAGGCCTAAATATTACCCCATCAAAGTTTTTTGAAAAGTTTAATTGAATTCTTTATTCCTGCCAAAACTTTACAACTTTCTTGTCGAAGGTTATAATAGTCAGTAGACACATAAAGGCTAGAATGAAGAAGAGTAAGAAAAAAAACAAAGAAAGCCATATTTATTCCTGTTCCGCCTGCGGCAGTAGTTCATTTATTCAGGAAGGCACTGCAAATTTCAAAGAAAAGGTCTCAATCTCTATTGGTAAGTCCGGCATGGTTGTTGAAGGTGGGGATCCCGTGCTGGACAATGTTGATTCAACAATTAAATGTGCTAAGTGTGGGGTTGAGGCGGTGTAGCTCCATAATATTATTTTATGAGTATTTTTAACAAACAAACTGATCCCTATTACAATCTTCCCCTTAATATTGGAGAACCTGTTTTAAATACTCAATTCCCATGGGAAGATGTTGAATCCTCTATGAAAAACTTGGAATCGTTCGTTAAGGAAGTGGATCAGGATAAACATTTCTTAAAAAAACTATTGGAGAAAAGAGTTGATTGCCCGAAATGTGAAAATAAGAACTTAGTGCCAATATATTTTAGAAGCCCTGAAGATACGTGGAGAGGGTTATATGGGAGAGCAGGGTGGCTATACATATGTCAAAAATGTAAAGAACAGGTCAGATTCTATCTCAAGAGTTTTAATTAAAGCAAGGGAAAGCAGTT
>JBHPMS010000030.1:0-9599 GCA_042563095.1 Candidatus Margulisiibacteriota bacterium
AAAGAGGCGATCGAAAATAAAATTGAAGTAATTCCGGTCCCGGGCCCGTCTGCAAGTATTTGCGCCCTTTCTGCGTCAGGGCTTAAAACTGGAAAATTTACTTATCTTGGTTTTTTGCCTAAGAAAGCGGGCAAGCGAAGAAAAGCACTCTCAAATTTGACAGAAGATCAGGGATCCGTTATTATTTATGAATCACCTCATCGGCTGATAAAATGTTTGGAAGATATTCTAGCGGCTCTGGGTGAGCGCAGAATTGTGGTTGCGCGGGAAATGACCAAGAAGTTCGAAGAGTTTAAACGAGGAAGTACTTCAGAAGTTCTTGAGTATTTTAAGTCAAAAACTATAAAAGGGGAGGTGGTTATACTAATAGGCCACTCAGATTTCTCAACGGGAGAGATATAAACGGTTAGCAGGTTCTAATCCTGCTCTGAATGGTTAAAAAGAGTTTCCCGAGCTCTATACTTCAAAGGAGGTATGGAGATGTTTTCAAGATTAAAGATTAAAGATAAAAGATCAAAACTATTGTACTTATTCCTATTTCTTTTTTTTGTTTCTACTGCTTTTGCGACAACATATCAAACACCAGGAGTAATTGTAACTGCAACCCGTTTGCCGGAACAGCTGGCGGAGCAGCCGTGGAGTGTGACGATTTTCTCAAAAAAAGAAATTGAAAACTCTGGCGCGGCCACAGTTGGAGAACTGGTTAAGTGCGTTGCCGGGATCGATTCAAGCGGGAATGGATATTCGGGGGGATCGATTTTAGCGCGAATTAGAGGGGCCTCGAGCCAGCAGACCTTGATTTTGATTGATGGGCGAAGGATAAATTCACCAACTCTCGGTTTAACTGATTTAGGCATTATTCCAATCGAAAATATCGAAAAAATCGAGATAATCAAGGCTCCACTTTCATCAGTTTACGGATCAGATGCGGTTGGTGGAGTTGTAAATATTATTACTAAATCCGGCCAAGCTAAAGAAAACCTAAAAATAGCCAGTGGGCTGGGAGGAGACGATGATCGTTCGATCTTACTTTCGCTTACTGGGAAAAACTATTTTTTGTCAATCAAAAATGCTCTGGCAAAAGGATTTCGGGCCAACTCAGATTACGATGCAAAAACATATTCGGCCAGTTATTCGTTTGATAAATTCAGGCTTACCCTTTCTAATTACGAAGACAAAAAAGGCTCTCCCGGAAGCACCTTTTTCCCATCCACCACCGCCGGAGAGCGGAATAACAATTATTTCTTTGCACTTTCGGGCAAAGAAGTATACGGTGCAAACTTCAATTCTTATTTGAATATTTTCCATAACCGTTACATTGATAGCACCTATTTTGTTAACAGTTCAAATTTAACCCGCAGTTATGGGTTTGAAGTGAGCCGGCCGATCGAGTTTTCTACCGGCAGGTTAATTCTGGGGGGTGACCTGCGCCGCGAAGTGGCAACCAACAGCGACAGCGGCAGCCACAACCTGACCAATGCGGCTGTCTATTTTCAACACAAGCATTTATTGCCGCGCGGGTATTTTCATCTGGGGTGGAGACTCGATACTTTTAAAAATTCTTCATCCCACGGATCCCCGAGCATTGGCCTGGTGCTCTACCAGGTAAACGATATTATAATGAAGCTTTCCTGGGCGGGAGCCTTTAAGATGCCGACCATGAACGACCTTTACTGGCCAGCGCAAAGCTTTACCTATTTTGGTACGACTTATACTACAGTTGGAAATCCTAATTTGCGGGCTGAAATCGGGCATGCAATTGATCTTAGCTTTGAAAAAGAGTGGAATGATAACTATGCAAAAATCACACTCTTTGAGAATAAGATAAAAGACCTGATCCGCTGGGAAACAACTACCACCGCTACTTCGGTTACCTACCAACCGGTAAATATTGTTAATGCCGAGATAAACGGAATCGAATTAGAAGTAAGTAGAAAACTTAACCGGTATCTTTCGGCAAACCTGAATTATACCTGGCAGGACGCAGCTAACGAGGCACCGATAAAAGTTTTGACCTATAGCCCAAAAAATAAATACAATCTTAGCCTCAGCTACGACCATCCGGCCCTATTTTTAAAATGCCAGCAGCGCTTTGTTGGTAAAAGGTTTACAGACCTTTTAAATACGACTGAGCTTCCTGGATACGCAGTCTTTGATATCCTGGCAGCCAGAAAGTTAGATCATGGAAAGATCAAGGGGAGGATCGAAAATCTTTTTGCTGTAAATTATCAGGAAGTTAGCGGATATCCGCAGCCGGGGCGAAGATATTATCTGGGGGCAGAATATTTTCTAGATATTTGATAGAATAGCTGCATGTACTTAGAACACTGGCAGCTTAATAGAAAACCGTTTGAAAATTCACCCGACCCGGATTTTTTATTTGCTTCAAAGAAGCACGAAGAAGCGCTCTTACGTATGCTCTATCTGGTTCGTGAGCAAAAGGGAGCGGGGGTAATAACCGGCGAGGTGGGGGCTGGAAAAACTCTTTTAAGCCGGGTGCTTTTACAGGAACTTGCAGAAGATGAAAAGTACCATACGGCAATAATATTAAACCCAAAACTCTCGGCTGAAGAGCTAACCAAGGAGATCATCTATCAACTGGGGGAAGAGCCTCCCCCCGGTGCCGGCAAAAGTGCTCTTTTACGGTTATTGAATGATATTCTTTATAAAAATAAAAAATGGAATAAAACCACCGTCATTATTATTGACGAGGCTCAGGCGATTGAAGATAAGGATAGTTTTGAAGAATTACGCCTGCTTTTAAATTTTCAGCTTAACGATGGATTTTTATTAACTTTAATTTTACTCGGGCAGCCGGAACTGAGGGACAAAATTAGGGAATTGCCACAATTAAAGCAACGGCTTTCGCTCAACTATCACCTGAATGGGTTAGAAATTGATGAGACTGAAAAATACATTTCCTACCGGATGAATGTTGCAGGAGCCGGGCGCAACCATTTTTTGCCAGAGGCAATCAGCCTGGTGCATACTTATTCTAAAGGAATTCCGAGAAGAATTAATAATCTTTGTGATCTGGCGCTTTTAACCGGATTCGGTTCTGGTGCTGCAGCGGTCAACCAGAAAATCATTCATGCGGTTGCCCGCGACCTGGATGTGAGGTAGAATAAGTTCATGGTACGCATGTCGGAGATCTTTAAAAAGGTTAAGGAAGGCGGAGAACAGGCCACTCCTCCACTGAAACAAACTCCGCCTATTCCACCACTACCAATCAGCCGGGAAGAGATTGATCACCTAGAACGGCCGGTGGCCCCAACAAGGCCGGGGATTAAAATGTCTGAGATGAGAGGGAAAGACTCACTCAGAAAACTACAAGAAACCGAGGCGTATGACCTGTTCCTTGAAATAATTTCATTGATCGGCAAAGGGTATGAAAAACTGGAGGATGAAAAAAAAGAATTTGAGGGGATGACCCAGCTGGTCCTTGCCAATGAGCGCTTTGTTGACCAGCAAATTTTAAATAATGAGGCAATCTTTAATCTTTTGATCCTTTGTAACCGGAATGACTGCCATATCTGCCATACCTTAAATGTCAGTTTTATTGCAGTTGAAGTCGCCAGCGGTCTTAATTTGCCCCGGACCAAGTTGATAGAATTAAGCGTTGCAGCACTGCTCTTTGACATTGCCCTGATGAAATTTTCTGATTTTGCTAAGATTGATAAACCGAAAACGATCAAAGAATACAGGGACAGGTTTGAGAAGAGAGTTAAAGAATCAAAAGTTATCACAGAGAGCGATAAAAGTGCAAAAGAGCGGATAATGGCGGTTATTATTCTGGCCGAAATTTATGCAACTTTAATCTATCCTCCCTTTAAAGAACCAGCCTGTACTCCTCACGAAACTTTTAAGAAGATAATTATCGAGAAGGGGCTGTTTGATAAGCCGATCTTGAAATCGTTTATCGAGCGGATCGGCCCCTATCCGGTCGGGACAATGGTCAGGCTAAGTTCAGGGGAGAAGGGGAGGGTGATCAAACGCAACCTGACTATCCCGCTCAGGCCAACGGTCAGGATTTTTTCCGCTGTTGGCGGGCAGGACCTGAAAGAAGAAAAAATATTAGACCTTTTAGAGCATCCGACGATTTACATCAAATCGCACCTCTCTGCGGATGAAGCTCAATAAGCTGTTTTATTACCGCGACATCAGGCTGCATCTAATTATACTAAACGCCGCGCATAAAGCCTTCCCCCGGTGTGAAAGTAATCCACTGGCCGCACTGGCTGAGGAAGAAGTTGCAGAGAATATAAAATACGATCCTGAAAAAGTTAAGAGATACGCCAGCATCATACTTTTAATCCGCAGCCGGTTCGGGATCAGGGATACCTGTCTTAGCAGTTCGGTTTTTTTATGTTATGCTTTAAGGGGAGCCGGACAGAGGGCCGCAATACAATTCGGAGCGAAGAAAAAAAAGGAATTAAAGGGACACTGCTGGGTCGACCTTATTTCTAAATCCGGTTCTGGTTACCGGCCGATTTTCAGCTACCCGCAGGAGGAAAAGGATGCTTGATCTTAACACTGTTGTTGTAAGGAGCAAAAAAGTCCCCTGGAGGATCATTGATAAAGAAGTGGTCCTGGTGGATGTGGAAAAAGGAGAAGTTTCACATTCCAACCCGGTTGGGGCAATGGTCTGGGAGCTGATTGACGGTGAAAGAAATATTTCTGAAATAATAAGCGGTGTTTGCGAAAACTTTGAGGTTGATGGCAGGACCGCCGAAAAAGATGTCTTCGATTTTGTCCGTACCTTGTCAGAAAAAAAGCTGGTTATATGGTCAGAGAAAAAATAACCCTGGAAGTTGCCGGAGTTCCATTTAGCGTTGCAGCCGCCTGGCTACCCTCTGATTTTTATAATTTTCAGTCGGATTCCAGACCAAAGTTTTCGATCAACACGCTTCCGGGAGAAAGAGCGATTTCAGTCGAAGACGACGACTTCGATGTCGATTTCTTTGAAGAGGACAGAAAAGTATATTATTTTGTAAAGGGAAGACCGGATGAAGTTCTCGGCTATTTTTCGCGAAAAGATAAACAGGCACTCTTTTTCCACTCTGACGAAAAAACAACCAGGCTTTGCTTCTCACCCTTTATCCGCTCGGTTCTCCAGCTGAACCTCTTTGGTCATCATGGATTTATTATGCATGCTTGTGCTGTTGCAGACGGGGATAAAGGCTTTCTATTTATCGGTCCCTCTGGGGCGGGCAAGAGTACAGTTGCCAACATGTCGACGGAGAAAAAAGTTCTCTCCGACGAGTTTGTTTGCGTGCGCAAAATTAAAGATGAGTATTTTTTGTATTCAACTCCGTGGAGAGGGGAAATGGTAAACGGGATGCGGTTAACGGGGATTTACTTCTTGAAAAAAGCAAAAGAATTTAAGCTGGAAGAGGTCGGTGCAGCAGAAGCCCTGCAGTCGATTATGCCCAATATTTTACACAGTTATTACGACGGCGAGATTATGGGTAAAATATTAGGAATGCTAAAAGATTTAACTAAAAATATTTTCTGCCGCAATATGCACTTTGCACTCGATTCAAAAATCTGGGAGGGATTAAGCGTTGCTGCCTGAGCAGATAAAAGATAAAGTGGTTTCAGAAAAAATCCCGATCGACGTCCAGTTTGAATTAACCTGGCGCTGCAACCAGCGCTGTGTCCATTGTTACCAGTACGATCCGCAGGAAGATATATTAAGTACCGATCAGATTAAAAATATTATTCTTCAGCTGAAAGAAGCGGGGACGCTTTATATCTCTTTTACCGGCGGCGAGCCGCTTTTGCGCCCCGATTTCTGGGAGATTGCGCAGTTTGCCAACGACCACCATTTTGCCCTGATTTTGCAGACCAATGCAGTTTTAATCGATGAAAAAGCAGCCGAAAAGATTGCGCAGCTCAATTTTTTTACTGTCCACATAAGTTTGCTTGGCGCTAATTCAAAAACTCATGACGACATTTCACAAATTCCCGGTTCCTTTGATAAAACAATGCGGGCAGCAAGGTTGTTGACTGATCGGGGTGTACGGGTGGTGCTTAACTTAACTTTACTAAAGCAGAACTTTGGTGAATATAATCAAGTGAAAGCCTTGAAAGAGCAGCTCGGAAGTGATATAGATATAAGGATATCGCCCTACGTTTTTTATAAAAATAACGGGGATTCTGACCCGGCGCGGTTCCGGTTGGATGACAGGGAGACCAGGGATTTTTTTCTAAGTGAACGGGAGAGATCCGGAGGAAGCCGGCTGATCAACCGGATGTTGATGTGTAATTTTGGTTATTCGGTCTGCCTGATAAACGCCCGCGGAGAGGTTTACCCATGCGTGGCGGTGCCGGTGGTGGCGGGAGATTTGAAGTGCCAGAGCTTCAAAGATATCTGGGAAGAGAGCCTGGTTTTTAAAGCGATCAGAGCCAGGAAATTGGAGGAGCTGGTAGAGTGTGGCAAGTGCAGCCTTTCGGAATGGTGTTTCCGCTGCAGCGGATTTTCTTATCTTGAGAGCGGCGACATGTTTGGTTGTTCCAGCGAAGCTAAGCGGGTTGCAAAAATCGTTAGGGAGGTGAATGAATATGAAAAAGCAGAAGTATGAAAAACCTGAACTAAAGACGACCAAATTATCCAATTTCTTTTTTGCCTGTGTAAAATCCGGAACGTGTGTTACGGTGGTCAGTAAAAACAACATAAGTCAATGCAATCCGGCATAAAATGGAAGCTGATTCGATAGGCAGATTATATAAAGAAATACCGCCGGCAGAATGCTTTAAATGCGGATCGTGCTGCAAAAAATTCAAGCCGGCATTTGGCGCCGCCGAATTTGTCCGTTTTTCCAATAATCCCCCAAAGAAACAACGCGGCTGTTCTTTTTTAGGGAAAAACAACCTTTGCACAGTTTGGGAATCCCGTCCTCTGGCCTGCCGCATCTTTGGGTTGGAGGTGGAGCATGAGGGAAAAGTTTTGTCCGACTATTCAGCGCGTTGTGCCGGAAACATCGGGAGGAGGCCCCGGATTTCTTTGTTTGAAATGAACGCCCTTTTAAAAGAGTTCGACAGAATAAACCAGAAGTTTTTGACTATAAAAGGGCCCTTTTATATCAGG
The DNA here is from genome assembly GCA_042563095.1 of Candidatus Margulisiibacteriota bacterium. Taxonomy (GTDB): domain Bacteria; phylum Margulisbacteria; class WOR-1; order XYC2-FULL-46-14; family XYC2-FULL-46-14; genus JBHPMS01. The sequence continues at coordinate 7,091 of JBHPMS010000030.1, forward strand.
GCGCTCACTTTTGATACCTGGAAAGAAGGCTATACCTCTCGCTTTGACCGGTTGATCAGTGCGCAAAAACTTTTTGAGAATGGAGAATACCAGGAGGCGCTGCTGGAATACACCCTGCTGCGCACTAATAATCCGGACGATTTTGCGATCGAAGAGGTGCTCTATGATTCTGCAGTCTGCCTAGAAAAACTGGGGAACCCCGAACAGGCCCGGGAGGCCTATGAAACGCTGCTGGTTAAATCACTCTACCGCAATGATGCGCTTGCCGATAAAGCGCAAGAAAAGTTAAAATGCTTAAAGAAAATAATATCTTAACCGCCGGATATAACCTGGTCTTAATTCAAAACCTCAACAGTATTCTTGATAAGTTCAAAGAAAACAGGATCGGAGTAATTCTTTTAAAAGGCGCAGCTTTACTTGAAAAAATTTACCCGGACATCTCAACCCGCCCAATGTCAGACCTTGATTTACTGGTCAAAAAAGAAGAGCTTAAACAGTGTCAAGAAATTCTGGAGGGGCTCGGTTTTCGGCCAAAACCGGAAAACAGCGGGATTTTGTATGTCAAAGCTGGAGAGCCGGCAGTTTGTGTTGACCTGCATACTGAGATTCCCTATTTACAGAATCAGGATCTAATCCGGGAACAGGTAAAGGACAGTCTTTTACCGCCGGAAGAGAACTTAATCTATCTTTGTTATCATCTGGCGGTCCATCACGGGTATCCCTTTGAAAAGTGGGTGCGGGATATTGAGCTTTTTATTGATCATTATAAGGATCAGCTGGATTGGGAGAAGCTTGTTGAAAAGATAAAAAAGTATAGGCTTGAAATTCCCTGCTATTACACACTTAAAAAAGCTGGCAAAGTTATCAAAGAGTTAAAGCCCGGGCAGTCACTTCGTAATCTGCTTTTTAAAAAGATCTTTGAGGCTAAACAGCCAATTCAGAATATTGATTATCTGTTGATGGTTTTGGTTGATCCTTTGAGATTATTTTCTTTTTGTTTTCCGTCGGTTGAGTTTATGGAGAAGCGCTATGCCCTCAAACGTCCCGCGGTTTATCTTTTTTATATTTTTAGACCATCAATGTTGTTGGTAAGTGCCATAAAGGCTATTCTTTCTGTTTTTGGAAACCTGAGAATGAACTTCTCGGTTTCCAAAACAAGACGGAGCCGCGACGTTAAGTCGCAGGCTCCCCATGCTTAATACTGAACCAAACTCCCATCCTTCCTTGCCTTATCAAGCGCAAAGTTAAATGCAAAAAGTCCGAGTGGTAAGAGCAACACAGAAAATAAAACTAGCAGTAAAATTTCTGTTGATAACTGAAAAACAGAATAACCTTTGTAAACTGCCAGCTCGAGTGCTCGAATAGCATGTGTTATTGGGAAAAATTTAGCTAAAAGCTGCAATGGTTCTGGCATAACAGTTATTGGGAAATAAACTCCACCGATCAACCCTTCCACCGCATTAATTACCCAGGCAACCGGATTCCCCTTTTTAAAAACCAGAACAAAGCTGGCAGAGAGTATCCCCAGGCTGCTAAAAGTTATGATGGTTAAAATAAGAATCAGAAAAGTTGAGAGCAGGTTTATACTTGCAAAACTGATTTTAAATAAAAATATTCCAAAAAGTATATAAATTATTACATCAAGGGTCGCAAAGATTAAATTCCACAAGCCCATGCCTAAAAGGATGACATAAATTTTAGTAGGGGAGAGCAGTAGTGCTTCCAGGGTTCCCTGCAGCTGTTCATTTCTGATCCGGTACGAAAACGATCCGACTCCAACGCCAATATAACTAAAAAAGGCCATACTCAGTAAGACATATGAAAAATAATTTACCCCAAATTCCTGCAGATGCGGGGCAACCTGATGGCCGAAGAGCTTGTCGATAAAATAATAGGTCAAAATGGTGGTTAAGATGCTCACGAAGTTCATCACAAACGCGAACCTGTAACTTATCTCGGTCAAGAAATCTTTTTTAATTATTGCTAAGAGCTTGTTCATGATTTTATGTTGGGGAAGCCTGAGACTGAACGTCTCGGCTTCCTGCATTCTAAAACCCGGAAACCGCGAAGTTCATTCGCAGGTTTCCATTTTATATGTCTCCTCCAATTCCTGGGCCTCATTAATATGCTTATTAATCTTGATTTTTCCTTTATTCAATATCACAACCTCATCCGCCAACTCTTTTGCTTCGTCCAAATTATGAGTTGCGAGAATTATTGTTTTCCCCTTCTCCTTTTGCGATTTGATTAAGTTTCGAAGTTCCAGCGATGAATTATAATCTAGACTTCTGGTCGGTTCATCAAGAAGAAGAATTTCTGGATCGTGCAAAAGTGCCCGGATAATTGCCAGTTTCCTCTTCATTCCGGAAGAGTAAGTGTCGAAACGTTTATCAGCATAATCAATGTTAAAAAGTTTGAGCAATTCTTCAACTCTAGTCTTTGCTTCAAGGTTATAGAGTGCCGCATAGAATTCAAGGTTTGCCCGGCCCGAAATCCGCCAGTAAAAACT
>JBHPMS010000031.1:0-8597 GCA_042563095.1 Candidatus Margulisiibacteriota bacterium
TATTATATGTTCTTATTATTTTTTCCAGTTTATACATAACGGAACCATCAAATTAACACCTAATGCAACCGCGAGCAGAACCAATCCCAGGGTCAACCCGAATGCAAACTCGCCTTTAGAAGTCTCCAGCGCGATCGCGGTAGTCATCGTGCGGGTGTAGCGATAAATATTTCCACCGAGCATCATCGAAACACCGACTTCACCAATCACGCGACCAAACCCGGCCATAACTGCTGCTAACAATGGGATTTTTATCTCCCACAAAAATATTTTATAAGCCTCAAGCGGACCAGCACCCAGGCCATAGGCCGTTTTTACAATCCTTTCCTCTTTTCCACAAGTTATCGAAAAGGCCATTGCAGTAATAATCGGCAAAGCCAGGATAAACTGCCCGATTAAAATTGCAGCAGGAGTAAAAAGCAATCCATAAGATCCCAAAGGCCCTTGCCGGGCGATAAATGAATAAACTAAAAGCCCAATAACTACAGTCGGTATTGCAGTTAAAGTATTTAAAATAGTCGCAACCAATCTTTTCCCCCTAAATTTCTTGATTGCTAAAAAGAGCCCCAATGGAATCCCGACTGCCGTTGCTAAAGCTGCAGAAGTTATGGCTATTCTGACCGAGGTCCATATTATTGGGAATAGAATAATTGTTCCCCCTCTATTTTAAAAGTATTAATGATCTTTTTGCCCTCAGCAGAGGTTAACCAACCGATTAAAAGCATGGCATCCATATAATTTACATGTGGGTGTTTAGCCGGATTGACTGCAATCACCCCATACGGATTAAAGAGTAACTTATCTCCCTTATAAACAATATTTAAATCAATTTTATTATGATAAGCCAAGTAGGTCCCGCGGTCAGCTATAGTATACCCCTGCTTTTCATTAGCGATCTGGAGTGTGGCCCCCATCCCCTGTCCAACCGAGAGATACCATTTCCCCTCTGGTTTAATGTTGGCCTTTTTCCACACAGCTAGTTCTTTCTTATTAGTTCCAGAATCATCGCCTCTTGAGATAAAAGTAGCCTTTTTTGCAGCAATCCTGGTTAATGCTTCAACTGCACTGCTAGAAGTTTTTTCTTTTGCATGATCTTTGCCTGGACCTAAAATTATAAAATCGTTATACATAACGTCTCTACGGTTTACTCCATAACCATCTGCAACAAATTTATCCTCTGCAGCTCTAGCATGGACCAAAATCAGATCAACATCCCCATTTTCACCAAGTTTAATTGCTTTCCCGGTCCCGACCGCAATAACATCTACTCGAATACCATACTTTTTTTCAAATGGAGGAAGCAGTTTTAAAAGCAGTCCGGAATTGTCGGTTGAGGTGGTGGTGGCAAGTTTTATGGTTCCAGCAAAAATCGGGGAAATAAGAATCAAAAAAATCAGAGCCCCAATTATTAATTTTTTCATGCTTGCCCCTTTCCAAGTTTGGGAGGTCAGGCCGTTTCCAGTTCGTCTCGGAGTTATTAAAACTTTATATTTTTACTCTTAACTGGGCAATCAAAGTGTTATTTGCGATTGAACCCGTTTCTTCTCCAATAATATTATAATTAAGCATCATCCGTGAACCATTATCCGCTAAATACTTATTTATCCCAATTGTCAGCGTATTAACAATATTCCCCGAAGTTGCAGTATTAACATCATATATCTGGTATTGCACCAAAGGCTCAAGGTCATCAATTTTCATTGAGGCGGTGAGATAGGTATTGCTTAGCTGGCCGGTTCCACCCCAGGCACCACCAATGACATATTCTGCAATCAGGTCAACATCAGACAGTTGAGTTAAAAGATAGATGCCGGCATCTTTTTGCTCGGTCATGGCTGCACCATTCTTACCATAGTATCCAGACAATCCAACTTTTCCGACCGGGGTATCGGTAACAACTTTTACGGAAAGGTCTTTTGCTTTATTATTGTCCGCTCCTGAGCCGTTTCCATTGGTCAAACTCAGAGCCAGATCCATCTCCATTACTTTTGTCATCAGAGCTAAACCATAATCCCTGTCTGGAACAATAACATTGTAGTGAGCTGGATAGACAATGGTCTTATAGCTCCCGGCTCCTAATGAAAAAGGAATATAAAATTGACCGCATCTCAAGGTATGTTCAAATCCTTTTTTACACTTGAGGTCTGCCCAGGCGCCTGCGAAACCAACTGCTCCTCCAGTAGCTAACCCTGCAAAATCAGGTTGAATAACCAGCGAGAGATCTTCAGTCACATTACCTGAAAGCTTGATCCGGGCACGAGCTACAGTCATAGAATCATTTATTCCTGCTGCTTCGTTATTGGTATATCGAAACCTGAAATCACCATTCATATTTACCCCGCCGACCTCAACCGCATAAGAAACCGTAGAAACCGCAAACAGTAACAGCATCATTAAACCAAAAAACTTATTCATTCTTTTTCTCCTCCCTAAATTATTCTTCCGCTCCCAGTGCTTTTAATTCAGCCTGAGTGAATACCGGTCCATCCGTACAGCAATATTTATGGCCAACCAGACAATGCCCGCATTTGCCAATCCCACATTTCATATGCATCTCCATGGTAGTGATAATATTAGCCGCCTCCATTCCTTTTTCTTCTAGCGCCAGATTGGCAAACTTGATCATAATTGGCGGACCGCAAACATAGGCAATCGTATCTGCCGGATCAAACTCGATTTTTTCAAATAAAGTTGTAACCACTCCCACGTTCCCCTTCCACCCGTCTGCGGGAGAATCAACGGTTTGCAGCATCTCAACTCCCTCAAGTTTTGACCATTTTAAAAGCTCATCAGCATAAACACAATCAGTCGGGCATTTCGCGCCATAGAGTATCCGGATCTTTCCATAATCCTTACGGTGCGCCAGCACCGAATTAATCAGCGAACGTAATGGGATCAATCCGATTCCACCGGCTACAAAGAGAATATTTTTCCCCTTCATCTCCTGCCAGGGGAAAGAATTTCCGTACGGTCCGCGGACAAACAGCTCATCCCCCTCTTTTAATTCGTGGATGGCATCAGTTAATGAACCAACCGCCCGGATCGCCAGCTCCAGCGGCTGATTTGCTTCAAGTGTAGAGGTTATCGAAATTGGTGCCTCCCCTTTTCCAAAAAGAGAAACCTGGACAAATTGTCCGGCCTTATAATCGAGAGCTTCCCCCTTTTTAAACTCCAAAGTAAAATGCTTAACTTCAGAATTTAGATCACGAACCTTAGTTATTTCAGCTGCCCGTGGCAAATATTCGTTCTTCATTGCATGACCTCCTTGATATCAATATCAACCGGACAGGAATCAAGACAGCGGCCGCAGCCAACACAGCCCGAGTCACCAAACTTCTCTTGATCCCAGGTAAGCTTACAGTAATAACGATTACGGGTGCGTTGGTTTTTGTCTCCCTTTGGATTATGCCCGCCTGCCATCCTAAAATAGCCGGATAAGATACAGGAGTCCAATATCCTTTTTCTTACTCCTTCTTTTTGGCCAGCATGATCTACTACATTAAAACAGGTGCAGGTCGGGCAGGCATAATTGCAGGCCCCGCAGGAGATACATTTGTCTGATATTTTTTGAATCATCTTCTCTTTTAATGGCTCCTGCTTCATCTTTTCTAAAACCTGTTTTTTATTAACCATCTCATTGCTAGCCGCTTGCTTTGCTTTCTTCTGGATTACCTTTAGTTGCTTGATATCTTCGTCAGTTGCCTCTTCAAAAAGCTGGTCAGAAATTAAAGCTTTCCCTTTTCGGCCGCCGACCTCTGCAAAATAATAACCATTACCAAGATCGGTTAACTGCAGGTCAAAGCCATTTTTCAAAAAAGGGCCCTGATTCATCGCCGCACAAAAACAGCTCTCATTTGGTGGAGTGGTGCAAACCAGGCTGATCAGAGTTAACTTTTTTCTAGCCTGTTGATAATAGAAATCAACAAATTCTCTTTTTGTAAAAAAAATATCGCAGTAGATGATCCCGGCAAGGTCACAGCTTGGTAAACCAAAGATAACCGTCCCTTCTGATTGGTCAATACTTTTTATCTTGGTAGATCTTCTTCCTTTCTTAAAGCGAATCATATCAGCTACCTGGCCAAATAGAACTTCACGAACTGCAGGCATAACCGGTTTAAAATGATTAAGCTGGATTTTAGCTGCATCTTTAACCTGGGTAAAATAAGTATCTCCATATTTATCAGTCTGTGGAGCCAAAAGATTAGTTTTATCCTTTAATCCATCTAGAAGCTTAACCAGGTTTTCTTTTTTTATCTTAAGTTTTTGCATTACTTGGCCCCTCCGATTTTTACAGCGCAGACTTTATACTCCGGAATTTTTGCCTGCGGATCAAGCGCATTATTAGTTAACCGGTTGGCAGCACCCTCAGCAAAGTGGAACGGGATAAAGACCGTCCCCGCTTTAGGCATATCTGTTACCTTTGCCCTGACTTTAATTGTCCCCCGGCGTGAAGAAACTTCGATCATCGTTTCTTTTTTAACATTATATTTCTGTGCATCCGCTGGATTGATCTCGACATAACTCTCCGGGACTTCGCGCTCAAGAGTTGAGGTCCGGCGGGTTAAGGTTCGGGTATGCCAGTGGTAATAACTGCGGCCAGTAGTTAAGGTCAAAGGATACTCCTTATCGGCCATTTCAGCCGGAGCTTTGTATTCTACCGGGGTAAAACTCCCCCTGCCCCTGCTAAAATTCCCATCTTTATGCAACCAGGGAGTCCCCGGATGATCTTTGGTCGGACAGGGCCACTGCAAACCAAAATTCTCCTCCAGGCGGTCAAAGCTCATCCCGTGATAAATTGGAGAAAGCTCAGCCAGCTCATCAAACACTTCTTTCGGCGAGGGATAATCCATGCCATAACCACAGGCAGCGGCAACTTCACAAAGAATCTTCCAGTCTTCCCTGGCATTTCCAGGCAACGCCACCGCCTTACGAATCCGCTCAACCCTTCTCTCCGTATTGGTATAAGTTCCATCTTTTTCCGCATAACTTGAACCAGGAAGAACGACATCTGCCAGTCGGGCGGTTTCAGTTAAGAAAATATCCTGTACCACCAGAAAATCTAATGCTTTCAAAGCTTTTTCCACATGGTTAAGATTAGGATCAGAGACCATTGGGTTTTCTCCCATTACATAAAGAGCTTTAACTTTTCCTTCTAGCGCCGCATCAGGCACGGTTGTTACAGTATGCCCGACCTTATCTGAAATCCCAGAAACATTCCAGGCCTTCTCGAATTTTTCTTGCGCAGCGGCATCGGTCACCTTCTGATATCCGCAATAAACATTTGCCAGAGCACCAACATCGCAAGCACCCTGAACATTATTCTGTCCGCGCAGCGGATTTACTCCGGTTGAAGCGCGGCCGATATTGCCGGTTAACATCGAGAGGTTGGCACACGATTTTACATTATCAACTCCAGTGGTATGTTGGGTAATCCCCATTGAGTAGACAATTGAAGATTTTTTACTCTTTGCATAAATGCGGGCAACCGCAACCAACTTTTGAGCTGGAATGCCAGAGATCTTTTCAACGTATTCGGGAGTATACTTTTCAACTACTTTTTTTAACTCTTCATAGTTTTCGGTAAAGTTCTTTATAAATTCTTTATCTTCTAATCCTTCTTTAATGATCACATGCATTAAACCATTTAACCAAGCTACATCAGATCCACAGTTCTGCGGCAGGTGATACTTGGCAAATTTTGAAATGGGGATCTTGCGGGGATCAACCACAATTAAGGTTGCTCCTTTTTTAACCGCTTTAATTATACGCGATGCAATCAGCGGGTGTTGTTCTGAAGTGTTTGAGCCGGTGATTAAAACAACATCACAATTTTCAAATCCTCCGATGCTATTGGTCATTGCACCAGAACCAAAACAAGCGGCTAATCCAACTACAGTTGAAGCGTGGCAGAGCCGGGCGCAATGGTCAACATTATTGGTCTTAAAGACCGCCCGGGCCAGTTTCATGATCAGGAAGTTTTCTTCGTTTGAGCATTTAGCAGAACCAAAGAACGCAACCGAATCCTTACCGGATTCTTTGGCATGCTTTTTAAACTTTTTGGCAATCAGTTTATAAGCTTCGTCCCAGCTCGCTTTTTTGAACTTGCCATTCTTTTTAATTAACGGATCGGTTAAACGGTCTGGATGGTGGACAAACTCAGCTGCATTCCATCCTTTAACACAAAGCTGTCCCTGGCTGACCGGGTGTTTTTTGCTCGGAGTAATCCCGATTATCTTTCCGTCCTTCACCTTAAAATAGAATTGGCACCCGCAACCGCAGTAGATACAAGTCGTCAATACCTGCTTTATTTCTGACATAAAATCCTCCTCTCTTCAGAATATATATTCATTCTCGATCCTCTTGCAAAACCGACTAACGTTATCTTAAGCCGTTTTGCCAGGCGCACTGCCATATCAGTTGGTGCTGCCCGGGAGACTATTATCGGAAAGCCGACCCGTGAAGCCTTTAAGAGCATTTCCGATGATATTCTCCCGCTTAACAAAAGATACTTATCTTGAGCTCCCCCACCTTCTAAAACTAATCCGCCTACTATCTTATCTACCGCATTGTGTCGGCCGATATCTTCAGCAAATTGGACTATTTTATCCTTCTGACAGAGCGCAGCAGAGTGAACTCCGCCGGTCTCTTTAAAAACTTCAGACTTTTGTTGGAACTCCTGCATCAGTTTTAGGATAGCTCCAGCAGTCACAGTCAAATCCGACTGCAGCGGCAGACAGTTTTCAAAATCTTCAAAATTATAAAAACTGATGTTCCGGCCGCAGCCTGAAGTAATGACCCTTTCCTTTTCAATCTTTTTTGGGTCAATCTTATTTTTTAAATGTACTGTTGCGTAAAACGCTTTTTCGTTTACCCGCAGCTCTTCTATCTCGGAGCGGTGCCCAATCCAAGCCTCGGCATACAGATACCCTGCTGCCAGTTCTTTCAACCTTCCGGGAGAGGCCAGGATAGTAATTTTTTCAGCCCCGTTTATTTTTATAGAAAAGGGAACCTCTCTTGCCACCCGGTCTTTTTTTTTCTCCGCTCCTTCCTTTAGCTTGATGCGTACGATCGATGTTTCTTCAAACATGCGTCAACTCTTGCCAGGTCTTTTTTGGTATTCAAATTTAAAAAAGTTGCCTTGGCTGGATCATACTTTTTTATCGTTTCTTCATCAACCATTTCAACCTCAGCTTCCGGAAAAAAATTCTGGATTTTATAATCTCCGGCCCTTAACTGCCTTTCAATTAATGGAATGCAGTTTTTTGAATAAACTGCACAGAGAGGCTCAAGTTTGCCGGCATGGGAAGGGACCAGGACATCAGACCTGGCGGTTTTTTTCATGTATTTGACCAATTCAGCATTAATAAAAGGCATATCACAAGCGGTTATAAAATTAAATTCAGCGTCCGAGGCCAGTAATCCAGCATAGATTCCACCTAAGGGTCCAACACCTTTGATCTTATCCCGGATAAGTTGTACCTGATATCCGGAATATTTATCAGGATAATTCGTAACAATAATCAAATTATCAAATAACGAAGTCATTAGACTAATGAGGGATTCTATTAAAATAGAATCCCTCACTTTCACAAACGCTTTATCTTCTCCAAACCTGAGACTCTGTCCACCCGCCAGAATGATTCCATTCATTTAGAAGCTTTAGCTTCTGGTTTTACGTAGACCAGCCAGTAGAGCAGTGCAACTACCAGGGCACCGCCAACAATATTACCAGCAGTTACCGGGATAATGTTATTGAAAAAACCACCCCAATTAAGGTTACTCAGATTTAATCCCGAAGCACCAGCAGCATTGCTATCCTTTAAAAAAATCCCTAATGGGATGAAATACATATTGGCAATACAGTGCTCAAAACCTAAGGCAACAAAGGTCATGATCGGGAAAAAGATTGCCCAGATCCTGCCGATAATATTCTGTGACGCCAGCGCCATCCAAACAGCCAGACATACCAGGATATTACATAAAATACCACGGGTAAATGCCATGCTCCAGGATAAGTTAACCTTGGCGTTTGCAATTTTAAGTGCGGTTATACCTGTTGAAGGATTTCCTCCGTCTAACAGGCCGGTATTAAACATCAAAAAGGCCATAATGATAGATCCGACAAAATTTGCAAAATAGACTACCGCCCACTTGTATAACACTCTTTTGTAGGTAACTCTGCCATCCAGTGCGCTCATCAACATCAAGTTATTACCGGTAAAAAGTTCAGCCCCGGCGATAACTACCAGCATCAGTCCGACACTAAATACCCCACCCACAAAAAACTTACCCAGTCCAACCCCGACATATTTTGCGACGTCAGACGCTACCAAAGTTGCAATTGCCGCACCAAAACCGATATATACCCCGGCTAATATGCCAAGTATTATCAGCTTCCACACTGTTGCATTGGTCTTTGCCACGCAGAGTGTTTGCGAAAGTGTATCTGCAACATTCGCCGGTGTTTTACACCCTATGTTAATCACTTTTCCATCGGCCATTTCTTTGCCTCCCTGCCTGCCAGCCGCCAGGCTTATTTAGATTGTGAATTATTTCACAATCTTTTAAAAATATACTCACATAGTAACATTTGAGTT
>JBHPMS010000032.1:0-8569 GCA_042563095.1 Candidatus Margulisiibacteriota bacterium
GTTCCGATGCGGATGCAACAATTGGATTAGCCGGTACATTCAAGAAATTATTAAAAGAAGAGAAGCTGGATAAGCTTTTTTATGAAGTTGAGATGCCGCTAGTTTCGGTGCTGGTTGAACTAGAAAAAAATGGCGTATATGCTGATTGTAAAAAGTTAAATAAAATTTCTAAAGAAATCGATGCAGAAATAAAAGACCTGGAAAGAAATATCTTTGCAATGGCTGGAGAAGAATTTAACCTTAATTCTCCAAAGCAACTCCAGGCCATACTTTTTGAAAAACTAAAACTGCCAATTATTAAAAAGACTAAGACCGGAGCATCAACTGATGCCAGCGTGTTAGAAGAACTTGCTCCAAAATTTGAAATTGCCGCAAAGCTATCAGAATACCGCCAGTACGCAAAGATAAAATCAACTTACGTTGATGTTCTTCCTGAATTAGTCAGAAAAGATACCGGACGGATCCATGCCAACTTTAACCAAACTATTACTGCTACCGGAAGGCTATCAAGCTCTAATCCAAATATGCAAAATATTCCGATCAGAGGAAAATTGGGCGAAAAAGTCCGTTCTGCTTTTGTTCCACAAAAGAAGGGATGGAAAATATTGGTTGCTGATTATTCACAGGTTGAACTTAGGATCTTAGCCCATATGAGCGGTGATGAGCAGTTAATCAAAGACTTTAAAGAGGGAAAGGATATCCATCGTGCCACCGCAGCTGAAATATTCGGAGTTACGGAAAGTAAAGTTACAGACGAGATGCGCTCCCATGCTAAGGCAGTTAACTTTGGCATTGTCTACGGACAGAGCGCTTTTGGCCTTTCAAAAACAATCAAAATCCCCAAAAAAGAGGCACAAATATTTATTGATAAGTATTTTAATCGTTATAAAGGTGTTAAGAAGTTTATTAATAAAACGATAATAGAAGCCAGGGAAAAAGGTTATGTTGAGACGTTACTTGGCAGAAAAAGGGAATTACCGGATATAAACAGCCCCAACTTCTCGTTAAAATCCTTTGCCGAAAGAATGGCCGTCAATACGCCACTGCAGGGAACCGCTGCTGACCTGATCAAAGTCGCCATGGTAAATATTGGCTCACAGCTTACAGCTTACAGCTCACAGCTGATCCTCCAGGTACACGATGAATTAGTCTTTGAGGTTCCGGATACAGAACTTGAAAAAGTTGAAAAACTAGTCAAGCACGAAATGGAAAATGCGATTCAATTAACTGTAAAAGCTAAGGTTGATGTTGGGGTTGGGGAAAGTTGGGGGGAGGCCGTGTAACACTCTTTTAAATCTTTACATTTTTATTTTTTAATTCTTCATATGCCAGATTTGGCTTCCTCTCTTTTCTGATACCTCAGCTGTCAATTGAACATAGAAAATCGAATCCCTTTGACAAAACAGGATCATTAATCTGGGATCTGAATAATCTGAATCTTCCCCTTTCTTACTTTTCAAAAAATCTAAAGCCTCCTCTATCCCCTGATCATTTCGTTCCAACCGCTCATAGAAAAATGGCATTATTGCAACTAGAGCAATCTTACTAATGGTTGATTCAACCACAATTGCTATATCTGGCAATTCGTCCTTGATACAATCATACATTTTGTCTCTAACTATTTGTAGTATTGCTAAAGCTGCTTCGGTTTTTTCTTTTGATACAAAAAAGATTCTGGGAGATTTTTCACCTGATTGGTTTTCGCTTCCCACAGTAGTTATTGCAGCATAATCATGAGGCAAACTAACAGTAGCAGGCTTCACAATCTCTTCTTGGTCTAATATTAGATCTTTTATTATCAAATATACCCAGCTTCCAGCAATCCTTCCTTTCAAACAACCTGTAACTTTCCCCAAAAAGGTTACCAGGCTATCAACTACCAACTTTTTTTGCAAAGAATGCTGTGGTTGTTGTGGCCTTTCTCTATATCTACCTAATCCTAGTAACATTTTTTATCTCACCTTAATAGATTATGAAATATCCTACAATCTCCCTAAATTCGAAATTTGCCTGTTACTAGTTCTCTTAATGATGATACTGGTGCCGTCATATTTTTTCCTTTTTAACTATCCCTTAAAGATTGTGATTTTTTCATGATGTTTTATCTTTCAATAATTTGCAATATTTCACTATATTTCTTATAATGACTCTAATGCTCACAAAACTAAATCTCGAAGAAATCTTATTCATGGCGCTTTCGACCGGCGGGGATTTTGCTGAAATATTTATAGAAGACGCTAATGGAACAACGGTTGGTTGCGAAGATAATAAAATAGAAAGAATTGTAACAGGAAACTCGCACGGTGCCGGAATACGGGTGATCAAAGATAAAACAGTCTCCTACGCTTGCACCACCAACCTTACTTTAAAGAATATGCTAAAAACTGCCAGGCAGGCTGCTTCAGGATTTTCTGGAAAAGCAAAGGATATTAAATTTGAATTAGTCCCAAAAGTTGCCGACAAATTAATAACAATTAGAAGACGCCCGAGTGAAGTCGTAATTGACGAAAAAGTAGCCCTGGTTGAGACCCTTAATAAGACCGCCCGATCGTTCGGAGACAAGGTTGTGCAGGTCACCGCCCGTTATATCGACTCCAATCAGGGGGTGACGATTGCAAATTCGGAGGGAGCATACGTGGAAGACAACCGGATCCGCACGCGGTTCTTTGTAAACGTAATCGTCACCAACGGAACGATCTTACAAACCGGATATGAAGCCCCTGGTGGAACAGTTGGTTTTGAATTGATCGAAGAATTCCATCCAGAAAAGCTGGCCAGATCAGCAACGGAGCGGGCACTTTTGATGCTTGAAGCACCCCACGCACCAGCTGGAAAAATGCCCGTGGTGCTGCATTCATCAGCCGGTGGAACGATGATCCACGAAGCGTGCGGACACGCGTTAGAAGCTGATTTTATCTTGAAAAAGACCTCTATCTTTGGAGGAAAAGTTGGTAAACAAGTAGCCTCCCCTCTTATTACCGTGATCGATGATGCTACAATTCCGGGTAAATACGGGACCTATAATTTTGATGATGAAGGGAATGTTGGACAGAAAACAATTCTGATCGAAAATGGGATTCTTAAAGGGTTTATGGCTGATAAGTATAATGCCAGACAACTCGGTATACGGGAAACGGGGAATGGGAGACGGGAATCGTATTTGTCTAAGCCGGTGCCAAGGATGACTAATACTATAATAGCACCTGGAAAAACTGATCCGGACGAAATCGTCACCTCAATCGACAACGGTCTCTTGGTTAAACATATGGGCGGCGGTGAAGTTAACGTAACCAACGGGGATTTTGTCTTTGATGTTACCGAGGGTTATTTGGTAGAAAAGGGAAAGATAAAGGGACCGATTCGTGGTGCAATTCTTACCGGGAACGGCCCAAAAGTGTTAGAAATAATTGATCTGGTTGGCAGTGATTTGGGATACCAAACAGGTGTCTGCGGAAAGTTTGACCATGCCCCGGTCGGCGATGCGCAACCGACTATCCGGATTCCGGAGATTGTGGTGGGGGGGAGGTAGTAACCTAAATCGTCAGTTGCGTCATAACTTTTTTAAGATAATGATGCACTTCTTCTGTTAACAAATTGGCTACTTTGCCAATATTTCCGGCAAGTGTTTTTACCTGTAAGCGTTGAATCTCTCCAACCATTCCGCCAAAATTACCACCAAAAACATCCACTCCAATAACCACCTTAACTTTCATCTTGTTATTTGGATCGGGGCGATAAATAAAATTCTGATTGATGTTAAATCCCCTCTCCTCAAGCATTTCACTTATTCTTCTTAACTGCCCTTTTTCATCAATGGTTTCAATTGAAATATAAAACGGCCTAAACGGTTCATCATTTTTAACAATTATCTTTTTTTCAACTAACTCTTTCCAATCATTAATCTCCCTTTCTAATTCTGAATAATACAAATCCATAATATCCCTCATCATCTTTGATGCCCTGATCTTACCAGTAGCTATATCCTCTAAAACATCTATCTCACTCTTGGATATTAACAGGCAGTATTGGCTGAATAATCCTGTTTTAACCAACTCCCTCGCGGGCAAATGCAGTTTTTTTGATTTACTATCCAAGTAATCCATTGCAGCAGATTGGTTGACATTTCTGTTTAAGTATTTTTGCAAACTCTTTTCTGCTTCGGAGGTATTTATATGATCGATCCACTCTAATACCGGATGAGCCTGATCTGATATTTTTTCCTCAATCCTATCCCTGTCTGAGAGTGTCTGATATAAGGAAGCTGGTTTACTATTAATATGTACACTCTCTAAATGCAAAAATCTTTCCTCTCCCAACAATCTTACATAATCTAAAACTGTAGAATTTGAACCAATTTCATTTTTTTGCCCATCCTTAGTATAAACAACAATTGGCGCAGTATAGGCAGAAACAATCTGTGATGCTTCACTTTCTGACCTGCCTTCAGTTTCTTGAATTATTCTTTGCATTGCATCACTAAAAGCAGGATTCTCTTTATACCAACCTTCCTTATCTTTTTCAGTAATGATCCCAAGTTGATAGCGTTCCCACCCCTTTCTATCTCTGATCTGAACTAATAATCTACCAAATTCCGGAACTTCTATATAGGTATGTAAAAAGCGGTGCCTATTTGGCAACTGACCCCCAATATAATCCCTAAATTCTCCTTGAACTGGATCATATTTTTCGTGAAGCAAGCGCAGCACCTCATAACAATCCTTTTCCTCATTAACATTAAGATTTATTCTCCAAATATCTGTTGCTGATAAATCTCCAACCTCTTTAATCCCTCTTTTTCCCATCCTTTCAACTATCTCATTTACCCATCTGACCTCAGGCACTACTGCCACGACTTTTTCAAAGCCAATCGCTCCAACAATTTTGTCCAATTGTTTTTTTGACTGTTGATACAATACCAGGCGCCTTTCTTTTATGTTTCGATATTTTGATTCATTAAGTATAAACAAGACCAAATCCTCAAATAAGCGCTTTAGAAACCATATCCCGAGCCGATCTGCCAGCGGGGCATATAAATCTCTGGTTTCTACTGCTTTTTCAATTTGATTTTCCCTTTCTTTAAATCTAATAGTTAACAAATTGTGCAACCTATCGGCAAATTTGACCAGGATTATCCGAATATCTTTTAATCCACATTTTAATATCTTTCTATGAATTGCCTCTTGTGAAGGTACTTCTCCATCGTATTCTGGTTCTTTCCCTAATTCAGTTAATCCTTCTACAAAAAATGTAATTGTTTTATTAAACCTTTCCTGGAGAAAGGAATCAGTAACACGCTCGCCAGCTATCTCTCCTTGCTCAATAATATCGTGTAGCAATCCTGCTGTAATGCTCTCGGCATCCAAACCTAAGGCCCATAAAATATATGCAACTGCTTTTGGATGGGTATAATATTCACTACCATCTTTTCTAAACTGCCCCTGATGTCCGTCCTTGGTCACTTGAGCTGCGTTTAAAATCATTTCTCTCTCTTGTGACGTGTTAAATAATAAATCAATATTAAAATCTGCTAAAAGTACTGATGAAGCATAATCAATATCAGTTAAGCCGGTTGCAGACATTATCCCGCCAGGCATCATATGCTCCCCTTTTATTTTTCTAGCAGATAAACCAAAATAATCAAAATTCAGTTGTTTTTTATTATTAGGCATATTTACAGGCTTAGAAGTTTGAGGGAAACAACCTATTTTACTTTTAGGCCCAGTTAAAAACATGCCATCGTTAAATTTAACGCATATACTCATTCACAATCACCTGCCTTTTCTTCGCCCCCAAACTCAGTAAATTTCAGGTGAAATTATTTGCATAGTTGGACGAAATATATGTAGCGAGGGAAACATGAAAAAAATAAAAGCAGAATCTACCCGTAGAATAATTTCAACAGTACAAAAACACTACGGCATACATGTTCTGCCAGAAACCGTCAACACATGGAAAGATCTGTATTTAGACCCAAATAAGATAAAACCGGAATCAACCTTTTTACACCTTGCAGATCTAAAATCCAAACTAACACAAAACCTGATATCACTGGCTACAACTAATAAAACTTATTTTTTTAGAATGCCTATGCAATTATTAGAAAACACAATTGAAAATTTAATAAATAACCTAATAGCCCAATCGAGTAAAAAACCTGTTTTTAGTATTTGGAGTGCAGGCTGTTCAACCGGTGAAGAAGCATATTCAATAGCGATTTTATTAATGATGAAAGAATGGCACATTAAAGTCAGATCTAATATTTTAGGTACAGATATAAATCAACAATGTCTTTCAATTGCCCAAAAAGGAGAATATAGCTGGATTTGGGCAGAAGAAGGAAGAGAAGAAAATGTATCAGATCGTGAATTAACCAAGTATTTTGAGATAAACAAAGATAGTTATAAGCTTATTCCTGCAATTACGAATGCTGTTAGATTTAGGTGTTTAAACATATTAAAACCAGAAGATTATAACAATATTGGACCACGAGATCTAATAATTGCAAATAATGTCTTTAATCATATGTTTTTTGATAGAGCGGAGGGCAAACAAGCTGTCTTTTCTAAATTACAATCAGTGCTATATCAAGGGGGAAGAGTAATAAGTAATTCTGATTTAACCGGTAAATATTTTGAGCAAGTTGATGAGGAAAATAGTTATAAAGTCTTTAAAAGAGCAGCCTAACTTATAGCTCCCCCAACACCCTCCCAATCGGCCCGGACTGGTTCATAACAAAAAAGTGGAAACCGGCCGGGTGGGCAGAGGCGATTTCGCGGCAGAGGTAAATTGTCCGTTCAATTCCAATTTCAACAATTGCTTTGGGGTCATCCTGGTGCTCCTCCAGCTTTTCAAATAAATCTCTTGGAATGGTTGCCCCGCACATTTCGGACATCTTCTCGATTTGTTTCAGGTTGGTAATAATCATGATTCCGGGAAGGATCGGAACATTTATCTTTGCCTTCTGGCAGCGTTCTAAGAATTGAAAATAGTGGTCGCTCTTTAAAAATAACTGGGAGATAATATAATCGGCCCCTGCATCCACTTTTTTCTTTAAAAACTCAATATCTTTTTTTATACCCGGCGACTCCTTATGCCCCTCCGGATACCCCGCCACCCCCAGGCAAAGGTCCGGGAGTTCTTTTTTGATGAAGGCTACAAGCTCGGTTGCATTTTCGAATCCATTTACCGATGGCACAAATTTACTCTGCCCCTCAGGCGGATCGCCCCTTAATGCTAATATGTTTTTTATGCCGATTGCTTCTAGCTCCTGCAAATGCTCTTTCATTCTTTTGGCTGTCTCGGCAACACAGGTGACATGTGCAACCGGCTCAAGATCAAACTCTTCTTTAATCTTTTTGACCCAATGTGTAGTTTTGTCTCTGGCACTCCCCAATGCCCCGCAGGTAACAGAAACAAAATCAGGATTGAATTTTTTCAGATCGGTTATTACCTGAAAAAGCTTCTCCTCCCCTTTTTCAGTTTTTGGGGGGAAGAATTCAAAGGAAAGCGTCTGCTTCTCCTGCTTTAAGGCATCGATTACTTTCATTATATTTCATTATATCTTATCGCCTAACCAAAATTAAGTGAAATTTTTCAGACAGGGGGGCGATATAAATATAGTGAGGTTTGATGAACTTCGAGCCCACAAATTTTATTAAGACCCGGAATTCCGGGCAGGAGAAAAGAGATGGGAAATGAAATTCAGGTAAGACAGGGAATAATTTGTATGCCAACAAAATATTCCAAACCCTGGCCTAAAAAATATGCCAGTAAAAAGGAATTAAAAAAGGCAAAAAGACCGGTCCAGCAATGTATTGTTTTTGGTGTAGATCCAAAATCAGGAAAATTCACTAAGCCAAAAATAAAAAGAATTGGTCCAATTATCAAAAATATTGCGAAACCAAAGGAAGGCAAGGAATATATAGTAGATAACAACATACCCAAAGTAAAACATTGGGTACGATTGGGAACACGTGGAACATATGCCGATAACACAATGGGAAGAAATTTTCTGGTTAGGATTCCAGATTTTTATGAAGTTACCCAATATTATGACCTTCACGCTGAAACTTCTCCAGCAGACAAGAAAGATGGAAATGGAATTGTAAAAGTCAAAGGAAAAAACCTTATGGGGTATAACATTTTCAATGTTGAGTGGAGTGTTCTAAAAGATTTAAAAGGATCTCCAATTAATGAAATTGAAACAAAAGGCATGAGCTTTGCAATAAAAATGTTTGACGAGGCAGGTAAATCAGCGAAATCTGATTTAAAAAATGCGGTAATCCGCTATTATATGCAAGTTGCAACCAATTTATTGGGTACAGCTGCCAAAGCTCCTGATTTATCAAAAGTGAAATAATCACAAAGACTTAGGTTGTAACTTTAAGGCGTCAGTTTCTGGCGCCTTTTTTTTATAGTGTCACAGAATCGTCCACAAAACAATATTTATTTTCTTGCAATTTATGCTTTATCCATTGTTTTTGGATGTATTTTAAATGGCAATAAAAATCTTTGCGATTGCGAATCATATGGTCAATAAACGAAGATTGCCATTTGAACTTGTGATAAT
>JBHPMS010000033.1:0-8316 GCA_042563095.1 Candidatus Margulisiibacteriota bacterium
CTGAATTGATTATTTTCTATTTTGCTCTTATTCTTTTTTGCATCAATTGCAATAGCAGAGGTTTTTTTATGCGGTTGTAATTGAGCTTTGTAAGCTTCGATTGACATTAATTACTAAGCCTCCTTTTAGGCTTTTTGGCCATACCCGCAGCTAGGCAGGTCAAGGCCTTCTACTATATTTATCGTATTTTATAGGGAAAAACTTGTATACTTATATCAAAACTTCAATAAGCAAGTACGACACTTTGGGATAAGATTTGGGGAAGGAGGAGCCCCCAATGGAGAATAAGTCCTATCTCTTCTTCAACAAATGCAGCGCAGAATCAACGATATTCTTTGCAGTTAAACCGTATTTAATCAAAAGATCAGAAGATTTACCGGATTCAGCAAACATATCGCGCAAGCCAATCCGAGCCAGCTTGGTCGGATAATTTTCTCCTAACACCTCGGCCACCGCACCACCCAGGCCGCCAATAACACTATGCTCTTCCGCCACTAAAACAGCTTTTGTTTTTTTAGCAGATTTAATAATTAATTCTGCATCCAGCGGTTTAATCGTATGGATATTTACAACTTCTGCAGAAATCCCTTTTTTCTTCAGCTCTTCTGCTGCTTTTAAACATTCTCCAACCATTAAACCATTAGCAATCAGTGTAATATCTTTCCCTTCCCGCAGCACTACCCCTTTTCCAATTTTAAAACCATAATCCGCACTTTCATATAATATTGGAACCGCCGGGCGCATAAGCCTGATATAAACCGGACCGTGATACGCTACCGCCGCCCGGACTGCATTAGCAGTTTCAACCGCATCAGCCGGAACAATCACTGTTAAATTTGGAATTGCACGCAATATTGCAATATCTTCGGTAGCTTGATGGGTAACACCATCTTCGCCAGTCGTAATACCACCGTGAGTGGCAACAATCTTTACATTCAATCTTGGATAAGCAATTGAAACCCTAATTTGCTCCCAGGCACGGCCTGAAGCAAAGCAAGAAAAAGTTGAAGCAAAAACTATTTTTCCGGTTGTAGCTAAACCTGCCGCCATCCCGATCATATCCTGTTCAGACACGCCCGCATTGATGAAACGTTCAGGAAATTCTTTGGCAAAAAGGCAAGTTTTGGTTGAACACGAAAGATCGGCATCTAAAACTACAATCTTATGGTTTTCTTTTCCAAGCTCTACCAGGGTTTTACCATAAGCATCCCGGGTAGCAACTTTACCTAAATCCCGCATTCAAGCTCCTTGAGCGCACAGGCAATTTCATTCCCTTTGGGGGCACAGCCGTGGAATTTATTGTTGTGTTCCATAAATGAAACACCTTTACCTTTAACCGTATTAGCAATTATAATTTGAGGTTTATTTTTAATTTTGTTTGCTTTTTCAAATGCTTTGATCAAAGCTGTTATGCTATGCCCGTTAACTTTATTTATGACTGAAAAGTTGAACGCATCCCATTTTTTATCTACTGGCTCAATGGTTTTAATCGCTTCAACTTTTCCATCTATCTGTAAATTGTTCCGGTCGATGATAACGCACAGGTTATCAAGTTTATGGTGTCCGGCCGACATCGCCGCTTCCCAGATTTGCCCTTCTTGCGATTCACCATCCCCGATCAGGCAGTATACTTTATAATCCAGCCCGTCTATACGAGCAGCTAACGCCATTCCAACTGCAGCGGATAATCCCTGCCCGAGAGATCCAGTAGTCATATCAATCCCGGGCAACGAAAGCATATCAGGATGCCCCTGCAGAGGACTTCCGACCTGCCTTAGATTTTTTAAGAAAGTTGTTGGGAAGTATCCGGCTTCTGCCAGGGCAACATAGAGTGCCGGGGCAGCATGCCCTTTTGAAAGGACAAAACGGTCCCGCTCCGGCCAATCAGGACGATTTGGATCATGGCGCATTACTTTAAAATAGAGTGTTGTAATAATATCAGTTGCAGAAAGCGATCCACCCGGGTGTCCCGATTGTGCCCTGCAGATAATATCAATTACTTGATAGCGGATTTTTTTTGCTTTTTTGCGAAGCTCACTTAGTTGGTTTGCCATTTAACTCTTAAAATAATAACATGGTTTTTTGGTTTATTCAACGAAAACAACTTCATTCCTGAGTAATATTTTAAATTTCTTTTCGATTGTTGTTTTCATCTTTAAAATCAGCTTTTTAACATCTTGCGCAGTGGCATTTCCACAATTAACAATAAAATTAGCATGCTTTTTTGAAACCATAGCCCCACCAACCCTTTGTCCTTTCAATCCAACCCCTTCAATTAACCTCCAGGCAGACATTCCTTTTGGATTCTTGAAGATCGATCCGGCAGAATACTCCCCCCACGGCTGCTTCTTTTTTCTTTCCTGTATTGCTTTCTTTATCCTTTGCTGGATTATTTTTTTTGACGATTTTTTGAATTTAAAAACTACTTCATAAATTATCCCGCTGATGCTGCTTTTACGATAACTAAATTTCAATCTTTTCTTTGAATATTTCTTTTGCTTGCCCTTATTTGTGAAACCTTTCACAATTTCAACATACTCCCCAATCGCACTTCCATTAGCTCCGGCATTTCCCTTAACCGCACCACCAACTGTTCCAGGAATTCCAGCTAACTGCTCTAATCCAGATAAACCTGCATTGGATAGATATCTAATAAGTTTTGGAAGCGGGGTTCCAGCGCCAGCTGTAATCTGATTACCAGAGCGTTTGATGTAATTTATTTTTTCTGTTTTTATTACCAGCCCGGCAAAGCCGGAGTCAGAAACTAAAAGATTTGAACCTCCACCAAGAATAAAAAGTTTCTGTCGGTTTGTTTTTAAAAGTTTCTGGAGCTCATCAATATTTGAAGGAATTGCAAAAAGTTCCGCCGGGCCACCGATTCTAAAAGTTGTGTGGTTTTTGAGTAGCTGTTTCATGCTTCATCTTCAGTCGTGCCAACAGTTCTTTGCCAACACTATAAATATCCCCCGCCCCCATCGTCAAAACCATATCGTTCGCTTCCACATGCTCAAGAATATATTCAACAATCTTCCCCTTTTTGGGGATATAAACGGTAGAACTTTTATCTTTTACTTTACTGTAGATGGTCTTTCCGGAAACATTTGGGATCGGTATCTCCCCTGCACTGTAGACATCGGTGAGTATGGTAATATCAGCTTCACCAAAAGCTCTGGCAAAATCAGCAGCAAAACGGAAAGTGCGGGTATAGCGGTGCGGCTGAAAAATACCAATTATCCTGCGCTTAGGATTTTGATAACTTAAGCGAGCCGCTTTTAAGGTGGCAATTATTTCAGTTGGGTGATGGGCGTAATCATCGATGATCAAGATATCATCAACCTCACCGATTAGCTGGAACCTGCGTTTTACTCCTTTATATGACTGTAAAACAGATATAATTGACTCAAAGTTTATCCCTGCTTCCATCCCCATGGCAATTGCCGCCAGTGAGTTTGAAATATTTTGCTTTCCGGGAACCGCCAGGGTAGCTTCACCCAGCACTTCATCCTTATAATTAACCGTAAACTTTGAACCGCCATCAGAATAAGACAGATCGGAAGCTGAAAAATCACAATCTGAATTAAAACCATAGGTTATCTTATGGATTTCGGTATCTTTAAAAAGCTTTTTACAATTGGGATGATCCGAAGTAATCAAGATTCCTTTATTAGCATTAAGTTTTTCAACAAATTTTGTAAAATGTGTAAAAAGGTTGCTTTCACTCTTAAAATATTCCATATGGTCCTGCTCTACATTGGTAACAATCCCAACATCCGGCTCAAGCTCCAAAAATGACCCGTCCGATTCATCCGCTTCGGCCACGGCATAAGGCCCTTTTCCTAAACGCGCATTCCCATCAACATAGTCGGTTTCTCCTCCAATCAGAAAGGTTGGGTCCAGATTATTATCCAGCAGAACTTTTGCAATCATCGAAGTAGTAGTGGTTTTTCCATGAGTACCAGAAACACCAATCCCAATTTTCTGTTTATTCAAAATAAAGGAGAGCATCTGTGCCCTTTTTATGACCGGAATTCCTTGTTCATGCGCCGCCTGCAACTCTTGATTATCATCTTTTATTGCAGAAGAGATAACCACCAGATCAATCCCCCTGAGATTGGCCGGAAGATGCTTTAAGAATATTTTGACACCCAGATCACGCAGCCTGATCGTATTACTGTTTTCTTTTATATCTGAACCAGATATTTTATTTTTAAGTTCATGCAATATTTTTCCGATGGCAGACATACCGCAACCACCAATCCCGATCAGGTGGATATTTTTTAATCTTTCGATGTTAATATTTTTCATAAATCATTCTTACAATCTCTGCTCCGGCTTCTCTCCGGGCTATCTTTCTTGCAGCTGCGCTCATCTTACTCAGCCTGGTTTTTTCTTTTTTTAAAGACTTTATCAAATCCGCAAGCTGGTCCAATTGGTCATCCGGTAAAACCACCGCCGCTCCCAACGCTTCGACCAGTTTCGCATTTTTTTCCTGATGTCCCTCTGAGGAATAAGGAAAAGGGATTAAAATCGAAGGTAATCCGACCGCTACTATTTCTGCAATCGCAGTAGCCCCTGCCCGGCTCACTACCAGATCCGCAATCCGGTACCCTTCTTCTATATTATACATGTATGCGAGCAAAGTATAAAACGGTAATTTTTTTTCTTCTAATTTGCCAATATCTCTTTCTCCTGCAACGTGGATAATCTTTGTACCTCCATCCGCAAAACTTTCGGCCATTTTATTTACTGCCCGGTTAATGCTTCTGGCGCCCTGGCTGCCACCAAAAACCAGAACCGTGAATAGATTATCTTCTCTCCTTTCAACCTTTAGTATTTTCTGCCTGACCGGATTCCCGACCAGGTCACCATTGAAATATTTTTTTGTCTCTGCAAAAGTTAAGGCAATCCGGTCTACAAGTTTTGAACAGAAGCGGTTTGTAATTCCAGGAACTGTATTCTGCTCATGTAATAAAACAGGAATTTTACAGATTTTTGCAGCCATTATTACTGGAAGCGCCACATAACCACCGGTAGCAACAACCCGGTCCGGCTGCTCTTGTTTTAGCAAATTGATCGATTGCCAAAAACCAGCCAGTGTAACAAACGGAGCTGAAATCGCTTTCCAGGATAATTTTCTGAGCATCCCCCGGGCGGAGATCTCTTTTATTTTAAATCCTTCCTTTTCTACTATTCCTCTTTCTATCCCACCCTGCGCACCGATAAAAAGTATTTGGTTGTTTGCATCTTTTAGCTGCAATTCTTCGGCAATAGCAATTCCCGGATAGATATGCCCGCCGGTCCCACCTGCTGCAATTATTATTTTCATTTTTTACTTATGTTTGCCACAATCCCTGCGGCAAAAAGGTTCACTACAATTGAACTGCCCCCGTAACTTATAAATGGAAGCGGCAGGCCGGTGGTTGGGACCAAGCCTAAAACAACCGCAATGTTCAAAAATGCCTGCAGCGCAAACAAAGAAACTATACCAATCCCTAATAATCTGGCATAATCATCTTTTATCCTCTGCAAAACCACCACGCCGCGTGCCAAAAATGCAACCAGAACGACTAAAAATAGAGCCGTCCCGATTAATCCTAATTCTTCACAGACAATCGCAAAAATAAAATCTGAATACTGCTGCGGCAGGTAGAGAAATTTTTGCTTTGAATTGCCCAGGCCCAAACCAATTAAATGCCCGGAGGAGACCGCAATTTTTGACTGGATAATCTGGTAACCTGACCCGAGCGGATCAGCCCATGGATTAATAAAAGCGGTTAAGCGCCGCAAACGATAAGATGAAAAATATGAGATTATGGCCACTGTAATCCCGCCGCTAAAAAAAAGGAAATTGAGATGCCAAACCTGTGCACCTGCATAAAAAAGCAATAAAAAGGTAGTCCCGAGTATGGTCAGGGTGGTCCCCAAATCCGGCTGCAGCAACACCGGCAAAGAGAGCAAAATACTTAATAGCACCAGCGGAATGAAGCCGGTAAAAAATTCCTGGACCTGTTTTTTGTTAGCAGATAATAAGCTTGAAAGAAAAACTATAACTGAAAGCTTTAAAAATTCTGACGGCTGAATGGATATTCCTGATAATTGAATCCAACGCGTAGCCCCCCCCCACTTTACGCCCAATCCCGGGGACAAAAACCAACAGCGATAAGAAAAGGGTAACCATTAACAATGCCAGTGAGTTTTTTCGCAGTTTAGAAATATTTAAGTTAAGGCCAAAGTAGAAGCAGGCAACACCAAGCAAAACATAAAAGATATGCTTTTTGACATAATAGAAACTGTCACCGCTATTCTTTAAAGCCAG
Source organism: Candidatus Margulisiibacteriota bacterium (assembly GCA_042563095.1). GTDB lineage: Bacteria > Margulisbacteria > WOR-1 > XYC2-FULL-46-14 > XYC2-FULL-46-14 > JBHPMS01. Next base: position 6,317 of record JBHPMS010000033.1, read on the forward strand.
TGCCAGGCTGGATGAGAAAACCATGATGATCCCAAACATAACCAGGATTGCCAATAGAAAGATAAAAGGATAATCGGGGTGGGACTTTTTCATGCGGCCAGGCCAAGGGCAGCTCTTTTAAATATTTCTCCCCGCTCTTCAAAATTAGAAAACATATCAAAACTTGAACAGCCCGGCGAGAGCAGCACCTGATCTCCGTCCTTTGCAAGCTTATAAGATTTTTGTACTGCTTCTGGCAGGCTGGCAGCAAAACTAATACGGTTAAAGCCAGCCTGTACCAGTTCGTGGTTAAAGCGATAGGCTGCCGCACCGATTAAGACTACCTCTTTTACTGATTTTTTTATCTCTTTAATGACCGCAGTTAAGTCAAGTTTTTTATCCACTCCGCCCAGGATTAACACAATATTGGGAACAGCTGCCCGGGCGGCCAAAGTTTTGAGAGCAACCACGGTTGAATCGGGGTTGGTAGCCTTTGAATCATTATAAAAACTAACTGCATTAACTTTTTTGATAAACTCAATCCGGTGTTTTACCCCGGCAAAGTTTTCTAAAACTCGAGTAATAGCCTGTTTGGTAACACCCGCTAACCGTGCAGCATAAGCTGCTGCCATAATATTTTCAAAATTGTGCTGGCCCTTTAATATAATTTGATTCGGATCAAAAAAGATATCTTTAACCGCAAAGGGAATCCTGCGAGCCTGTGATACTTGGACAATCCGGCAAACTTTTTCATCCTGCGCATTATAGATTAAATAATCATTTTTTCTCTGGTTTTGAAATATTTTTGCTTTAGCCCGCATGTAACCTTCCATCCCACGGTGCCGCTCCAGATGATCTTCGGCAACATTCAATAACACACTGATCCAGGGGCGAAAAGTTAGAATCCCTTCGAGCTGATAACTGCTTATTTCAGCAACAATAAAATCCAGCTCACGATCATCAAGAGCTATAAGTGGAGCCCCAATATTTCCAACCACCGCAACCTTCTTTCCGGCCTGCTTTAAAAATTCACCGATTAAAGTTGTGGTGGTGGTTTTTCCATTGGTTCCGGTTACTGCAATAATCGGCTTATGTAAAAAGCGGCAGGCTAGTTCAATTTCTGAAACCACCAGAATCTGATGCCTTCTGGCTTCTTTTAGAATCGGAAGGTCAATCCTGATTCCGGGGCTGACCACAATTAAATCCGCACCAGAAATTGAATAAAGAGTATGCCCGCCAAACTCCAGTTTTATCCCTGACCCGGCCAGCTCATCAATTATTTTTCGCTCAAACTTATCTTTTGAGTTTTTTTCTGAAATAATTATCCGGGCACCCATCGCCTGCAGTTTTTTGGCAACGGCAATCCCTGAAATCCCCATCCCAAAAATGGTTACTCTTTTATTCTTATAAACGTGCATCATCTTTTATCCCACCATAATTCCAATCAGTGCAAAAAACAGAGCAGCTCCCCAAAAGACCAAGACCACTTTCTTTTCATGCCAGCCAAGCAGTTCAAAATGATGATGAAGCGGACTCATTCTAAAAACACGTTTTTTGTAAAGCTTATAACTTATTACCTGTATTATAACAGAGAGCGCCTCCATAATAAATAGTAGAGAGATAATAACCAACACCAGTTCGTTATGAGTCATTACCGCCAGACCGGCTAACACCGCCCCCGGCGGAAGTGATCCAACGTCCCCCATAAAGATTTTTCCTGAAAAGTTAAAGATGAGAAAACCGAGCAGTGACCCGCAGATAATAAAAGGAACCGCTGCCAGCTCAGAGTAATATTGAGCATGTAAGATCCAACCAAAGGCAGCAAAAGAAATCACTGCCGTTCCCGCCAGCAATCCATCCAGACCATCGGTAAGATTGGTAGCATTGGCTCCGCCCACAATTGCAAAAACCGTGAAAGCAAGATAAGCCCAATAATGATCAAGCATGAATATTCTTAAATAATCTGGTGTTATGAACAGGTAATATTCGGTCAGGGAAAAATAGGAAAAAACCAGTGCGGC
>JBHPMS010000034.1:0-7303 GCA_042563095.1 Candidatus Margulisiibacteriota bacterium
TTTCAAATAATTAATAAGAGCAGGGAGAGAAATGCCGATGCGAATAAGGCCGGGAATGTTCAGGAGAGCCGGGAACTGGTTGGCGAATAGATTATCCCCAAGAAACACCGGAACTGATGGCAATGATATTGATGAAAATGGGATTATTCGTTTTCCTCAAGGCGGCCATCCCTACCGCACCCCGACTCCACCAGCGGGGGTAAATATAGTGAGAATCAGACCTGCTCCGGTACATATCGCGGCACAGGTAGAGATGAAAATAATAAGGATTCCCGGCGGAAAATTTATGATGGGGGATGCGGAATCAAGATGGGAAGATGAGAAACCGGTAAGGGAAGTTACAATTTCTAAAGCTTTCGGTCTGGGAGAATATGATACTACAAATAAGCAGTTCAGGCCGGCGGTGGCTGGTACGAAGCGGTTGCATATTGCAACTGGTTGAGCAGACAAACAGGAAGAAAATTCCGGCTCCCAACCGAAGCGGAATGGGAGTATGTGGCAAAGGGGGGAGATAACCGTAAATACCCGTGGGGAAATGAAGAATATGATCCAAATAATCCGCAGGCGACCTTTAATGTCGGCAGGGTTGAATCGGTTAAAGCGCATGATGATATTAATCATCCCTTTGGAGTGAAAAACCTGGCGGGCAATATATGGAAATGGCTGCTGGATTGGTATGGGGAATATAATTCAGAAGAAAAAATGGATCCTAAAGGACCTAAAAGTGGTAATTATAAAGTTTCTCGCGGGGCGTCCGGTTTCAACAATGATACCGACAACCTGCGCTGCGCGAACCGGAACTACAATGATCCTGACAATCGGAACAGGAACGACGGTTTCCGGCCCGCCGAATACTTGGATAAGCCAGAGGGGGTTGTTCCTGTTTCCCTGAGAGCAATCGAAGGGAACAAATTAAAAAAGCCCTGTTTCAGTTAGTAGTCCCTCGATAAACTCGGGATCGAAAACCGAAGCAGGGCGCTGTTTTTCCGGCAATGCCGGATGAGCAATCAAAGTATAGGATTTTCATTTATTCCTAGGAAGCCAATCAATCATTGTGATATCTTCAACTGACTTAAATTCTGGATCGCCAGTTAAAATTGTTGCTTTTCTGTTTAAAGCAGTTGCAACTACATAAGCATCAGCATAAGAAAGTTTGTTTTCTGCTTTAATACGAGCGGCAATAAGAGCATGATTTGCTCTGACTGTTACGAGCTTGATTGGCCATAGTTTTATAGCGGTAATAGCTTGATCTGCTTTTACTGCTCCATGCTCACGATATATTATGTAATATACTTCTCCCAGATTAATTACATTAAGATAAATATTTAGATTCTTCGTTGCTGCGTCCCAGAGAATATTCCTGACTTTTTGCCAGCCTGGTTCATCTTTTAAGTAAGTTAAGATAGCATAACTGTCTAAAACGAATTGTGGTTTATTTTTTCTTTTTTTCAAAACGATATTCCTCGTCACGGGCTGCCTTTAACAATGCTCTGGTTGATTTTCCACCTTTCAACATTCCTCTGGCTTCGTCAATAGGATTTTTGATTGTTATTGGAATAATAACTATTTCTCCACCAATGTCCATTAATTCGATTTTGTCTCCTGGTCCGATATCATATTTTCTCCTCAATTCAACCGGGATTACTATTTGTCCTTTTTCAGATATCTTTGTTACCATAAAAAATCCTCCATTTGTTAGGTTTTACTTTTTCTTAAATTGTACTACTTCCAGGAATAACTGTCAATGTTTAGGGGCTTTTAGTATGGCATGAGCCATCACTGCAGCGCCGAAGCCGTTGTCGATATTGACCACTGCAACACCGGGAGCACACGAGTTCATCATGGTTAATAGCGGGGCAAGGCCTTTAAAGTTGGCGCCATAGCCAACTGAGGTTGGGACTGCGATCACCGGAGCTTCAACCAATCCTCCGACAACTGAAGGAAGTGCTCCTTCCATTCCAGCAACAACGATGATAACTTTGGCTTTTTGCAGTTTTGGTAAGTTTTTCAGGAGGCGATGGATTCCGGCTACTCCAACATCAAAAATTCTTTCGGTTTTTATTCCGAGGAATTCGGCAGTAACGGCAGCTTCTTCGGCAACGGGGATGTCGGCGGTTCCGGCTGTAATAATGACTAATGTCGAATTCCGAATTCCTAATAAATTTCTAATTTCTAATTTCGAATTTCGAATCTCGACTATCCTTGCTTCTTTATGATATTTTGCTTTTTTGAATACTTTTTTGATAGCTCTATAAACCTTTGGCTCTGCCCGGGTCATGAGGACGGGGTGTTTCTTCTTGTAGATTCGTTTGGCGATCTCTACGATTTGTTTGGTGGTTTTTCCGGGGCAATAGATAACTTCCGGAAATCCTTTCCGTTTTATCCGGTGGTGGTCGACTTTGGCGAAACCGAGGTCTTCGTAGGTTTTTATCATCTATAGCTTTCTTTGCGATGAGATATTCGCTCAATAAAAATCATAAGCCTTAATCTATAAATACTATATATAATTCGATATTTACCAATGCGCAGAGAATGATACCCTTTTAAGTCACCCTGTAAAAATTTTCCGGCATGAGGATTTTTTTTGAGGTTTTCGAATGCAGCAGCAAATTCAGAAAGCAGTTTCTTATCTTTTAATTTTTTAATAAATTTCCTGGCCTGGTTGGAGAATTCAAGGTCGTAGTTTGAGCTCAAGCTTAAGTTTCTCCCAGCTGGTGGTTTTCCCTTTTTTTATCTCTGTTTCTGCTTTTTTAAGCTTTTTAAGAATATTTGGATCTTCCTGTAAGATTTCTAAGGTTTCTTTCATTCCCTCATACTCATCCAGGTCAACCAGAACAGCCGGCTTTTTTAAGGTTAGTCCTTTGACCAGTATCGCTTTATGATCGGTTTTTGGCATTTTCTTTCCTCAGTTACAAATATAGCATGGGGGTATTAATTGGTCAATGCGGTGGTGGTCGACTTTGGCGCAACCGAGGTCTTCGTATGAGTTCATAAATTACTGAAATTTCCTTCCGAAATTGACGATATATACATAGAAAGGAGTTTTTACTCCTGAAACAAGTATAACACAGGAGAAGCAGAGAGGAATGCCGATATTCAGAGTGTTGGGAGAAAAGGTGCAGAGAGCCATCTCGGGGCCGCGGCTTACTGCGGCAGACAATGTTGCAAAATTTAAAAATAACTTCCCACAAATATTTTTATATCAAGACCTGGCTTCTAATCTCGATCGGATAGAATATCCAGAAAAACTGATCAAATTAAATAATAAATTAACTGGCTGGACACTTACTGCAGAAGCACTCAGATGTAAAACGGAATTGTTAAGAAAGATAAAAAACCTGGCAGAAACGCTTGATACAGATTCCGGAGTTTCATTCAATGTAATATTTCTGAACGGATTCCTCAAGCTGGCTGATGCCAGGAGCATTTCCGAAATAGAAGCAGCCGGAAACGCGCAGAAAGAATTAGATGCTCTGGGAATTCCTTATTATACTATTCAGCAAAACGGCAGGCATCCATACAGAACAATTACACCGCCCGAAGGGATCCCTGCCAGACAGATTACAGCTCTTACTAATGTTGAGTCCCCACCCGGACCAGAACCTGACATGGTTCGTCTGGAAGCAACTGAGAATTTTAAAATGGGAGGTAAAAGATACAGGGACGAACAACCAATAAGAAAAAACATTAAGATTCCTGCTTTTAATATGAGCAGAGATCCAGCCACTAATGACCAGTATAAACTTTATCTGGAAGAGACCGGACAGGCGGTTCCAGAAAGGATTGCTGATCCCGCAATGAAAGACCATCCGGTGGTAACAGTAAACTGGCTGGATGCTATCAAATATTGCAACTGGTTAAGCAAAAGAAAAGGAAAACAAGAAGTTTATGAAATTAGAGAAAATGAAAACAGGGTAATCTGGAACAGGGGAAGAAAGGGATTCCGACTGCCGACCGAGGCTGAGTGGGAGTACGCAGCCAGAGGAAATGAGGGAAGAGAATATCCATGGGGCGGCGATGAATTTGATGAGACCAGAGCCGTTTCCAGTGCTGGAAGAAATAAGGCAACCGGAACCGAAGCAGTCAATTCACCTACAAATCAAAAAGGGGCAACACCTATAGAAGGCATAAGAGGTTTTGCCGGAAATGTATTGGAGTGGGTATGGGACAAATGGGCAGATAGATACGATCAAAATGAGCTAGATAACCCAATTGGTCCAGGAGGCACAATTGCAAAAATTGATTCTGGCTCAAGAGTATGGCGAGGCGGTTCCTTTTGGTTCATCAATCCAGTGTCCTTGCGCGGTGCCTTTCGGCTCTACTATGCTCCGTTGTACCGTTCCTTCCTTCTGGGGTTTCGCGTCGTCGAGGACTTATAATTAATTACACTTTTACCCTTTACCCCTTTATTTGGGGAAGAGGGGAGGGGCAGCGCCCAATATATGCGGCGGTTCCTTTTGGAACAACAATCCAGAGAACTTGCGCGGTGCCTATCGGAACTACAATGATCCGATGAACCGTAACAACAATCTGGGGTTTCGCGTCGTCGAGTACTTGGCTGAGCCAGAGTCTGTATTTTTAAGGAAATGCAGAGTGTGCCCGCCTGCCGGCAGGCAGGCAAAATTAAGTCCAGGGAGCTGTTCCTGATCCCGAGCACCGAACGAGAGTGAGGTGTCGAGGGACAAATTAAAAAAGTCCGGTTTTGGTTAGTAAGTCTGCTAATGATTTTAGTGGAATTTGAAAGCTAAAGCCGGGCGCTATTTTACCAGCGCCTGCGGAAAATTGGGGCTTTCGGGATTGACAATTAATTTTCGGTGAGCCGGAGAGATTATCAAATCCATATCTTCCATCGGAACCGCTCCAAGCAATACATCATCTCCAATGACCAGCGCGCCGGCAAAGCAACTTCTGTTTTCAAATTCTATCTCAATCGGACCAACATAATCTACAATCTGCTTTTTGCCGTCTGCTGTTGTTACTTCCCGTTCGCCATGTGGTTCTAATTCGAGCTGAAGAGAAACATGTTTTGGTATGCACAGCGTTAAAGCTCCAGTATCTACCAGCGCATTAGTTTCAACCGGCTTTATATTGGCCAGCCTTGGATTTTTTAACTGCAGTTTTGCCCTTACATATCCCATATTAATATTGTATCAGTTTTCTGGATTATTAAGCAAGATCTCTAAGTATCTTGAGATTTTCAATGTCTTCTTTCAAATCAGGCCCTTTATAAGTTTCAAGAACCATGGGAATTTTATTAAAGCGTTTATCGTTCATCAGATTTCGGAAACTTTCCAATCCCAGAAATCCTTTTCCGATCTGCTCATGCCGGTCTTTACGGGATTGGAATTCTTTCTTTGAATCGTTCAAATGAAAAGCTAAAAGCTGGTCTAATCCAATAATGCCATCGAAATGTTTCCAGACTTCTTTATAACCAGCTTCGCTTTTAAGGTCATACCCGGCAGCATAAGTGTGGCAGGTGTCAAAGCAGACCCCGATTCGACTTTTGGCTTTGATTAGATCAATGATCTGTTGCAGTTCTTCAAAGGTATGCCCGATACTCGATCCCTGCCCGGCAGTAGTCTCGAGAGCCACTCTGACTTTTGAATCTTCGGTCCGGCTAAAAAGCTTATTTAAACTATCGGCAATCTTTTTTGTTCCGATTTCTGCTGATGAGTCCAAAAATGATCCGGGGTGGAGGACGATGAACGGGATTTCTAAAAGTTCACAACGGTTAAGCTCATCTAACATTGATTCCATCGATTTTTTATAAATATCAGGTTTGGGGGAGGCCAGGTTGATCAGATAACCGGTATGGGCAAAAACAAAAATTCCTGTTTCTTCCCTTTTCTGCTTAAACCTTCCCGCTTCTTCTTCTGAAATTGCCTTGCCATACCATCTATTATTGTTCTTTACGAAGATCTGAATAGCGGTGCAATCAATCGATGCCCCGCGATCGATCGCTTGATCAACCCCGCCGGCGATGGACATGTGGGCTCCGAGGAGTCTCATTTATTTATTGCCTCCATCCTCGCCCGAATCTTTTTCTCAAAACCGATCTCTTTTGGCTCGTAATACTTTTTCTTCTTTGCCATATACTTTTGTTTCACATATCCACCCTCAAAATTATGAGCGTATTTATAACCGCGTCCCTTCCCCATCTTCTTTTCACCATCATACACGGCATTCTTTAGATGAATTGGAACTTCAAGTGTCGGATTTTCTTTGACATCTTTTAGTGCATTATCTATTCCAAGATAAGCAGCATTACTTTTGGGAGCAGTTGCGACATAAGTGGTCGCTTGAGCTAATGGAATCCGAGCTTCTGGCATTCCGACAAATTCGGCCACTTGCATGGCAGAGTTGGCAACAACCATAGCTAGCGGATCAGCATTGCCAACATCTTCTGCTGCACAGATTACAATTCTTCGGGCGATAAACCGGGGATCTTCTCCGGCATAGATCATCTTTGCTAAATAATATAGCGCGGCATCCGGATCGGACCCGCGCATCGATTTTATAAAAGCAGAGATCGTATCATAATGCTGAGTTCCTTTTTTGTCATAGACTATTGCCTTTTTCTGGATTGATTCCTCTGCGGCTTTTAAATCAACAACGATCTGGCCCTTCTTACCTTTTTGAGTAGAAAGTGCGGCCAGTTCTAAAGCTGACAAGGCTTTGCGGGCATCCCCGTCCGCAATCTTTGCCCAGAAATTCAAAGCTTCATCTTGTATTTTTATATTCAGGTTTCCAAGCCCCCGGTCCTTATCCCGTATACCATTTACCAGAATGGTTTTAATATTTTCTTCAGTTAAAGGCTTCAATTCAAAGAGTTGAGAGCGTGAAACTAAGGCTGAATTTACATAAAAGAATGGATTTTCAGTGGTTGCACCGATCAGGATAAAAAGCCCTTCCTCAACATCCGGCAATAAAACGTCTTGTTGCAGTTTGTTAAAACGGTGAATTTCGTCTAAAAATAAAATAGTTTTTGTCTGATGAAGTTTTTTTCTGTTCTTAGCTGCGATACTGACTTTTCTGATATCCTCAACTTTTGCGATAGATGCATTCATCCACTCAAAATGGCCTTTGGTTGAATTGGCTATTACCCGTGCTAAAGCTGTTTTTCCAGTACCGGGTGGGCCAAAGAGAATAATCGAGCTGACTTTATCAGTTTCGATTAATCTGCGCAGAAGTTTCCCCTGGCCTAAAATATGCTCTTGGCCGACTACCTCGTCAAGGATTCGTGGAGCCATGCGGAAGGGAAGCGGGGTGTCTTTTTTGAGGTTTTGATCAAAGAGGTCCATGA
>JBHPMS010000035.1:0-6816 GCA_042563095.1 Candidatus Margulisiibacteriota bacterium
ATGGCCTCGATCGTGTTAGCAAAACCGAGCTGTTGGTTGTTGTGGGCATGAAAACCGACCTCGATCCCTTTTGGATTTAAAAACTTTTTGTAAAGGTTGACCAAAAAGTGAACTTGTTCAGAAAAAAGCGCTCCAAAACTGTCAACGATGTAAACTGCCATAACCGGTGCTTTGGCCAAATCATGCAATCCTTCTTCTAAATCAGGCTGTAGTGCTGCAGAGATAGCCATGATGTTTACGGTGGTTTTATATCCTTTATCCGTAAACTTTTTGGTCAGATCAATTGCTTTGTCAATATCTTTTACATAACAAGCAACCCGAACTACATCTACTACGCTATCTTTTTTATTGGGAATCTCGCCTACTTCTACTCGCCCAATATCAACCATGGTAGTGATTTGGGGGATATTTTCTATTCCTGTAATGACTTCTTTTAAATGATCTTCTTCGCAAAATTTCCATTTCCCAAATTTATCTGGAGAGAAAATTTTATTTGAATTACGATAGCCCAATTCAATAAAATCAATTCCAGAGGCAGCAACTGCTTTAAAGACCGCCCTTACAAATTTATCTTCGAAGAGGTGGTCATTGATCAAGCCACCATCGCGGATAGTGCAATCTAAAACTTTTATCTCTGGTCTGTACATAGTAATTATATTATAATAATAGCATATAAAAGGAGGTATGCTCAATGGCAAAAGAAATTACTGATGCACAATTTGACCAGGAAATTTCAACCGGAATAGTTTTTGTAGATTTCTGGGCAAGCTGGTGCGGACCGTGTATGATGATGAAACCGATCTTTGATAAAATGGCTCAGAAATATCCCAATATCAAATTTTGTAAAGTAAATACTGAGCAGGACCAAGAAAAAGCTCAACAACTTAATGTTTCGGGGATCCCTTGCATAATCATTTTTAAAGATGGAAAAGAGGTTGAACGAGTCGTAGGATTTAGGCCAGAACCAGCTTTTGAAGAGATTGTAAAGAAATACGCTTAGTTGTCGTGTCCTAAGTCTTGTTGAACCAACCATCTACCGGGTGATGAGGTAGGGTGGTTAAAATAGTACATTACCCTAATCCCGGTTGTCTGACCACTCCCAAAAACATCAGAACCATCATAATGTGGGCAGAGGATTATCCATTGTCTGCCAAGATAATTTAGGCAACGCCAATCTCTTCCGTTTGCGGCTGGAGGAGTATTGCCTGTAAAAGTGACATAGGGAGGAGGTGGTTCTAATAATGAAAGAGGGCAATTTGAGGGCCAGTATATATCTCCAAAGGTTGGGTGTCCGGCGGTAACAACATTTCCATTTAGAACATTTGCAAGTTGTTGATTAGAGCAGGCTTCCTTGGCTGATGCAATTATTGAACGTTCAGTAGAGTCTAACGCGGAAGTTTGTAGATTAGCAAAGCGGGGGATTATTAGTGCAGCTAAGATGCTTAATATTGCGATTACGATTATAAGTTCGATCAGGGTAAATCCTGTGAATCTGCCATTAATATTTTTTATCAAAACAAAAGCTCCTTTACCTTGCTACTAATATCACCTGCTTTAAGCAGGCTTTCTCCAACTAAAATAGCAGAAACGCCTGCATTTTTCAATTGTTCCACGTGTTTTTTGTTTTTTATACCACTCTCGCTTACTAGAATCTGTTCTTTAAGGTCAGGATAGCGCTCAATTAATTTCAGGGTGTTTTTAAAGTCAACTCTGAAAACGCTTAGATCTCTGTTATTTATTCCAATTATTTCTGCATTGGCCATCATAGCCATTTCAATTTCATCAGAATTGTGAGTTTCAACCAGCGCATCCATTACTAATTCTTTGGTTATCCTCAAAAATTCTAAGAGAGTGGGGTAGTCAAGAATTCTGGCAATTAACAAAATTGCGTCAGCTCCGATTGCTTTTGACTGATAGATTTGTTTTTTGTCTATTATAAAATCTTTTCTAAGAATTGGAAGCGAGCAGGCTGCTTTCGCTTTTTGTAAATCTTCAATCGATCCACCAAAATATTTTTCATCAGTTAAAACAGAAATGGCAGAGGCTCCCGCTTTTTCATAAGTTTTGGCTAATTCGGTCGGGTCAAAAATTTCTCTGATAATTCTCAGCAATTAATTTTATCTTTTTGCTTCGCTCTAGTGTGGTTTTAAAATTGCGTGAAGGAAGAATTTCTTCTGTTTCAGGTTGTTCCAGGCTTGCAACTTCCTGTTCTTTATTTTTTATAATATCATCAAAGATCATAAAGTTAATATATCTTAATAAATCTTTTATAGCAAGAGTCGAAATGCTATAATTTTATCATGCATAAAAAGCCGCGAGTATCGTGGAATTCTCAGATTGGATTTCTCTTTGCCGCAATTGGATCAGCAATTGGATTAGGTAATATTTGGCGTTTTTCATATATGACTTACGAAAATGGCGGAGGGGCTTTCTTAATCCCGTATTTGGTCACACTTGTAACGGCTGGAATACCTTTGATGATATTAGAATATGGATTAGGGCATAAGAAGCACGGTGCCTCGTCATTAGCTTTTGCTAAAATTAGCCGAAAATATGAATGGGTGGGTTGGTGGATGCCAACTTTTACCACTGCCGGAATTATGCTCTACTATTCTGTGATAATCGGTTGGTGTATTAACTTTTTTTTCTTTAGCTTTAACTTAACCTGGGGTAAGAACACCCAAGATTTTTTCCTAAATAGTTTTCTAAACCTATCTCCCGGAGTTTTTTCAATCGGCGGGATTGTTCCAGCAATCCTGATTTCGGTTACTGTGGTTTGGCTGGTAACCTGGATGATCTGTTATAAAGAAATTAATCATGGGATCGAAAAAGCTTGTCTCATTTTTATGCCATTGCTCTTTGTCATGACCCTCTTTTTGGTCATTTGGGGTTTATCGTTGCCAGGCGCGATGGAGGGCGTAAAATGGTATTTGACTCCAGATTTTTCTAAGCTATTAGACCTTAACGTTTGGATGGCAGCATATGGTCAAATATTTTTTACGCTATCTTTAAGCTTTGGTGTCATGATCGCCTACGCAAGTTATCTGCCAAAAAGGACTAATATTATTAAGAATGCATACCTAACCAGTATCATCAACTGTGGTTATTCTTTTATTGCCGGTTTTGCGGTCTTCTCGATCCTGGGTTACATGGCAGTAAAATCAGGTCAGCCGATTAGTACAATTGTAAAATCTGGTCCAACTTTGGCTTTTGTAGTCTATCCAAAAGGGATTTCGATGCTGCCGGCTTTCCGCCAATTATTTGGCAGCCTCTTTTTTGGCGCATTAGCAATAGCTGGAATTTCTTCGGCGATCTCTTTGATCGAAGCTTTTACTGCAGCCATAACTGATAAATATGATTTTAATCGAAAAGTCGTGGTAACGGTTGTCTGTGTCCTCGGGTTTTTTGGAAGCTTAATCTTTGCAACCGACGCGGGGCTTTACTGGCTGGATATTGTTGACCACTTCTTAAACCAGTACGGATTGGTGTTAGCTGGAATATTTGAATGTTTAATAATTGGCTGGGTGCTTAAGGCGCATATTTTACGGAATCATATTAATGCAGTATCTGATTGGTCAATTGGCAAAATCTGGGACTTTTTTATTAAGATATTAACTCCGATTATTTTAACTGTTATCCTGGGTTCAAAGTTCCTTATTGAAATCAGTAAGCCTTACGGAGGATATCCGGTAAATGCAATTGTCTGTTTGGGGGTTGGTTGGTTAATCGGGACAGCAATTTTAGCACTCATCTTTGCTCTTCCAAAATGGGAAAAGGAAAAATTAGAATATGACCACTTTGCAGAGGAAAACGGACTACTGGTCTAGGTTTTTTGTTGCAGCTTTTTGCTTTGTAATTTTAGCTTATAGTTGTGCAGAAGCTGCGACTTTAAAAAAAATCAGATACAAGCCCGACCGTGAAAAATTACGGGTGGTTTTTGATTTGGATGGAGAAAGTTATTATCAAGTAAATAAAAAAAAGTACGGGATCGAAGTGCGCCTGCTTGACTGTGAGGCCGGGGATGAAGATGACCATAAAAAGTATAAAGTAAAAGACTGGATCTTAAAATCGATCGATGTAAAAAAAAGTGGCCGCGATATTGTAGCCCTTTTTCCAATGGAGTATCCGGTAAAGTATAAAGTTTACCCCCTGGGAGCACCTTCAAGATTGGTGGTTGATTTTGGCCGAGATTTTCGCCAGCAGCAAAAGGTAGGGGATATTACTGAAGGATTAACCTATTATTCGGTAACCGAGGGATCAAAAAATGGATTTGTGTCATCACATGTATTAAAGGTTGATCCCGAAAAGGTAGAAGTTTTCCCGGCCCTGGCCGCACGTTCCCCAACTTTTTTCCAGTCGCTTATGAATATCTTTACCCCGTGGCAAAAATTGAGCCGGATCCATTTCCATCGTGACAAAGTATCAACTATCCAGGATAAAAATAATGCTTTAGCCGGGATTAACGGCACTTACTTTTCATATACCGGGCGGCCACTCGGAGTTTTAGTAATAAATGGGGACCTGATTACCTATCCGATTTATAACCGTTCCGCCTTGATCATTAACGATAACTTAAAACCTGTGATTGACCGGGTAACGATTGACTCATACGTTGAAATTGCTGGGATGCGCTATGAAATAACCGGAGTAAATGAACCGCGTGATAACAATGATGTTATTATTTTTACTAAACATTATGGAGAATACACCGGGACCAATCGATTTGGTTACGAATTAACAATCCGGGACAATAAGGTGGTGAGGGGGTATGTTGGTAACTCAAGCATCCCGGATAACGGTTTTGTGATCTCCTTCTCACCGATGTTCATTGAGCATCTTGTTTCAAAAGTAAAACCGGGGGATAAAGCTATGACTAATCTTAAGTTAATCCCTTTTAGTAATTCATTTAATGGAGAGATCTTACACGTTTTGGGTGGGGGGCCGCGTCTTTTAAAACGGAGCAAAATTTATATCTCCCGGCATTTTGAAAAATTCAAACGGGATGTTACAGCCGGACGGGCAGCACGTACGGCGGTGGGGATAACCAGGGGTAAAAGACTCCTTTTAGTTGCTGTAGATGGAAAATCAAGAGGATATTCACCTTTTAAAAAAACCAGTGAAGAACAGAGTATTGGGATGACGTTAGAAGAATTGGCTGAATTGATGCTTTATCTTGGAGCCGAAGATGCTTTAAACTTAGATGGTGGAAGTTCAACTGCTATGGCAATTCATGGGCGTCCGGTAAGCCGGCCGGTTGGCGGCGGGGAAAAACCGGTCAGTAATGCGTTGTTGTTACGATCAATTGAGTAGTTGCAGGTTTCAAACCTGCAACTACTCAAAGAATGGTTTAAACTCTGATGACAGCGGAACCTTCCCGTCCCAACGCGCAACCACCTCAGAATTTCTTTCAATCACAGTTGAGGGGATCTTGGTCACAGAATAAAATGCTCCTTCGGCCAGCCCATCGACTGTTTCCATGTCAAAAAACTCGAGCGGGGACTTTTTGTCCCACCTTTTGAAAAAGGTTTCAAATTTTTTTACAGTGGTTTTGCAAAACTCACAGCCGGGCTTGCCAAAAACTTTTACCAATATGTTATCCATTATCTTGCCTCCCTGCCTGCCGACAGGCAGGCATTTTTATGGCGGTCTCTTAGTTCTGCTATTTTCCCTTTGTTCCACCCTGGAATGCGTGAGAAGTATCCGGTAATTCGGGTGATCCCTTCAATGTTTTCGGAACTGCAATGCGGACATTTTTCACTTAAGCCGCGGGTAGTTTTACCGCAGCTTCCGCAGGCGGTAAATTCTGGAGAGAAGGCAATCTGGGCGTTTTCGGTCTCGCGGAATGTTTTAATTACAAAATTGGCGAGCGACTCCGGATTGGGATTGGTTTCTCCCAGCCAGATATGGGTTAATGCTCCGGCGTCAATTAGCGGATGGAACAGTCCTTCTTGCTTGACCCGGTCGATCGGATTCATCTGGTTACTGATGTTAAAGTAGGTTGAATTGGTGTAGTAAATTTCATTTAAATCAAGATTTCCCTTTAAGACCTGGTTAGCCTGGAGTGGAAAGTGTTCACGGTCTAATTTAGCGAAACGGTAAGCAGTTGATTCAGCCGGGGTTTGCTCCAGAACAAAATGCATCTTATATTTTTTTGAAATCTCTTCACACTTTATTTTCATAAAGGAGATAATTTTTAGCCCAAACTTTAATGCTTTGCGACTGGCGTGCAATTCTTCACCGATATGATACTCAACCATTTCATTTAGTCCTAATATTCCAATCAGTTGAGTGCAGCGGCGCAGCCGGAGATAACTCTCACCATCCCGGTTGGTGGCTAAGAGCGAAAGTGGACCAGCTTTACCTTCACTTAGAAGGTCTGTTACAAAAGCTCTTTTTTGGCGATGGGCACGGGCGGTAATTTCAAGCGTTGCTGCGATGTTATCGAATAACGATTCATCGTCCTTATTGGCGAGGTAGCTGATGCGTGGAAGATTGATAGTTACGTTTTGAATGGCGGAATAGCGCATTTTCCACGGCTCCGAAGCGTCTAAAAGATCAGATTCTTCAAGTTTAAAAGAGAGCCGGCAGCATTCAGAAATTTTAGCAGTCTCTCCTCGGTCAAAAACAAAATAAGTATTCCCCATGACCGAAGCAACTTCGGAAATGTGGTGCAAGAACTTATCGTGCCCGTCGGCCTGGAAAAACTTTTCGGTCATGTGAACCAATGGTTTGGGGAAGAAAAAGGGGCGGCCTGATCCATCCCCATCTTTGTATACATTAAATAGTTCCCAGACAAAACGCTGCGATTCTTTAATG
>JBHPMS010000036.1:0-6652 GCA_042563095.1 Candidatus Margulisiibacteriota bacterium
TATGTTGTAATGGCGCACCAGATAGACGATTTCTTTAAAAATTGTTTTGGCTGATTTAAAAACTACCTGATCGCCTAAGGGTTTGGAGCAATAAGTACATTTTCCCGGACAACCCCTTGATGTAATCATACTCATGGCTGGTAATTTTTTATATGATCCTTTGGTTGGTTTATATTTTAGGATTGGGAGTAAATCATAGGCGGGTGGAGGCAAAGAATCTAAATCTTCAATTCTTTCTCTTGGTTGATTTGTTTTTACTTGATATTTGTCGCCACGGGTAAACTTAAAAACTATGCCTTTTATTTTTTTTAAATCTGCCCCAGCTACAATCTCATAAAATGTAATCTCTCCTTCGCCTTGCACAACAACATCAACAAATTTATTATTTATAACTTCGGCAGTAAGAAAGGTAGCATGGACACCGCCAAAAACAACCAGAGCATTAGGATAATACTCTTTACAAATCTCAGCAATTTTGTAGGCCTTTTTTATATTACAAGTCATACTGGTCAACCCGATTACGCGAATCGATGCATATTTTTGTACATATTCCTGTGTAAAATAGGCTCTAAAAGCTGCAACCGATGGTGTTTCAATATTACTGTCAATTATTTTTACAGTATAGTTTTTGTTGCGCAAATAACCGGCTAGACTAGCCAGGCCCAACGGGGGGAAATTGGAGCCAATTTGCTTCCAAATATTATTGTTTTTATCATGTAGCGGCGGAGATATTAATAAACAGTCTAAGTTCTTGATGGTTTGAATTCCCCCTTACTATTATTTTATATTGTCATATTAAACGTGTCAAATAGGGACGGTTGCGGTAAAATAGTATTAGCAATGCTATCAATTGTAATCCCAACTTATAATGAAGCGAGTGAGATAAAAGAAACAATCCATGCTCTGCAAAAACATCTGGCAGGAAAAGAGTATGAATTAATCGTATCTGATGATGGGAGCAGTGATGCTACTGTTACTCTGGTCAAAGAGCTCGGGATAAAAGTGCTTGAAAACAGGCATTTGGGTAAGGGAGCGGCAGTAAAAGCAGGGATGCTGGCAGCAACGGGTGATAAAATTGTTTTTATGGATGCTGACCTGTCAACTCCACTTACAGAACTTGCTGCGCTGTTAATTAGTCTCGACCGGGGGGCAGACATTGCAATTGGATCACGGGCAAAAAAGGGAGCAGCTATCACTCTTCACCAGCCGTGGTGGCGGGAGGGGATTGGCAGGCTTTTTAACCTGTTTATCCAAATACTTATTCTCCCCGGCATAGCTGATACCCAGTGTGGATTTAAAGCATTTAAAAGAGACGCCGCCAAAAAACTGGTTTCCCTGCAGAAACTGGATGGTTTTATATTTGATGTTGAAATTCTCTATCTGGCGCGGAAGCAAAACTACAAAATAGATGAAATACCGGTTATGTGGCACAATTCAAATGATAGTCGGGTTAATGTTTTACGCGAGCTATTGTCAGTTATATTTGATGTATTGAGGATCAGGATAATACATAAATAATGAATAAAGAAGAATTACAAAAAATGTATGAACAGGAGCAAGATAACTGGTGGTATGCTGGCAAGCGTTGGCTGGTTTTTTGTCTGTTGAACAAGTTTAATTTACTCAAGAAAAGAAAACAAATAATCTTAAATATTGGCTGCGGAACCGGCCAGCTAATGACCTATCTTAACTTATACGGTGAAACTTATGGGATTGATGCCTCTGCTGCTGCGGTTGACTACTGTAAAACTCGTGGACTGTATAATATCCGTTCAGGAGATGCAGAAAATCTTCCATACCAGGACGAAAGTTTTGACCTGGCTTTAGCGTTGGATATCTTTGAGCATCTACCGGATGACCAAAAAGCGCTGCAAGAGGCCTGGCGGGTGTTAAGAAATGGCGGGCACCTGCTCTTAACTGTTCCAGCATATCAATTTCTCTGGAGCGGGCATGATGAAGCGCTGGGGCATGTCAGGCGCTATAATAAAATGGAAGTTGGTTTAAAGGTAAGGGATGCGGGATTTATAATTAAAAAGCTTAGCTATACTAACTTTTTTATATTTCCACTCGTATATATTCTTAGAAAACTGAAAAAGGGGGAGGGGAGTGACAATCCGGAGGTCCCAGGTGTATTAAACAGCCTGTTTAAAAGTTTGTACTTGCTCGAGTCAAAACTGTTAAATTGGTTTGATCTTCCATTGGGAGTGTCACTTATTTGCCTGGCTCAGAAAGATAATAGAGCTTAAGTTTTTCATAGTCATTATTGGCCAGGCGGGTCCTGAAGAGATGGTGGATTCTCCAGTTTAGCTCAGGAATATTATTAACTCCCCCGTCAAAAACCGGGAATTGTACAACTTCATATTTATTCTTTGATAAGAGGATATTAAATGGTTTTTGGGGAGTTCTCCAGAATTTACGGTAGATGATAATATCCGGATTTTCTTTTAATGCAGCAGGGACCGCGTGGTGCATAAAACCGATTAACGTCTTGCTCTTTAAGTAATATGAGTAGGCGCACTCTTCATAGTTGGTGGCAATTACCAGCTGGCCGGTATTCTTATAGTTTTTTTGGATGTACGGGATGGCATAATCAAGCGGACCGCGGTATTGGTTAAAAAGCTCATAAATGCGGGCATTGAGCAGCGGGAGCAGGGTGTAAGCCTGGTAGAGAAAGAGTGTAAAAGTAATAACTAAAAAAGTAACGGCCCCTTTTTTTGACAGGTATGATTTTATTGACCCATATATAATCGAAAAATCGAGCAGCAGTATCAGTGTAAAGAGCGGTTGCAGGGGGATATAGTATCTTTCAAAGACAAATATATTTCTGGCGGTTATGAGTATAAAAATAAGGAAAAAGGCTGACAGATAATTCGAAAGTTTTAGCCTGTTCAAATTGTCATTTATGATTTTATTCTTAACTGACAAGAAAATAATAATTGCCTTAAATAATAGCAGCAGGTATAAGAAATCAAACCTGGCAAAATAGAAGAATATTTTTATGAGGTTGCTGTAGAAATTCAGGTAAGAAAAATTAAGCCGGCCGGATAATTCTGACGCTATTTCAAAAATATTAAAGAAATAAAATAGTGGAAGCATTATTACGCCGGCTATGAGCACCGGCGCAATCTTTTTCCGTTGGACCAAAAAAAAGAGGGAGAAAACAAGGTAGGCGGGATAATAAGTGTTAAAAATCAGAAAGAGCAAAACGATTAAAAAGAAACAATATTGTTTGTAATTCATTCTATTATAGAAGTGATAAGAAATATATACAAAGTGGATTAAAACTGAGAAAAGGATTAACAGGCTGTAGTAACGGGCTTCTCTTAAATGTAAAGTTAACGAGACAGAAAGGGCCTCAAAAATCAGGAAGGCGATAAAAAAAAGCAACCGGTCCCTTTTGGTCTGGTATTCTCTTAATGCCAGGAGCGGAGTAAAAAAGACCGCGGCTAAGCCGGCCAGGGCAAATGGAAGTCTCAACAGGGCTGTTTTTGAATAGATATCATTCACCAGCCGGGCCAGGAATGCTCCAATGGCTGCAAAGTAAAATTGTACCCAGCCGGACCAGAGATAAAGGTTTAGCTTTTTATTTACCCCGAATTTGTTGGTGGCGTTTGAGACGATGTTTTTTCCATCATCAACAATTGGTAAGCCATAATCTAATATCCTTTCCGCAAACATAGCGGTCTCGGTTTCATCGTGCCAGCAGAGCGGATAAGCGATGTTTTTGACCGTTATAAATATTAAGAGCAGGGCAAGTAGCAGCAAGCATATTTTTCCCTTATTTAGCATCGATCAATCCTTTTCTGATATAAATATCGGTCACTTCTGGTTCGGAGCGCGGTAAAAAGGTTTGGTAGAGATGCAGGGTAGATTCGGGGATATTATTAAAGGTGTAGTCCAAAACCGGAAAAGAAACTTTTTGGTATTTTACTTTAGCAAATAATGTCTTAAAAACAGAAGCGTGACCGCTCCAACGTTTTCGAAAAACAATTATATCGGGTGTTAATTTAATATCCTGGTCAATAAAACACAAACCCGCCCCAATAATGGTTTTGCTTTTAAGGTAGTAAATGTAGGCAGCCTCTTCATAGTTTGTTGCAATTATAAGTTTTTCGGGGTATTTAAAATTTTTGGACAGGTATGGAATAATGTAGTCAAGCGGGCCTTGATACTGGTTAAACATTTCATAGGTATGGCCTCGAATCGGACTAATCAAAAAAGTTGAATTATAAATAAAAATAACAATAATTACTATCGCGGCACTCTGCTTCAAATCCTTGAGTGAGAGCAGCCAAAAAAGGAGTGATAGCATTAAGAATGGTTGTAAAACAATGTAATAGCGCTCAAAAAAGAAGGGGCTGCGGGTTATGCTGAGGCAGTAAATACTAATTAATATCAAAGTAAATATTTGATAGGGTTTTGCGACCGGTTCTCGCAGTTTATTTTTATCCTTAACTGAAAGAAAAATAAACAGGAATGCAGAGGCTATGATTAGTATCAAGAAGTTATGTTTTAGCAAAAAAATAAGTAAAATTCCAATTTGTTTTATCTGCTTATCAAAGCCAATCCCAAACGCAGTTGAGTGGAATTTGGCAATTGTAAATACTCTAAAAAAATAGATAAAAGGAATTGCCAGGATGAAGGTAATTATTGGTGCAGCTAATCCGGCCAAGAATTCTTGCCGCTTGATATTTTTAGTTACAAATCTAAAGAGGTTGTCCGCTAACATGGTTGCCAGAATTATAAAGAAGATCGGATAAAATGTGTTAAATATTAAAAGCAACAAAATAATTGATAGGAATAAATATTGGACATAGCCGAGCTCTTTTTTATAATTATATTTGGTATAGACATAAAACCAGCAGGCGGCTAGGAATATATAAATACTATAGTAACGTGCTTCCCTTAAATGGTGGACCAGGGGGACAGAGAGGGCCTCCAAAAAAATGAAGGCAGATAAAAATAGCAGGGGGGTAATTTTTTTTTGGAGGGTTGCCCCGGCCAGGCCAAAGAGCAATATCCCACAGAAGCCGATTAATGCAAAGGGGAACCTGATCAGGGCAGTTTTAAGGTAAAGATCATCGGTCAGGCGGGCAAAAAAGGCCGGGATAGCGCAAAAGTAATATTGAACCCAACCTGATCCAATAAAAGCATCAAGCTGTTTATTGATCGAAATCCGATCGAAGAGTAGAAAAATCCGGTTGTTTTCGCTATGCACTTTTGGGTAGCCGTATTTTAAAATCCTTTCACCATAAGCGGCAGTTTCTGCTTCGTCATTCCAGAGGAGGGGGTAGGAGATGTGTTTGAAGAGGGAAAAGGCAAAGATGATCAGCAGGATGACAAATATTATTTTCTGGATTATATTTATTGACATTTAGCTTTCATTTTTTCTGGCAATAACTAAGAGCACTTCTCCCCGTTTAGAGAAAAAGAGCAAGCCGTTGATGATAAAAAAGATTGGAGCCAGCAGTAAAAAAAGTAGAATGTGATGCAGGATCTTATGATAACTCCCTTTCCCCTGGATGGCCTTGTAAAACTTTTGCTCAGAGTTAGTAATTCTACTTACCAGGCTCTCAGTTGAGATAAAAGTTGAATACTCCAGCGAGTAAGTGTGGACTTTATTTATTTTGTATTTGTATTTTCTTAGCAAGTTTATTAGCGTATTTGGTGTAAAAAAGTGGATATGATTTTTCAGGTCAAGGCCGAGCCAGTATTTACCGGTGATTGGTCTGGTCCAGGAATTAAAATTTGGCACTTCAATAATAATTTTTCCGTTTGGCTTTAAGATGTTCATGATTTCTTTAACATATTCTTCGGGATTTTTGACATGTTCTAAGACGTGCCAGAGAGAGACGATATCATAGCTATCTGGTTTGAGTTTAAGCTGGAGCAGGTCATTAGCATAGATATTGAGCTTAAGCGTGTTACGTGCAAAGTCAACCGCATTTTTAGAGATCTGGGTGCCGTCTGCAACTTCATAATGGAAGATTTTTTTTAGGTAATAGAGCAGGTAACCCCGACCGCACCCCACATCCAGTATCCTTTTTGCTCCCGGATAAAGGGTGAATATCTTAAAAGCCCTAAAGAAGCGAAAGCCCCTTATTAATATTTCGATTGGAGAGTGGAAGCGGGTAGCGATCTCATTTTTGTAGAAATCTTTGTAATGGTCTTGAGGATCAATGTTTGTTTTCTTGTAGATTGAGGAACATTCATTACAAGAAAATAAAACCTCTCCGTTAATTTGTTGCAGGAGATTACTTTTTGAATGCTGGCAAATCATTTGATTATATATAATTTTACATTAAATAGCAGAATTATTCTATTATCCGTTAAAGCGATAAACTCTTTTCCGGATTACTAAAAAAATCAATCAGACTGATATTTTTTATTATTTCAGGGGCTGCCGTTTTTTTATCGGAAAGTATATATAATTCCGCATTTTTGTAACGTTTTGAAAAGGATTCAAGCGAGGCTGTACGGTTTTTTGCCTGTCCGGATTTCACTTCGATTGCCAGTATCCTTTTACCATATTTGATGATAAAATCTATCTCTTCCTGCCGATCCCTCCAATAAAAAAGTTCCGCTCCTTTTTCCGGCAGCAGATTATATAATTTTGCGCCGACCGCGTTTTCTGTCAGCCGTCCCCACCATT
>JBHPMS010000037.1:0-6472 GCA_042563095.1 Candidatus Margulisiibacteriota bacterium
CGTTGGCGTCAAACTTTTGGATCCGGTCATTACCCGAATCTGCCACGTAAACGTTCCCCCAATTATCAAGCGCCAACCCTTTCGGGTCCTGGAACTGCCCGTGGTCGTTTCCAAAACTCCCCCAGACAGTTAGTGGATTTCCTCTGATATCGAATTTCTGGATCCGGTTATTTTCTTGATCACTGACATATATTAAATGATTAAAATCAACCGCGATCCCGGAGGGATTATTAAATTCTCCTTCAGCCTGTCCAAATTGTCCAAATTGGAAAACCACCCCGCCGTGGCGGTCGATTCGTACGATTCGATTATTTCCAGAATCTGCTGCAAAGATATGTCCGATATCTGTTGAGATATCACCAAAGTTAGCCAGGTCAATTGCGAGCGGATGAAAAAACTGTTCGTGCCCCGCTCCGGCAAAACCGAAAGTTCCGAGATGTTCTATTTTAATATCAACCGGTTCAAATGGTGCTGGTTCGGGGGGAGTGGACATGGCATTTGCATAAGATGTAAGGATGAATAAAAAGAAAATTATTAATCCAATTTTTCTCATACTAATATTTTAGCATAAATTTGACTTTCTGACCTAATATACCTATAATTTAACATTATATGAAAGCCTTAACCGATGCGGAGATGCAGCACAAGCCCAATATCTTAGTCGTAGAAGACGAAGAGGATATGCGGCAGAATTTGGTGGAGCTCCTGTCCGAAGAATTTAAAACATTTATTGCAGCCAACGGTGAAGAAGCGCTCAGGATTTTTTATAACGAACAGTTCCGCCTGAATGTGGTGCTACTTGATATCCGCCTCCCCGACATGACCGGAATCGAGATTTTAACCAGAATGAAAAAGATCAACCTGGCTCCAGATATTATTATGGTAACGGCATTAAATGATACCGAAACTGCGGTAAAAGCAATGAAGCACGGGGCTTATGATTATGTTACTAAACCATTTTATGCCGGGGATTTGGTCGCTACCATTAATAGAGCGATTGAAAAAGAAGATTACCATCGTAAATTAAAAGAGTTAACAGACCGGCTTGACCGCGAAAGAATCGCTGCCGAACACCGCAGGCTTCTCTTCCAGGAGCTGCAGATGAAAAGAAGGGTCGAGGGGCGGGATCTGGGAGCGGAGGAGAAAGCGCTCTTTAATTTTCCGGTCTTGAGCGAAGAGGATTATGATTATGATAAATTGAAAAGTAAGCTTTCTCAAGAAAATAAAGAAAAAATTGAATACGGAGAAGGGGCAAATATAATTATTTTGGAAAACGAAACTGAGCTGAGGGATACATTGACCGGGATATTATCAGATAACTATACAATAGAAGTAGCCTCGTCCGGGCATGAGGCTTTTGAGTTGATGGAAAAAAAAGCGGTTGACCTGCTGCTGCTTGATGTCAAGACCCTCGACATGAACGGGCTTGATATTTTAAAAAGAGTAAAAGAAACTCATCCTAATATCGATGTGATCATAGTTACTCCGATCAGGAATATTGAGGATGCAATCAAAGCAATTAAAATGGGGGCATACGATTATATAACCAAACCGCTCAATCAGGATGAGTTAAAAGCGTCGATCGAGCGGATTTTAGAAAAACGTTCTTCGAAGAAAGTGTTGGAAACACTGCTTAATAAATACCGTGATTCCAGGCTCTCTTTTGAACCGCGCTTAAATATGTTAAAAGAACTTTTTATTAAAAGAAAAGGGGAGAAGAAGAAAGTAACAGTAGAAGATGTTTATACTTTTTTTCCCGAATTTCAGGAAGGGAATATGCCGGTAAAGGTTGAGGTCAATTTTCCTGACTTTAAAAAAGAAGAACAGTTAGACAAATATATCCGCCAACTAAAATCCTCTGCTGAAAAAATATGAGATTCTATGTTACAACCCCGATCTACTATGTAAATGATGTTCCGCATATCGGGCATGCTTATACGACCGTAGCGGCTGATGTTTTGGCCCGTTACCATTGCTTAAAAGGTGAGGATACCTATTTTTTAACAGGAACCGATGAACACGGGCAGAAGGTATATGACGCAGCAACTGAGAAAAAACTAAGGCCGAAAGAATTTGTTGATGGATTAGTCGATCGTTTTAAATCTGCCTGGGAAAAACTGGGCATCTCAAATAACGATTTTATCCGTACAACAGATGCAAGGCACAAAAAAGTAGTCCAGGAAATATTTTCTAAGCTTATTGCCAATGGAGATATCTATAAGGGAGAATATGAGGGGTGGTATTGTGTCACCTGTGAAAATTATGTGACGGAATCTTCGCTAAAAGAAGATATTGAGGGGAGAAAGCTCTGTCCACATTGTGGAAGAAAAACTAAGCGATTGAAAGAAGAGACTTATTTCTTTAAGCTTTCTAAATACCAGAAAAAATTAATTAAGCATATTAACGAACATGAAGATTTTATTCAACCTCCATCCAGGCGTAACGAGGTTTTAAGGTTTTTAGAACAGGATTTGCATGACCTTTCTGTTACCCGTACCGCTTTCTCCTGGGGAATAAACATTATAGAAGATCCGAAGCACGTTGTTTACGTCTGGTTTGATGCTCTTATAAATTATATTTCAGCACTCGGATGGCCAGACCATGAGAAATATAAAAAGTATTGGGAGAACGCGCAGGTTCTTCATTTGATGGGGAAAGAGATTGTCCGTTTTCACGCAGTTACCTGGCCCTGCATGTTGATGGCGGCGGATATTCCACTGCCTAAAATAGTTTTTGGCCATGGTTGGTGGACTGTGGAGGGGAAGAAGATGTCTAAATCGATTGGAAATGTGGTTGATCCACTTAAATTAGCAGATGAATTCGGAGTTGATCCGGTCCGCTATTTTATCCTCCGTGAAGTTCCGTTTGGCTCTGATGGGGATTTTTCGATGAACTCTTTTAAAACCAGGTTTAATGCTGATTTGGCGAATGATTTGGGCAATTTACTTCATAGAACTTTAAATATGATAGAGAAGTACTATGATGGTAAACTTCCAACCTCCAACGTCCAACGACTCGACCGAGCTCGTCGAGGTCTTCCAAACAAATCCGAAATCCAAAATCTCAACATCCAAACTCCTGATATTGTAGATGAGGCGATGGGAAGGTTGGCGTTTTCGGAGGCACTGGCGGCAATTTGGGCTTTAATTGGGCGAGCGAATAAATATATAGAAGAATCAGCTCCCTGGAAGCTGGCTAAGGATGAATCGAAAAAAGAGGAGCTGGCAGCGGTCATGTACAATTTGATCGATGTGCTAAAGACTGTAGCGATTCTTGTCACCCCCTTCATTCCAACTACCGCTAAAAAAATGTGGGAACAGCTAAATTTTGCAGAATCACTTGAAAAAGTAACTTCTGGTAAAATCGATCGATCGAGCATCAAAATTGCTGGAACAGTAGTAAAAAAGGGGAAACCACTTTTCCCGAGGCTTGAAAAGTAAAAGGAGATTTTGATGTTTATAGAGACCCACGCGCATCTGACCATGCCGGAATATTCTGATTTGGATGAAGTTATCACCCGAGCAAAAAATGAAAAAATAATCAAGATTGTTAATGCTTCATTTGATCTCCAATCTTCACGCGATTCGTTAAAGCTGGCAAAAAACTACCAGGACTATATTTTTGCTGCAATCGGCATCCACCCTCACGATGCGGATACAGTTACTGCAGCCTCTTTGAATGAAATTAAAACTTTGGCGGCTAACCAAGAAGTTGTTGCGATCGGGGAGACCGGACTGGATTATAATAAGAATTTACAGTCGCAAGAAACTCAGCAAGCTGCTTTTAGGAAATTGCTATTGCTGGCTCAGGAGGTTGGACTTCCGGTAATCATCCACGCTCGTGATGCGCAAGAAGATACGATCAGAATTATGCAGGAAGTAAATAAAGGGAATCTGCGGGGAGTCTTTCATTGTTTTGCCGGGGATGATCAGCTTATCCGTTTTGCCTCGGATATTGGTTTTTACATATCTTTTGCCGGGATGGTCACTTTTAAAAAAGCTCATAATGTAAGAGAAAATGTTATAAGGGTTCCACTTTCTCAATTACTATTAGAAACGGACTGTCCCTATCTGGCGCCGGAGCCGTATCGGGGGAAAAGAAATGAACCGTCATACCTTCCAACCATCGCCCGGAAAATCGCAGAAGTTAAAGGAGTAACTGTTGATGAAGTTGCAACTGAGACTACCAAAAACTCCAAAGAATTGTTCAAAATCTAAATTGCTCGGTTTTTACAAAAAGCTGTTGGCCTTGCTTTCGGCCGGGCTTCCAATTCTCTCTACCCTGCAGATTATTTCCAATCAGAGCAAAAAAGAGTTAAAAGAAAAAGTAATAAGGATTATGACTGAATTAGAAGGAGGAGCACTCCTTTCGGCCTCATTTGAAGCCGCACAATTTCCACAAAACGATATTAACCTGATCCGGATTGGTGAAGCGGATGGAAAGCTGGAGAATTCCTTAAAGAGAATAATTGCCTTACTTGAACGGGAGATTACCGCCCGGGATAAGATAAAAAAATCTTTAATGTACCCGGCAATTGTTTTGGGCGTAAGCATAATATCTGTTATATTTATCTTTCTTTTTATTCTCCCAACTTTCCAGAGTATTTTTTCTGAATTCGATTTTGAATTACCGCAACTGACAAAAGTTTTATTAGCTTTTTCGCAAAATATGCATATCTTTTCGATTGGGCTATTATTTTGTGTCGGGGCTTTTGTTGTTCTTTTTAGAAGGCCGGGTTTTAAAAATAACCTGCCAATTATCGGTTCTCTCTATAAAAAAATCATTATTTCAAAAATCTGCCGCTCACTCGGGTATCAGTTAAAAGGAGGAGTCCCTCTTTTAAAAGCTTTGGAAACTATTTTAGCCGGACTAAACGACCGGTCTTTTTATAAATCGATTAAAGAAATTGCACACGGGTTAGAAAATGGAGCTAAGTTAAAAGATGTTTTTTCTGTTTCTTCACTCTATCCTGACTCTTTAGTGCAAATCATCGGTATCGGCGAAGAGAGCGGATCGCTTGACCAGGTTTTAATCCAGGCGGCGGATTATTTTGATCAAGAAGTCGAAGGAGTGATTAAGAACATCACTACACTGGTAGAACCGGCTTCAACCCTATTGGTTGGTGGTGTGGTTGCGATTATTGCAATGGCAATGATTCTACCGTTATTTTCTATGATGGAAGCAATACAGTAAAAAGCCCCTCGACTTTGCTCGGGGCAAGGAGGTGAAAATCATGAATAGAAAGGGTTTTACATTAATCGAAATGCTGGTGGTAATTGGGATCATTGGTTTATTGGCCTTTTTTTTGGTTCCGCATCTTTTGGGGGCGCAGGATAAGGCGAAAGAGGCGTCGGTAAAAGCTGTAATGCATTCGGTGCAGTTGGCGATAGAGGGGTATAATTTAGAGAATAATACTTTTCCGATTACTAAAGCAACCGGAGTTGCAACTCTGGTAAAGAATTACCTTAACTTTGGCGGGTATATGGTTTCGATTCCTAAGAATCCATTTACAGGCGTAGAATATACTGATGCTGATTTTGCTGGAAAGATAGTTTATGATTATAATGATATGACAGGGGTATATGTGATTTCTGGTTACAAGCGTGACGGAAAAACGAAAATATTGGACTTGACAAATATGTAATTGCGTATGTAGTTACAATGTAGTACAATGGGAGTGTTAGTTTGAGGTTTGAAAGCTTTATTTGGAATAAGCAGAATGTTGAGCATATTGCTCGACACAATGTGTCTATTGATGAAGCAGAAGAGGTTTTTATTGAAAATCCGATCATCTTTAGGAGTAGGAATAATTCATATGCAGCTTTTGGTAAGAATGAGTCAGGAAGGTATCTGCCGGTGATTTTTACTTACAAAGAAAAAGGGGTAGTAAGGATTATTACTGCCAGAGATATGAGTGAAAAAGAAAAAAAGCTATATAAAAGAAAGAGGGGAACATGAAAAAAATGCCAGGATTCAGATCAGAAAAAGAAGAAGCAAAATTTTGGGATAAAAACGATGTGACAGATTATATAGACCAGATGACCGAAATAGAAACACCGATCAAATTTTCAAAAGCACTCAAGATAAAATTGTTTTCAAAAAGAAATAAAAAATTGCTGACCCTGCGCTTAGAAGAGGGGCAGATTGAAGCCGCTAAAATAGTTTCCAAAGCTTTTAAAAGAGGGACTCCTCCTTTTAACACTTTTGCGGATGTGGATTATGGAAGGGATTAATCGAGAAATATTCCCTTTGATTAAAAAAAATAAATAGCAGGGAACTCAGGGATGAGCAGGGATAATAGGGACGAGTAGGAATGGAGAGGGTGCGATTTAAACCAACGTCATATTAAAAACACTGGCAGTAATTTTATCACATATATAGCTTTTTATCACCTATCAGTGTTAGCAAATTGTTAGCACCTCGACTCGTCGTCACTTGCCTCGACAAGCTCGGCATAAATCGTTCCTCCTCG
>JBHPMS010000038.1:0-6196 GCA_042563095.1 Candidatus Margulisiibacteriota bacterium
GAGGCGAAACATAGCACAACTGTCAGACTTATTAAAAAAAGCATCAGAAGAAAGCAAAGCTGAATTATCATTTAAATTTGAAACCGCCAAAACAATCTATGAACAGCAGCTGCAAATGGTGAAAGAGAAAACGTGCCGGATAAAAGACCGGATTGTAAGTTTCCATCAGCCTCATATCCGGCCGATGGTAAGGGGAAAGGACGGAAAGGATGTTGAGTTTGGCCCCAAACTGGTGCTGAGCTGGGTAGATGGTTTTGCCTGCCTCGATAAGATATCTTCTGATGGTTTTAACGAAGGCAATTTTCTTAAAAACAGTTTGAAAGTTTACAAAAGAAACTTTGGACAATTGCCTGATGAAGTAATAGCCGATAAGATTTTTGGGAACAGGCATAATCGAAAACTTTTGGAGAGAATAAAAATAAAAACTGCCTTTAAACCGCTCGGGCGCAAAACAAAAGAGAGTAAAAAAGAGGAAGCTTACATCAAGAAAAAACAGAAAGAGAGAAATAAAATCGAAGGAATAATCGGAACCGGCAAAAATCATTATGGCCTTGATAGAATCATGTATACAATTGCCGGCGGAGAAGAAATCTGGACCAGATTATCATTGATCGGAATGAATTTAACCACTGCGGCTAAAAGATTGGAACCACAAACAGCCTAATCAAACAAGATCAGAACAATTCCTATAAAAAAATCCCTATTCCCCAGAGATAAGAGATAGTTTTTCAGTGCTCCCTATGTATGGCTGACCTAAAACCCGCCACCCCGACTGCACTTCACGAGGGAATTGTACCCAAAAAGCGGGCATGGAAATTGCTGGGTAATGGGGAAAGGGCCAACGGGGCCATCAAGAGGTGAGAAGGCTATTAGGGCCATAGGGAGTGAAAGGGCGACCAAAAAATTCTAAGCCCTTTCCCTCCATCCTGCCTTGTCGGCCCTAATGGCCTCAAAGTTTGACAATAAGGGAGGTTTATTATGGATAATGAGTATGGTCACAGAAAAATGATTGTATGGAAGAATCTGGATTTAATCGAACAAATCGTATTAAATGAGATTTTAGTTCGTATCCCCAAAAATAAATTCCAGCTTATAGATCAAATCGAACGATCATGTAGTTCAAGTGTTGCAAATTTTGTTGAAGGCTACTACAGCGGGTCAATAAAGGAATACATGCGGTTTCTAAGATATAGTAGAAGATCTCTTGCTGAACTTCAGGATTGGGTGAGGAGGTGTTTTCACAAAAAGTATATTAACAAGGCACTATATGTTAAGTTTGACGGACTAGCAATAAGAACAATGTATTTATCTAATAGGCTAATACGGTCACTTGAAAATAAAATCCCAGCTAATCCCTCCAAATCCTAAGCCCTTCCCGCCCTTTCCCCCTTTTCTGCCTTGTTGGCCTTGTTTCTAAAAAAGTTCAAAATCCATGCAAGTTTTAGCCTGCTTATTGCGATATATATAATAGAGTCAAGCATCAAAAGGATCTTTTAATGTTGCCTGTTATGTTAGAAGATATTATTAATAGAATAGAGTTTCAAAAAAACTCACTGTAACAGGTGGGTTTTTTTATTTAAGAAGGGGGAATAAAAGATGGTAGCGATAGTTAGAGGTTCGGGTGGAGCAGCTAAACCAGAAAGGTCTAAAGTGACTGGTGATGCTGAAAAGAAAAAATTAAAAGAAGAAGGACAAAAAGCATTTAGAGAGGCGTTAGAACTGCACCAAAACGGGGAGTACCAGAAAGCTTATAAAGCACTTGGTCGTTCAATGAAAACGGCTAGAAAAGCAGAAGATAAAAAGGCAATCCCAATTATTTTATTCTACATGGCTAAAACAATTTATGATCGGGATGGACGCAGAGCAAGAACGAGGGTCTCGGCTCTGTTAGATTCTGTGGTAGAAGGTATCAGTAAATTATCTGAAAAAACAAAAGCACAAGTTACAATTCTTAAGCAAGTTGCGGATATGCAAGAGACAACACTTAAACACCCTGCAAAGGCAGAAAAAACAAATCAGCTTGCAGAAAAGCATGAGAAAGAAATTGCCGAAAAAGAGAAAGGTGCTTCACTAAGTGTAAATTCCCAAAAAACAAAAGAAGCCAAACCGATAACTGAATTGACAAAAATCGCAACAGCAGTCATTGGAACTGGATCAGTTAAGATTGACATGAAAGATAAAAAGAACCTGGCCGGCTTATCCCCCGAACTAAAGAATAAATTAGAAACATGGGAGAAAGACCCCAAACGGAATTCTCTTAATCCTAACGGGATTATAACGCCGGGAGAATTTTGTGAATTCTTAATTTCGACTTCAGATAACAGTGAGATTAAGTTAGCGATTGGTGATTATAGATATACTATAAAAAACGGTAAAGTCCAAACAGATAGGACTGAAAAATGGAATATTAGAGTATCCCAGAATAAATTAACGGATGAAATCTTGACAGGTACTGGACCAAAGGTATTCCAATCACTTTTAGATAGGTCAAATGTTTATACCAAATTGTCATCAAAGCAAA
This sequence comes from Candidatus Margulisiibacteriota bacterium, assembly GCA_042563095.1. GTDB lineage: Bacteria > Margulisbacteria > WOR-1 > XYC2-FULL-46-14 > XYC2-FULL-46-14 > JBHPMS01. Next base: position 2,522 of record JBHPMS010000038.1, read on the forward strand.
AAGCAGCTCTTAAAGCTGGGAAGGCTGTGAAAATAAATGGGTTTAATGTAAATCTAAAAGATGGTATTGAAAAATCAGAATGGGATGCCTTAAAGCTTGGTAAAAAACAGGCTTTTAACCTTTTTAGTGTTGGTGGAGATTCTTCAAAAGTAGATGAGAATACTGGGAAAGTAAGAGGGGACGGAAAGATTACAGATAAAGATTGGAAAAAGTCCAAAAATGAACTTATAAATCTTATTGCCAAAGGGACTGGAAGTTCTCCTGAAGTAATTGATAAGTACCTTGAAGCTGAAAGATATGCACTTGTAAGCGGAGTAGAGGCTGCTGATAAATTTATGGAAGGATTAGGAAAATCAAGTGATGCATCAATTAGCGGAGAAGAGTTATTGGCCAAAATATCAGACAATTATAAGCCATGGGCAGAGCAGGTTTTAAGGAATCTATTGGGTGTGGAAAAAGATCTGTCAAAAGCAAATTTAAACAGAGAAATTCGCAATTATTTCTTTACCACGATGAAGTTTTTAGCTAGGATCAAGGATCCTAAGAAGATTATGAAAGGAATTAAAGCGGATGAGTTTCCAAAGCTCTCTTTTGCTAATAGTGGGGAATTTGTAAATAAGGTTACTGGGGGAAAGGTGAAGGTGGAGAAAGATGAAGATGAAGGTACAGAAGGAGGGGAGTTAAATAGAAAACAGAAACAAACGCTGTTAAATATGCAATTGGGAAATTATAAGGGTACTCAAGCTGAAGCAATAAAAGATTTAGAAGCGATGAAAAAAAATAGTCCTACACATAATAAGGTTAGGAAAATATTGTTGCAAAAATATGCTGCAAGAGGAATGACCAACAAGGCCTTAACGGAAGCAATCTTCTTATACGAAAAAGATCCTGGTGATGAGAGGGTGCAAAAAATGTTGATCGGAATTTCTACTAAATATGCGTCAAAAGCAGGGATGAAAGGATTAAACGAAAAAGAAAAAGCGAATATAGAAAAAGCATATAGTATGTTGAAAGCGATAAAAGATTCTGAGACTTTGGAACAAAAAATAAAAGATGGACTAAATAATGAAATCCTTCCTCGATTAGCTGAGCTTAAATATGGTAATTTACCAGGGGAAACAAAATATAAAGAAATAGTATCAAAAAAAGATATGAGCCTCATAAAAATACGAGAAGCTAGTGATTCTTGGATAGAAACCCTGAGTACTGAAATTAATAAGATTAAGTTAAAGGATTTTGAAAATATAGCAGATGAAGAAAAAGTGCAATTGGCAAGGATGTTGGCACAGATAGCTAAACTCCAAGTAACAAAACTCAATTTTGAGGGAACAAGGAAAAATATTGTTGAGGCACTCAATTATTGTGATTCAGTGGCTGAAGGGATCAAGAAAGGAATTCTTAAATCAGCTCAAATAATTATTGTGCAATTATATGAAGCAAAAACAATTAAAGGTAAAAGAGATAGGAGAAGGATTGATGCTGCAAAAGAAATATTTAGAGCATTTAGGAAAGTGAGCGGTGAAGATGTTGCTGTTTTTAGGTTGAGCAATAAGCACGAGTTGAAAGTTGATCTTGAAGATTTGAATAGGGCTGAAATGGAAACACCTAAAGATTATGAAGAAGTACAGGCGAGAACTTATTTGGGATTATTGGTTTCTGCTGATGAACCAGAAAAGAGAAAAGCTGAAGAGGGGAAATATGAACCAAATCCTTCATACCGTTCTCCAGATCAGAAAAGAAATATTGCTTTAACAATATTGAGTGTATTAGATAAGTATAGAAATAATCCTGGATTCTTTAGAGAGTTAAAGGTGTGGGCAAGGAAAATAGCTATTAGAGGTAAAAATAGAAAGTATATAAAACAAAATCCCAAACTGGATCCAAGAGGACACTTTAAAGACTATGAAGCTGCGGTTAGATTTATTGTTTCAATTTCGAAAATGTAATAGGGAGAATTAAGATGGGCTTAGATCCACTTGCGGGTAAAGGAAAGGGAAAGAGGCAAAAGAAGTCTTCTTATGTAAGAAAGGGACTGGACCCTAAAGCATTTATTACGACAACGGGCATTAAAGCTACATCAGCATACAAAAATATTCTTAATCTATTACGCCAGAAAAAATATCCTGAAGCTAGAGTAGTATATCAAAAAAACCGCGGAATTTTAGGTAAGGCCGCTAAGCAGATAGAAAAAGAGATTAACCAAAAAGAAATTCAACATGAACTTCAAACATACTACAATCTGCACGGACTTGAAAAGACTTTAACTTATATTGATACTCATTATAGTGAAGAAAGGCTTAAAGCTGCTGAACTTACAAAGTGGGAGCTCCGGACCGATTCTATAATTCAGAATAGTACACAGGTAAAATCCCTACCACATATCATTACAAAACTGAAAATCAGTGTTACTAAGTTGAAGGAACAATTAAAGAATATAAAGGATAGTGATAAGAACAAAGAAATAGAAAAGAAAATCGGCAAATTAGAGCTATTGGTCGTTAATCTTGAAAAGGCTCAAATCCAATCGGGAGCAGTGGCATATAAAGGTCAAAAAGGAGTTGAAGGAGCCTATGCTTTTGTAAAAGAAAGCCGCAGTCGTTTTGTTGAGGCATATAAAAAGTCTGGAATGTCGGCAAAATTAGCTTATAAAAATATGACTTCGATTATTGCAAATTTAAGGATCCAGGTATTAGTAAATAAACATAGTTTAGATTCAGTAATCAAGAGGTTGTCGAATAAGAAAAAATATAAAGAAGGAGAACCAGACTTAAAGGGATTAGGTGAAGAAAAGAGAGAAGCAAAGCTAGCTGAGTTGCAGTTGCGAGCAATCAGACAAAAAGAGACTTTTACCGAAGAACAGATGGCAGAAATAAAACCGAAAAAAGCTGGTTTTGAAAAGAAAGGTCTAAATGTTAAAGCGACAATGCATTCCTTGGCTATCGATTTGATTCAACAGATGGGTACAACCGAAAGATTAGAGCAGCATATTGCTCAATACGGCAAACAATTAGCCGAAGCCGGGATTCCAGTTGTTGCAATAAAGTGGAGAATTCAGGTTTCTAAATGGGCTAAGTTGATGAGCCAGGCAGAACTGGTTAAGAAAATCGAAGCTCATCGAAAAAGAATGGAAAATGATGGGATCAATGTTGACTTTATACTTCATCAGCAAGAATTCAATAGCTTACTCTCTAAAGGAAAAGTTAAAGAGGCAATTGAGCTTTTAATAAACAATAAAAAGGATTTTGGCGGAGAGACAAAAAACGAAAAACTTAACAAGGATTTAGCCGAACTTATTAAAAAAGGAGAATTTGAAAAAGCCCTTAAACGTGTAGATATAGCATATAAAAATCGCGAAATCGGTGACAAAGTAACATATGAGAGAGCAAAGGGGTATGTAAGACTACACAAAGAGCTAGGTCATATTGCTTTTATGATTAAAGTTAGAGTGCCTAGTGGATGGAAAGGTTATTTTGAAAAAGCAGAAGAATTAAAGTTAGAAGCAGATAGTCAGGCGTACGTTGGTAGGGGTAAAAAATCAATTGATAGCAAACAATTAGCTCGTCTGCGACGATTACTTTCTGGAGTAAAATCACTTCAAGATAAACGTTGGACCTATCTACCACCTAACTATAATAGGGGAGATCTGGATGTTAGAACTGTTCATGCTTTAATTAA
>JBHPMS010000039.1:0-5909 GCA_042563095.1 Candidatus Margulisiibacteriota bacterium
TAACAAAAGGCTGGTTATTTTATATAATGGCAAAATCTATACCTTATCTGATGAACTCTCTGCTGATATTTTTGCTTCCCAGGTAAGAGTTAAACGGAGTGATAAACCGATAAAAGTCGAGCAGAAGGTTTTTAAAGATGAGACCCGCGATGCCCTGATCGCCCGGATCCCCGACGGGGCTCTGGTATGGAATTAAAGATTCCGCCGCAAAGCGGCTATTTCAAAGTGATTGAGCAGAAAGGAGACGATCTTATCCTCAATTTTGCCAGCAAGAGCCGGATTGCACAGCTTGCCCTCACCGAGTCGTTTGAGTTGAGGCAGAGGAAGGATAAAGCCGAGCTGGTTAAATTACAGAAAATAAGATTCTGAAAGGAAACTTTAGTGTCGAGATATCATCAGTACTGGGAACCTCTGAAGTTTACCAGTATTTTAAAGGCCGGCTAAAGATAAAGGGTGATGACAAGTATGAGTTTGTCTTTACAGAAAAACCGATCAAGAAAATCAACAACATTGATAGTCAGCAGGAAAATTGGAAGAGTTACTATTCCAAGCAGATGAGCGGGAGTAGAATGAGATTTGTTCCGTTTCAGCCGTCAAATTATATCCCTTTTGATGACCTGAACAATAATTATCATTGGATATTGTACAAACAAAAAAACGGGAAGAAGTATTTGTGCGGGTATCTGATACGCACCGACCTGTGGCTGCCGCAGTTTGTTGACCTGGTGGTTGACGAGAAAAAGGACCTGTTATTGAAAGTTAATGCTTATATCTTAAACAAAGAATTCATTAAGGCAGAATCGGTCCTGATATATGATAAAAATGATACTCTAGCCGGACAGGTTACAACCCGCTATCTTGCCAGCGGATGGAAAGAGGTATCGGTGTTAAAGCTTAAAAACGCGGCGGCGGAATTGTTAAAAGAAGGCAAAGAGCTTTAATTTAATTGTATTGTTATTGTCGGAGGAGTCGTATCGACCCAGAACGGCCATTCGCCGCGGGAAGTGCCCACTTCGCTTTTTGCTTCTACTACTAATTTATACTGCCCGTCTTTTAACGGTTCCGGCGGACGGTAAGAGAAATTGACTTCTGTGCGATAGTCGTTAACTTTAACGTTTTCCTGCTTGAAGTTAGGATCATTTAACAGATCTTTTAACAATTTATCATTCCAATATAATTTGGCAGAAGTTACGGTAGGAATTCCTTCACCTAACTTTGTGTTTTCGGTATAAACCGATTTGGCAAAGGTCCCTCCCATAGTCGGGCGGGGATTATTAGTATAACTGTTCGGTTTGGGGGTCATTTTGGAGATAACCATGGGGATGGTGTTGAGGACGAATTTACAGATCTGATGTGATTTTACGCCGACCGCGTTGGTGGCGCGAATTGCCAGAGTATTCTGCCCCTCGGCAAACGGTAGATTGTCTAAGACAAATTCGCCAGTAACCGGATTGACGTTCTTTATATCGGTCCAGGCTTTGTGGTTGAAAGAGTACTGGAACTGTTGCATGAGTTTTGGGACCAGATAATTCAATTTCCCTTCAATCCTTTTTGGCGGCTTTGTGACGAGCATCTCGGTCATGTATTTTCTTTTGCCGTCAACCGTGATCGGGATCGACATGTTGGTGTTGCCGTGGTAAACACGGTTTTCCTGGAGTGATTTTATTTTAATGGATTGATATCCGGCCGGAGCAGTTCTTGGCGCAGTGATTGACATGTATTTTACTTCAGGAGTACCGGTGGCGGAAAGAGAAGAGGCAGAGGCTTCGGGTGTTGAAATAGATACTGCTTCCCAGGTAGTCTGGATATCTAAAACTGTTGTGATTGCTGGGCTGTCCAATATTGCTTTCGATAAAATTTCGTTTTCCTTAAGAATATTTCCATGTGCTTCAATTGAGTAATTAATTTCTTCTCTGTATTCATAAACCTTACTAATCAAACTGGTAGCAGGTATAAAGCGCATCCACCATAAGCTTTTCCAGGCAATTGGATAAGGGATTCCTGACCACGATTTTGCTAATGCCGCTGCAGCCATCACTGCTTCAGTGGCAGCAACTTCCGCGGGAAATTGATTGGTCAGATAATTATCAAAGCTTTCACTTTTAAACATTTTTTTGTGTCTTGGTGCATTTCGTAAGTATGAAATACCTTCACCTTTCTGACTGGCAAGATCGACAACGCCATCCCCATCGTTTGTATAAAAACCCGCCCCAAATCTTGACATTAATAGACTAAGAAATCGTGCTTGGTTTGTTGGTAAATTGTAAAAGGCAGGATGAACTAAAGTCATTTTTTGATAATCTAAATTTAAAAAAAAGTTCGATAATCCATTATTTATGTCAAAAACATTATTGCCTCTCAAAAAACTTATTACTTCTTTTGCAGCTGTTCCATACGGTTCAAAAAGTGGGATTCCGCTCCCATAAACGATACTATAAGAAGGTTCAAATTCTGGATCTAGAGAATTAACACCATTTAGATGCCTAACTGTGTCGCTCACGGGTAATAATCCAGAAAGGCCTCCCCAGGAAACATTCGGAGCATTGTAACCAATATTTAGCAACATAAATAAGATAATATTTTGTATTCTGGGTGCCACGATAATAGCCCCAGAAATATCAGCTGCAACTTGGTATGGACCAAATATATCGTTTCCCAATAACTGATCTTGAATGTAGCCTTTCGCAATGTTTACTTGATCATACATGCTTATTGTTTTATACCAATCCATAAAGGTTTTGGAAAAACTGGTTTCATTTTTAAACAACATATTATTTAGTACTTTTGTGGCATTTAATCCAAAAGAAAATGCAGTCATGTATGGGACATAAGCCGCAGTAGAACCTTTTAATACAGCATCAACAAATACAACTTTATCAATATCATTCTGATAGAAACCTTTATCATAAAATGAACCTAGCTGGTCAGAATAGATGTATCCCCTAACAGCATAATTTCCCATTGAGTGTGCTACGAGAATATATTTGTCTGGGATTTCATAGTGATTTGGGGAACGTCCATATAGTTTTCTGAAGTTAGAAATATAGTCAGATTTTGCTTTTTCAAGCCAACACAATCCTCCCATTTCAGGTGCAGGATTATAGTGATTTCTATCCCCTAGTTCTCTTGAGTTGTTTTTTGCATCACCGCAAGGTGCGGAGAAAGTATACGCATATACATATCCTTTTAAACCTAAACCACCCTGTGAGGTTGGTTTTTCGAGATATTTTTTAAAACCATCGTATTTGCTGTAGTTGCTTATATCATTGATATCGATATTTTTAATATCCGAATACTGTCTATTTGTCCAATTTGCAATATTCCCACCAATTCCGTGTACAAGTACAATAAAGTATTTAGGATAACTATTTGTTCCTTCTACAACAGAAGCGACACTGCTGTTTGCAATGCAAATAATAATAAGCAAAAAAAATATTTCTAATAATCTCTTCATTGCTTGTTTTCCTGATCGATGTATTTCTTGTAGCTTTTTGATTTTAATATGTCTGAATAGCTTTCATGTGTTTCGGATGACGTGAGATTTCCAGCAACATCTTCTCTGTTGCCATCAACTGGCCTGGATTGATTGATTTTCTTTTTCTTGCTAGATTTACCAAAGATTGCAGAAAGAATATTGGAGAAAGCGTTATCTCCCGTTGGGATATACCAGGGCCCACTAAAAGCGAGAGCTGAATTGTTATGATTTATAACAAAGAAAACAACAAATATTATTATGATGTTTAAACCAATTGATATTATTTTTAAAGATATTTTTTTCATATTACAGTATTTAAATCCTTGAATTGTTTGTACGCCTCTGAAGATAAAATATTAGTTTGTTTGTCGTTGTTAGAAATTTTAATTTTCTTTTGTTCATCTTGCTTTTCTTTATTATTTTCAAGCCCATTTATATTCCCAGTTTTATTTGGTGGATCTATGTTGTTGTTTTTAAAAGGTGATGCTAGAAAGTTTAGTATACCGAAAGATAAATTAAAAACTCCCTCCCAAAAATAACGAACAATAATCATAGACCCCCAAGGACCAGCATCTGCATAAGACGGCAAAGATAATATTTGTAGAAAAATAGAAACTGATAGTATAAAACAAACAATATTTATTATATGTTTTTTCATATATTCAATCCCTCAGTGCTATTAATCTATAATAATATTTAATCATAAAAATTTCCTTCTCGCTTCATTTTAGAAATATCTTTTTTTACATCGTGCATTTTGAATAGATTTGGGAGGTCATGTGCTATAAGGGTGTATGTATAAGCCCCCAACCAAATGATCGAAGCTCCCTGATTATTGTATGTTGTTGCATTAACAGCTAATCCAAAAAATATTGTTTCAATTATTTTTGGAATAAATGAATCTCCAGTATACGAATCTACCCATGTAGATCTTTCTCTCTTTTCACCCAGTATAAAAAATCCTAATGGAACTACTGTCGGTAATGATTCTACTGCAGTTGCCAATACTATATTCCCGTTATAGTCACTCGGAACATTCTCCGGATCTAATCTATATTTTTTGCGTAAAGTTGTTCCCACACACATCTCCTTTTTCCCCTCTGCAGACATGGTATTACCATTATTATGCTTATAGGTAATTTTAAATGCTATTTTTTCCCCGTCAACTTTACGTTCAGGTGCATTTATTGTTGCCGAATAGACGGCTATTTTTTTCTCATCAAATAATCCTTTGTAGTCCTTTTTTATAATTGGTTTGTATGTGATTAGATTAAATCCCTTTGGAAGAAAAGCTTCTCTAGAAACAACTTCGGAAAAATTGCCATCAGTTAGAGCAATTTCAATTTCAAATGATTCACCATAAGTGACATAATCTGGCCCATCTAGTTTTAATATTGGTGGAGAATCATATGGCTGCGATAAAATTCCTGGTAAAAGGTAAGCTGGATTAGCATAACAAGATGAGGGAAGAAGTTGAAGGACAATAAACAAAACCAATATTATTATCGAAGCATGTTTTATGACATCTCTCATATCGTTCTTTTCTCCTCTACATATTATTATCGACAATTTTGTGCAAAAGTTTCACCTCAATCTCCTAAAAACAGTTCGCAGCACACCTAGTATCGCCATGCCAAAACCGGCAAGAATATATCCTTCAAAGCTGTGAGTTCCTAATGCGACAAAGCGGAACATTATTGCAAGTCCCCAGAGGATGATTATGCCGACTGTCCAGTCGCGATATTTAATTCCAGCCTCATGATAAATATCCCGCACAACATCCCTGGTTATAACTCCCCGATGGCTCACCTGATGAATCATATCAACAACAGCAAGAGGCAGGCCATTGGCTAAAGTCATTATTCTGGTTTCTAATAATTGATAATCACTGACCGATAGATTTTGAATTAAATATTTTATCAATTCTCTTTCGGCATCGTCAGTAAGTCTTTTTAATTCAATCTGCTTAAACTTCCACCAGACCGATTTTAATTTTGATTTTAAATCGTCAGCAGAGGCAAGTATCGTGAAGTTGTCAAAGATTAATGAAAAAGTATCGCAGTCTGAGGTTTTGATGTTATTCAGATTGTCGATTACCAGGATTGGCGGCTGATTTCCCTTTGTTGCGATAATATAGTCTAAAATATCTTTTACCGAGGCACGAGTTTTTACCTGTTTCTTCCAATCGGGATTTAATTTGTCACAAATCTGAGTGAGCATCCCTTTTATTGGGGACGGAGAAGAGATATATAATGTATTTGCCCCCATGATTTTATTGAAGTGTTTTAAGAGATGAGTCTTACCCATTCCAAGAGGGCCAACAAATAATACAGATTGGTTTTTATTTAAATGAGATTTTGTGTCTTCAATTACACTCTGCCTGCCAAAGACAACTTCTTCCGGATTTGGAAGAATGGTTCCCTTGATATCAGAT
>JBHPMS010000004.1:0-51773 GCA_042563095.1 Candidatus Margulisiibacteriota bacterium
GTAATTAGTGCTGAGGTGAAAGGAATAGGCAAGAAGAATGTTGCTTTTAACATTAGATTGATTATTGATGCGCTTAGAGTAATCGACTCAAAAGAGGTATTACTGGAACTAAGTACACCGCTTAGTCCCGGAATAATACGGCCAGATAATAATGATGAATACGTTTACATTGTAATGCCAATCAGGACACAAGAAGCAGTATCGGCGTGAGAGAATTAAAAAAACTAAAAGATATTTATAAATCGCACTCATTTAAAGGCCTAAAACAGCTGATGGATGGAGCAAACCTGGTTTTACGATGGGATCAAATTGTTGATGATACTATTGCAAAAGAAACCAGGGCGTTAAAATATCAAAACGGTGTAATCTTTGTTGAAGTGTCTTGCTCGGTCTGGGCGAATGAATTAATCTTTTTAAAAAGGAAATTAATAGACAACTTAAATAGAAATTTAGAAAAACCGATAGTAAGAGATGTTAAATTTCTGGTGAAAGGAGTCAAATATGGCAAAAGAGAAGAATTTAACCAGCCAGTATGATGCATCAAAAATAAAAATTCTGGGTGGTATTGAAGCAGTTAGAAAGCGGCCAGCCATGTACATTGGATCGACCGGAAAGTCTGGATTGCACCACCTAATCTACGAAGTTGTTGACAACTCGGTTGATGAATCGCTGGCCGGACATTGTGATACAATCACAGTCATCATCCACAAGGATAATACAGTATCTGTAGAAGACAATGGCCGCGGAATCCCATTTGATATTCATAAGGATACTAAAAAGCCAGCAGTCGAAGTCGTACTTACTACCCTGCACGCTGGTGGGAAGTTTGAAGATTCGGTCTATAAGGTTTCGGGCGGATTGCACGGGGTTGGTGTTTCTTGTGTAAATGCACTCTCCGAATGGATGGAAGCAAGGATTAAACGAGAGGGTAAGTTATATTGCCAGAGCTATGAAAGAGGGCAACCAGCTAAGCCTAAAATAACAAACATTAAAGAAAAAAGCACCGGAACGGCGATCAAATTTAAACCAGATAAAAAAATATTTACAGAATTAGTCTTTGACTGTAATACAGTTAGGCACCGCTTACAAGAGTTAGCCTTTTTGAATCGGGGACTAAAAATAATATTTTCAGATGAGAGAAACAACCTGAAAGAAGAATTTAAATATGATGGTGGGGTGGTTGCATACATTGAACATTTAAACAAAAAAAAAGGCGGTGTATATAATCCTCCGGTACATGTCCAGGCTGAAAAGGACAATGTTTTTGTAGAAGTTTCAGTCCAGCATGCTAAAGATTACTATGATGAAAACCTCTACTCATTTGTAAATTGTATCCGGACCAAAGAGGGGGGGACCCACGTTGCTGGCTTTAGGACCGCCTTTACCCGAGCGTTAAATAACCATGCCCGAAAAAACAAGATGATAAAAGAAAATGAAAATCTGTTGGGAGATGATGTTCGGGAGGGGATAGTTGCAGTAATTAATACGCGCGTTCCCAGTCCGCAGTTTGAAGGGCAGACCAAAACAAAACTTGGAAATGGCGAAGTCAAAGGAATTGTTGACTCCATTGTAATGGAGGGGATGAGTACCTACCTGGATAAGAATCCTGCTTCAGCAAAAGCGATGATCGATAAATCACTTTTAGCTTACAGGGTTAGAATGGCAGCCAGAAAGGCGCAAGAGCTGGAGAGGAAAAAATCAGCATTAGATACAGCGCTCCTGCCCGGAAAACTGGCAGACTGTTCTGAAACTAATGCTGCAAAATGCGAATTATTCCTGGTGGAAGGCGACAGTGCTGGTGGCTCGGCCAAGCAGGGGAGAGACCGGAAATTCCAGGCAATCCTGCCTCTGCGCGGAAAAATCTTAAACGTAGAAAAAGCGCGGTTAGATAAAATTTTAGCAAACAATGAAATCCGAACCATCATAACTGCAATTGGGGCAGGAGTTATTACCGGATTAAAAGGGGACCATGGGGCAGGAGAGGGAGAAGGGGGAGAAATGGAGGTTGAGGCTTTACTTAAAAAACTTAATTATCACAAAGTAGTCCTTATGACCGATGCTGATGTTGATGGAGCACATATTAGAACCTTGCTTTTAACTTTTTTCTACCGCTATGCCAGGCAGTTGATCGAAAATGGCAATATTTACATTGCCCAGCCGCCGCTCTACCTTATAAAAAAAGGGAAACTGCTGCAATATGTTTATTCTGATGATGAGCTGGAAAAAACTTTGAAAAAAATCGGGAGAGATGGAGTTCAATTGCAACGCTACAAAGGTTTGGGGGAAATGAATCCGGAACAACTTTGGGATACCACTATGAATCCGCAGACCAGGACACTCTTAAAAGTTGAACTTGAAGATGCAGAAAATGCTGATAATATTTTTAGTGTACTGATGGGGTCAGAAGTTGAGCCAAGACGCGAATTTATCGAAAAAAATGCCAAGTATGTTACTCGGCTTGATGTGTAGGGGGAAGTAATAAATGTCAGCTAAGAAAAAAGCCATGCCTGCCGGCAGGCAGGAGAAAGAAGCCATGCAGGCCAGAAGGACTGAGCAGATAATTGTTTCTCCAATCGAACAGGAGATGAAGTCATCTTATATCGACTACGCCATGTCAGTTATTGTTGGCCGGGCGCTGCCGGATGTGCGTGATGGGCTTAAGCCGGTCCACCGCAGAATCCTCTATGCTATGGATGAACTCGGATTACAGCCGAATAAACCGTATAAAAAGTCAGCCCGTGTAGTTGGTGAAGTATTAGGTAAATACCATCCCCACGGCGATACTGCGGTCTATGATTCATTGGTTAGAATGGCGCAAAACTTTTCACTCCGTTACATGCTGGTAGATGGGCAGGGAAACTTTGGTTCAGTTGACGGAGACTCAGCCGCAGCAATGCGTTATACAGAAACGAGACTTGGTAAAATTTCTACCATGATGCTTGAGGATATCGAAAAAGAGACTGTCAACTTTGGCCCAAACTTTGATGAATCACTACAGGAGCCGTTAGTCTTACCGGCAAAATTCCCTAACTTATTAGTCAATGGTTCTTCTGGCATTGCGGTTGGTATGGCTACCAATATCCCGCCGCACCATTTAGGCGAAGCGATCGATGGCGTGATCGCCTTAATCGATAATCCAGACACAGAGATCTCTGAGCTTATGAAAATTATTAAAGGCCCTGATTTTCCGACCGGCGCCTTAATCTGTGGAAGAAATGGAATCAAAGATGCTTATACAACTGGTCGTGGCATTATCAAAGTTCGTGCGCGAGTAGAAGAAGAAGAACACCGGGGCAAGGACATAATTATTGTTACCGAGCTGCCGTATCAGATTAACAAAGCGGAATTGATCGGGCAGATTGCAGAGCTCGTAAAAGATAAAAAGATTGTTGGGATTTCTGACCTGAGAGATGAATCAGACCGAAAAGGGATGCGGATCTATATTGAAGCAAAGAAGGACGTAAACCGCGAAGTTGTTTTAAACCAGCTTTATAAAAAGACCCGGCTGGAAACTACTTTTGGGATAAACCTGGTTGCGCTGGTTAACGGGGAGCCAAAAACCTTAAATCTTAAAGATATGCTCTCTGCATATTTAAAACACCGCGAAGAAGTAGTTGTCCGGCGGACCAAGTATGAATTAAAAAAAGCTGAAGAGCAATCCCATATTTTAGAAGGTTTGTTGATTGCAGTTGCCAACATCGACAAGATCATCAAATTAATCCGTGGATCAAAAAATCCGGATGAAGCTCGCAAAGGATTGATGAAAAACTTTAAACTTTCACAAATCCAGGCACAGGCAATTCTTGATTTAAAATTACAACGCCTGACCCAACTGGAACGCTATAAAATTGATGAGGACTATAAAAAAGTACAAAAGAGAATTAAAGAACTGAAAAAAATCCTTTCTGCCCGCACAGAGGTATTAAGCGTCATTAAAGAAGAACTGCTCGAAGTGAAGGACAAATACAACGATAAACGTCGGACCACTTTAACATCGGCGGTTGAGGATATCGAAATAGAATCTTTGATCCCAGAAGAAGAGGTGGCGGTCCTGGTAACGGTTGACGGGTATGTCAAACGCATGCCAGTAACTGCTTTCCGGGCACAGCTGCGTGGCGGGCGTGGTGTAACTGGAATGACAACGCGGGGAGAGGACCAGATTGACAGTCTCTTTGTTGCTTCTACCCACGATTATGTCCTCTTCTTTACCAACAAGGGAAGAGTTTACAAGTTAAAAGTTTATGACCTGCCAACCGCATCGCGTGCCGGCAAAGGACAGTCGATTGCAAACGTCTTGCAGGTCGGGCAGGGTGAAGTCGTCACCGCAAATGTAATGGTCAGGTCTTTTGAAGAAAAAACCTTTTTGGTAATGGCTACTAAAAATGGACTTATTAAAAAAGTTAACGTTGCAGATTTTGCAAATATTAGGCGCAGCGGCATAATCGCAATAAAATTGAAAGGGGACGATGAACTGCGCTGGGTCAAAGAGACGGATGGTAAGCTGGAAATACTCCTTGGCGCACAGGGCGGGCTGATGATCCGTTTCAGCGAAAAAGATGTCCGGCCGATGGGGAGGTCTGCGTCCGGAGTGCGGGGGATCAGGCTCAAAAAAGAGGATAAGGTTGTCTCGATGGACATCGTAAGCCCCAGGGACGATTTGCTGTTAGTCTCACAGAGCGGTTTTGGAAAACGGATGAAGATTTCTGAGTTTGGAGCTCAGAACCGTGGAGGCAAGGGGCATATTGCGATGAAGCTGAGGAATAATGATAAAGTTGCAGCGATGAAAATTATTCATTCCAATGATGAATTACTTTTTGTCACCAGAAACGGGACAATGAGCAGGCAAAAAGCTTCGGGCATATCGACTCAAGGGCGCTATGCTAAAGGAGTCAGGATCCAACGGCTTGATGCTGACGATATAGTTGTAGACTTAGCTCGGGTGGTAAGCCAGGAAGAAGAAGTGGCAGTAGCCGAAGGCAAGAAGATGCAATCTTAATTAGCCGGCCCAATGCCAGCGGCGACAATTTCACAAACTATATCTGCGGCTTTAATGATTGCCGGTTCAATGATTACTAAGTCTTCTTTAGAAAATTTGTTTAATACATAATTGCTAGTTTCTTCCCCTAGCCTTTTACCGATGCCAACCCTGACCCGGGTAAAGCTTGAAGTTTTGGCATATTTAATAATTGATTCTACCCCGTGATGCCCGCCGGCACTGCCAGACTGCCTGATTCGAATTTTACCAACCGGAAGATCAACATCGTCATAGATTATAATTAAATGTTGTGGCCCGGTTTTGTACCAGGAAAACAACTCAAACAGAACTTCCCCAGAGTTGTTCATATAAGTTTGTGGTTTTATTAAAACAACTTTATGGCTTTTTATTTTTGCTTCTGCAAGATCCGAGCGGCAACGAGATTTGTAACGAGAAATCTTTAAACGAAGCGCCAGTTCATCGATAATCCGAAAACCTAGATTGTGGCGGGTCTTTATATATTTTTGGCCAGGATTGCCTAACCCAAGAATTAGGTGCATTTTATTTTAAGTATAATCTGTACTCTGCTCCAAAACGAACATCGGTTGATGGCCGTGAATCTTTTTCTTTATACCAGATTAAGCTTAATACTTCAAGATGAAGGTTAAAGTTACTAAACGGCTCAAGCTGGATACCCGGCCCGACGACTAAATTATTCAGCCAGGCCTCTGGTCGTCCCGACAGGTTAAGGTTGGTCCTCAGGTATGGTTTTACTCCAGCATCATTTAAGTAAATTCCCGTTTTTTGCTCATGTGCTAAAAGATAAGTCTTAAAACCGCCCTGATAAAAATTACTGGAGCGATAAGAAAGATTACTCCAAACTTCTGCCCAAATAGCTTTTAAATCTGGATCAGCCTGGTTCCACTCGTGATAAAGGTCAAAGCCAATTCTTTGGTCGCTAGTTAAAACCTGGTTGGTTGTTGCGGTGGCCTCGTCTTTAAAAAAAGAGGCTTCTAATACTTCTGCAAAAACCTTAACATCTTTTATCCATTCATCTGACCAATTTGATGCCTCATATGCTTCAAAAGGGAGCAGGCGTACACCAAAACCGGTTGCAGAAATATTGTTCCAATAATTTTGATCCTGGCTGGCAGTTAATAAATAGACCACGTAAGGAGAAAAAGAAGGAATATCGGGGAGCTCATCCGTTAAATCAACACCTGCCCGGATATCGCTTCTTGCCAGGAAAGCGTTAAAGCCAGTTTTTTCGGCGTTAGTAGTGTAGTAAGCAGCTTTGTTCCAGGTATCCAGCCATGGGACAAATGCGAATGCAGCTTGCACCATTAAAATTAGTAGTATAGTCGTAACAAGA
This sequence comes from Candidatus Margulisiibacteriota bacterium, assembly GCA_042563095.1. GTDB lineage: Bacteria > Margulisbacteria > WOR-1 > XYC2-FULL-46-14 > XYC2-FULL-46-14 > JBHPMS01. The sequence goes on from JBHPMS010000004.1 coordinate 6,348, forward strand.
CTGTTCTTAATCATATTATTTGCTCCTATCTATCTATATATGTATCGGCCAAAAAGAGGAAAAATTTCAGACAATTTAACGCAGGGTAAATTTTATGTTATCCAGGCAATAATCAATTGCACCGGTTTTACTGCCGGCAACAGCAATCAGCTGCATTTGCAACAGGCCGCCAGAAGCATTCTGTTTTTGTGGATTCCAAATGTTGTCGCCTGCATTTGGATTATTATCAACAAAACTTGAAAAAGGAACCGCAACCCGTTTCCAGCCGCTCCAATCAATCTTTTGCTCATAAACAAAACGATCATCAAAAACCGGAGCATAAGCTTTTTTCGGATCTTGCTCGATTTGCCAATTACCGTTGTCGTCGTCATAAAGTTCGATTTTTAATGATCCGTTTTCCGGGCCAGCGCTGTAGATGTCCATTTCGATGTACGAATATTGTGAGAGATCGAGTTCCCCCTTTGCCAGATAAGTTCCCATGCCGCCGACATACCAGTCGATCGCCTTTCCGGTTAGCGCAAGGGAATAAGCGCCTTTGGCCGGATTACGCTTAAACATTGTTGTTACATTATCAAAGACCCACCATTCCGGACTGGCAGTTATTTCTCCATCCTCAAAATTGTCGATCATGTAAGCAGAAGCAACGGTGGCTTGTTCTTGGGCCGGCGGTTTTCCAAAAGCGAAAGCCGGGACCATCAGAGCTAAAACCATTAAGACGACGAATGTTTTTCTCATAACTTATTATATATTTGTTTTCTTATAAGTGTCAACTTTATGTTATAATAAAAAAATAGATAAGGAGGAATAACCATGGCTAAAAAAATGTTTGCACTAATTTTAGGAATCTTGTTGATCTCTTCCCAGGCATATGGCGCAGCGTCAAGTATCGGATATGTTGATTTGCAAAAAACGCTTAAAGCATATAAAAACACCGCAAAGACACAGAAAGAACTGGATAAAAAACAAAAAGCTTACCAGGAAGACTTCACCAAGTTTCAAAAAAAACTTTCTGATGCTGAAAATTCGGGGAAGAGCAAAAACGAACTTGAAAAGATGAGAAAAGATATGGAAACAAAGCTTTCAAAAAATCAGTCAGAAATAATGGCTTTTAACCAACAATTCAACTCTGCCCTGCAGAGTAAGATTTTAAAGGCGGCCGGCGCCATTTCAAAAAGATTGGGGCTTGATCTGGTTATGGATAAACAAGCGGTGATAGTTGGCGGGCTCGATATAACCGATATGTTGATTACCGAAATCAACAAATAACAACAGCGTGATTCTATCAGAAGTTGCAAAAATAATCGCCGGCTCGATTAATGGTGATGCTTCGCTTGAGATAAAAGAAATCTCAAATATCGAAAATGTAAAAGCTGGAGGGCTTTGTTTTGTTTTAGAGGAAAAAAATCTCAAAAAAGCGGATGCATCTGCCGCAACTGTACTGGTCGTTAAAAAAGGATGGGCCGCTGAAAAAGTAACGATCGAAGTTGAACACCCGCGCATAGCTTTGGCCGCAATCTTGCCACACTTTTCAAAAAGGGGAAAGCCAAAAGTAGAAATCCATGATAAGGCGGTTATCGCAAAGAGCGCCAAGATTGGGGAAAAGGCATCAATCGGACCATTTGTGGTAATCGGTGAAAATGTGGTGGTTGGCGACAACGTTGTAATTCACCCCGGTGTTACAATTTATGACAATGTTACTATCGGAAACAATGTAATCCTTCACGCCGGAGCAGTCATTGGCGTAGATGGCTACGGCTTTGTTCCAACCAAAGAGCTGCCGATAAAAATACCTCAAATCGGCACGGTTGTGATTGAAGACGATGTTGAAATCTATGCTAATGCCTGTATTGCCAGAGGGGTGCTGGGAGAGACCCGGCTTGGGCGGGGGACCAAAATTGATAACTTGACCCACGTTGCCCATAATTGTAGCTTTGGAGAAGCTTGCTTGATTACTGGTCAGGTTGGGTATGCAGGCTCAGTTACCATGGGGCACCACGTTATGGTGGCAGGACAGGCTGGATTTAATGGACATATCAAGGTAGGGGACAATTGTGTTGTCTTGGGTAAGGCAGGAGTTACAAAAGATATTCCTGCCAACACAGTAATTTCTGGTTTTCCGGCACAAGCACATAAAAAAGAACTACAACGTCAGGCGAAATTGAATAAGCTGCTTGAAGAAAAATGAGGATCGCATTTTTTGCGGATTCTTACAAACCATTCTTAAGCGGTGTTACCAACTCGATCGAAATCTTAGTAAAAGAACTACGTAAATTAGGGCACCAGGTCTACATCTTTGCCCCAAAGTATCCGGGGCACGTTGATACCGATAAAGACATTGTCCGTTTTCCATCAATCGGGACGCACTATCCAAAATTTCGACTGGCAATACCATATGTTAACCGAATCCCAAAGGTAGATTTAATCCACGCCCAAACTCCATTTCAGGTAGGATTAATGGCTCGCTATCTTGCTCGTCGGGAAGGAGTACCGCTAGTATATTCTTTCCACACGCTTTTTACCAAATATGTCCATTATGCCAAATTTATTCCTGAGCCGCTCTCTAAAATGAGCCTGGTCACCTATATTCGCTCTTTTTGCCGGGGAGCTAACGCGATCATAACACCTTCTGAACTATCAGCAAGGGTGTTGCGCAGCTGGGGCGTAAAAAAAGACATCAAGATAATTCCATCAGGAGTAGAGATAGAAGCGGTAAAGAGAAAAGAACTCTCTCGAAAATTAAGGAAAAGTTATTCAGTCCCGATCGATGCAAAAGTATTAATATATGTCGGAAGAATTTCAAAAGAGAAGAATTTGCCTTTTTTAATCAGGGCGTACAAAAAAATCTACAAGAAGAACAGCAATGTTTACCTGGTTATGGTTGGGGGAGGACCTTATGTTGAAAAAATTCAAAAGGAGAGATTACCCAACTTAATTTTAACTGGCGAAGTCCCATATCCAGAGGTCCTGGCCCATTATGCCATGGGGGATGTCTTTGTTTTTAGCTCCCTTACCGAAACGCAAGGTTTGGTGGTGGCAGAAGCAAAAGCTATGGGCTTGCCGGTAGTCGCAATTTTTGCAGGGGCGCTGGTTGGAACGGTCTTATCCGGTATCGACGGCTACCTGGTTTCACGCAGCCAACAATCTTTTGTCGAGCATGTAAATCGACTGTTAGCAGACGATAACCTTCGCAAAAAAATGGGTTTTCAAGCTTACGGTGATGCCAGGGACCGTTTTTCTTCTGACAAGGTTGCAAAGCAGGTCGAACGGGTATATAATTCTCTATTATGAGAAATGTATTATTGTGCTTATTTTTCTGTGTATTGTCGGTTGGATCAGTAAGTGCTTATTCCTTTCCAATGCCGACGATGAACGGAAGCTCCGGCTTAGCGCGTATTCCGGATGCAACCGTTATTCCCTATAAAAATTGGAACCTCTCTCTAGATTACGGGACAAAATATGTAGCTGGAGGGAATCCGGAGAATGTCCCGTCGATGTACTACAAGGCAAATCTCGGGACTTTTCAAAACTTTGAACTAGGATTAGTTGGCGGGTATAATAATGCCGGGACAGATATCCGCGAAGGCGTTTTTATCAACTTAAAATATTCTCCAAACATTGGAGATGGAACCGACCCGCTGCTTTTAGCTATTGGAGTTGAAAATTTATCATCAAAAACACAAACAGGGCTATATATGGTTGCAACCAAGCCTTTCAGGCAAGGCCCTAAGCTTTCGTTCGGTTTCTTGGCTGATTTTCCCGGAAACCGCTTCCGACCGCTCGGGATGGCTGGACTTGATATTCCAGTCGGAACACTTTCAATATTAATGGATCTTTTTGCCGGCGAAACAGTTTTCCAGTTTAATGCCGGCTTGCGCTATTTCCTCTTCCCCACTTTTGCACTAGAGCTGCGCGGCGTAAATATTTTGGGGGATACTAATAATGCTCAAGCGGCCAAAGATCCTAAACAGATCTTGATCGGCTTTTCCTGGGCTAATCCTTTCTAGCAAAAATAGGCTGAAATTTTTTTATTTGATTGCGTATATTAATACGTGCAAAGTATCAACAAATTAAATGGTTTAACAAAGAGAAAATTATCTGGACGAGATTACTTGTCCAAGCTAGTTTCACAATTTAATGGCACGAGAGAATTAAACACAAAAGTGGCGACCTTTATTTTAATATGGGAAAAAAGCCCTGAACTTGCGATCAAGCTGGGGCGTTGTGTTACATTAGGCCCAAGTGTACAGGAAAAAATTGTTAATTGTTTCGGTGAAATAGTTTGTGAAAGTGAAGATGTAGATGAAAAAAACGAAGCAGCACGAACGTTGGTTTCGTTGAATTTTCCTGGCGTAAGAGCACTATTTGAGCTTATTGTTGAACAAACAAAAACACACTTGTCTGGCAAAGGGTTCTTGAACTGTCCATGGTTATTTGTTAAACCACTTGACACCTATGCTGTGGCTGTGACGGCATTAAGCTTTTTATTTACGTGTGAATAGCTGTTCTGATAGCCCCATTAATATTTCTGTGATAAAATTGTTTTATGGTTAAAATCCGATCAGCGTTAGACAACCTTTCTGAGTATACTCCTGGAAAAAATCCAGAAAATGAAAAAGTCATCAAATTAGCCTCGAACGAAAATGCTTTGGGGCCATCTCCCAAAGCGGTCGCCGAGATAAAAAAGCAGTTAAAAAATCTTTCCATCTACCCCGACAAGAATTCAGGGTTGTTAACGAGGGCGTTGGCAGAAAAATACTCGATTTCAGAAAACAATATAATTATTGGCAATGGCTCTGACGAGATCATGCAACTGTTGGCTGCAGCTTATCTTTCGGCCGGAGACGAGGTTTTAATTGCTAAGAATACTTTCTCGGTCTATGAATTTGTGGCCCGCTTGTTTGATGGGGATCTGATATTTGTTGATCTAAAAAATTATGCTTATGACCTCCCGGCCTTTGCAGAAAAAAGCAGCGAAAAAACCAAGCTGATCTTCTTATGCAATCCAAATAATCCGACCGGTACAATTTTTTCAGCAGCTGAGCTCGATTCTTTTTTGGCTAATATCCCCGACCAGTATATTGTAGTGGTTGATGAAGCATATGCTGATTATACTGAATCAGACATCTTCCCGGATGCACTTAAATATGTCCGGGAAGGGGAAAACGTTATTGTTCTTAGGACTTTTTCAAAAATTTTCGGCTTAGCCGGCTTGCGCTGTGGTTACGGGATTGCAAAAGAGGAAATTATTAAATATCTCAGGATGGTTAAGCTTCCATTTAATGTTAATCGTTTGGCGGTCAATGCTGCAGTTGCAGCATTGGAAGATAAAGAACATATTGAAAAAAGTTTAGAGAACAACAAAAAAGGCAAAGAATATTTATATGAAGAGCTTAAGAAATTGAAAGATAAGGTATATTTTCTTGAAACAGAATCAAATTTTATTTGCATAAAAGTTAATCAGCCAGCAGACCAGGTCTTCCTCAAGCTAATGTCAGAAGGCGTAATTGTCCGACCGCTAACTTCGTTTGGGATGCCGGAACACTTGCGAGTGACAATTGGAACTCCAGCTCAGAATAAGAAGTTTATTAAGGCCTTCAGGTCGGCGTTGGAAGCGGCACGATAATAGGAACGAACCGCATTGACTAAAATTATACATTAGTGTATAATCAACAATAGATAATATGAAAAACCCTTTTTACTACGGTGAAGCAGCTACCGGTGAATACTTTACGAATCGGACCGAAGAGATTAAAAGCTTACATTCAGATCTTAGTCGGGGCCAAAACGTCATTATTTTTTCGCCTCGTCGTTATGGAAAAACATCTTTGATTAAAAAGGTATTGGGCCAGCTTAAAAAAGATGGCCTTTTAGTTGTTTATGCAGATCTCTGCGCGGCCACTTCAAAGAAAAAATTTATTGAAATACTTACCGGCGCAATTGCTAAAGCTATTGAGGGGGATATAAGTAAAATTGCAAAGCTATTAAAGCAATTGCTTCCAAGGATAATCCCAAAGATTATTATTAATACAGAAGGGCTACCAGGGCTAGAGCTAGAATTCAAAGGGACCAAAAGAAATATTTCTTTAATTCTGGATGAACTGTTTGAGCTGGTGCCTAAATTTATAAAGAAAAAAAGAAAACAGGCAGTGATTGTGCTGGATGAATTTCAGGAGATCCTAAATTTTGAAGACGATGAAATTGAGCGGACTTTTCGATCACACCTCCAATTTCATAAAGGGATATCCTATGTTTTTATGGGCAGTAAAAAGCACTTGATTTATGATATGTTTAGCAATCCCAACCGCCCTTTTTATAAAAGTGGGCGAATGTTTCCTTTGCAAAAAATTAAAGCTGCTGACTTTGAGCCGTTTATCAGGAAGAGTTTTAAAAACTCGGGAATTGAGATAGATGGCATATCGATAAAGACTATCCTGGATATTTCAGAATGTCATCCTTATTACACCCAGTTAATCTGCAGTATTCTGTGGGACCGTTGTATAGGTATAAAGAAGATAGGGAAAGTCGATATAACCTCTGCACTAAAAGAAGCAATCGCCAGATCATCTGCAATTTACCTTGAAATATTCGACAATCTTACACATCCTCAAAAAAGGTTATTAGAGGCCATTTCAAAAGATTCTTCAGATAGCATATATTCAAAAGAGTTTATCCTGGAGAATGAACTAGGAGCAGCGACCTCGATTCAACGCAGCATTAAAGCACTTATAAGGAAGGGACTTGTAGAAAAAGGGAACGGGGATTACATATTTTCTGATATTATTTTTTATAAGTGGCTGCGAGCAAAATAAGAAGTTTATCAGCATAATGAAGAAGGTATTACCGGGAATCCCGGCGGATTGACAAAACACCAGGATTCCCGGTATTTTCCATAAAAATATCATAAAGATGTATTGACATAATACATAATATGTAATAATATAGTACATATGTATAACAGAAGAGTTATTAAGTTTTTAGATAAATGGAGACAAAGAAAGCAAAGAAAGCCCTTGATATTGAGAGGTGCCAGGCAAGTTGGGAAGACATCGGCAGTAGAAATTTTTGCAAAAAGATACTTTAAATACTTAATTGATATCAACCTAGAGAAAGCTGAACATTTGAGGTTATTTAATAATCAGCCTTCGCTAGATGAATTTTTAACAATTATCAAAGCAGAGTTTAAAATTTCTATCATTCCCGGAGAAACGTTAATTTTTATTGATGAAATTCAAAATTCTCCTCACTTAATAAAACTGTTGAGATTTTTTTATGAAGAACGTCCAGAATTACATATTATAGTGGCAGGTTCATTATTGGAGGCAATGATTACAAGAGAGGGTTTCTCTTTCCCGGTAGGTAGGGTGGAGTTTTGTTATATGTATCCATTGGACTTTTTTGAATACCTTGAGGCAAAACAAGAAAACGAACTTCTAAAGATGTTAAAAACTTATGAACTTTCGCAAACAATTCCTGAGGCGATACATCAAATGGCACTTAGAATTTTTTATGAGTATGCGATGATAGGGGGGATGCCGGAGGCGGTGGCAGAATATTTATCAAACCACGATATAAATAATGTTGTTAAAATATACTCTGCTTTGATGGCCGGTTACCTGGACGATGTCTATAAATATGCCTCGCAAGCTGATGCAAAATACATCAGCTTTATAATAGAAAATGCTCCACTTTTTGCTGGGACGCAAATAACCTACGAAAAATTCGGAGGATCTAATTTTCGTAGTCGTGAAATGAGCAAGGCTTTTACATTATTAGAAAAAGTTAGGTTGCTCTACCAAATCCGAGCAACCCAAAGCAATAGCTTGCCTTTGGTTCCAAAAGAGAGGAGGGCAAAAAAGTTAATATATGTTGATATCGGACTAATTAACTATCGCCTGAACGTCTTAAATGAGTATTTGAGCATTAATGATTTTGGCGGTTTTTTTAGGGGGAAAATGGCCGAACAACTAGTTGCTCAAAATATTTTTTCACAATATATTGATGAGGTTCCAAGGATTTATTATTGGGCGAGAGACAGAAAGGAAGGAAGCGCCGAAGTAGACTTCTGTCTCAACTTCAAAGGGAAGACTTTGGGGGTTGAAGTCAAAAGCGGGAAAGTTGGGAGATTAAAATCCCTAAGCATTTTTGCTAAATATAATCAAGAAAGTACACTTATAAGAGTTTATAGCGGCAGGTTAACCAAAGAAAAAATAAATAATAGAAATATGATTTCCCTTCCCTTTTATATGGTGCCGAGAATATTTGATTTTATTGATACAAATAGTGGATCAAGTCCATGACCAATAAAACACCTCTCTACACTAAACACCTCGAACTAAAAGCTAAAATGATTCCCTTTGCCGGGTGGGAGATGCCAATATCTTATCCAACCGGGATAATTGCTGAACATAAAGCAGTTAGAGCTTCTTGTGGGATTTTTGATATTGGGCATATGGGACTTATCAAGATTAAAGATAAAAGAGAAAAGATAAAAGCTATGGAAGATTATATTAATAAAATTACAACGAATGATGTGAGGAAATTGGTGGATTATTCATCGCAGTATTCGATTATTTGTAATGAGGAGGGGGGGGTTGTAGATGATATCCTAGTATATAAATTTCCGGAACATTATACTCTTGTTGTCAATGCCTCCAATACTGATAAAGTGATTGATTGGCTTTCAAAATTTAGCGGAGAGATACAGTTTGAACTTCTAACCAATGTCAGTCTGCTAGCGGTGCAGGGGCCACAAGCAAAGGGGGTGATTGAAAAATTGACCGGAACAGCTCCGGCAGTTAAAAGAAATCACTGTTATCATTACAAAGACCTGATTATTTCGAGAACCGGATATACCGGAGAAGACGGGTACGAACTTTTTGTGCCGCATAAGACAATAGAAGAGCTCTGGGGATTTTTCATTGACCAAAAAGTTAAGCCGTGCGGATTGGGATGTCGTGATACGCTCCGCCTGGAAGCAGGTTACCCACTTTACGGGAACGAATATAATGATAAGACCACTCCGCTGGAAGCCGGTTATAACTGGGCGGTTAAACTGGACAAAGGACAATTTGTTGGACAAGAGAAGCTCATAACCGAAAAAGAAACGGGTGTCCACAAACGGTTGGTTGGAATGGTCTTATCCGAAAAAACGGTTCCTCGCCATGGTTTTAAAGTTTTTGATGTGGGGGCGGGGCAGATCGGGGAGGTTACCTCCGGAACCTTTTCACCCTCACTTGAAAAACCGATCGCAATGGCGTATATTAATAGTGGATACACGGGGAACCAGCTTGATGTAGAAATCAGAGGGAAAAGGGTCTCGGCCGAAATTGTAAGCCTCCCGTTCTATAAAAGAAAAACATGACGATTGATTACAAAAAGACTTATTATTACATTGCCACCCTGATTGCTTTTTTTATTCTTTTCTGGGGAGCGATTGATTTGTTAAGCGCGCTCTCTAGCTTTACGATCAACGATTTGGATAAAGCAAAAACACCCCAACAACAAAAACAACCAATCGATGATTATTATCAAGGGAAAATGACCCGTGAGCGGATGAGCGATAGTTTGGTGCGTGTTCTGGTTGCGGGGAGTGTATTTATCTACTGCCGTAAAAAAATAGACACGTTGGAGGAGAAAAAACATGTATCCAGAAGAACTTAAATATTCAAAAGACCATGAATGGATCAAGGTTGAGGGCAACATTGTAACCATAGGTATTTCGGAATATGCACAGGCGGCATTGGGGGATGTGGTTTATGTTGAGCTTCCCAAAATTGGAGAAGAAATCAAAGCAGAGCAAGAGTTTGGAGTTGTTGAATCAGTAAAGACGGTATCAAATTTAATTGCGCCTGTATCCGGAAAAGTAGTAGAAGAAAATTCTGAGCTAGCTTCAACGCCCGCACTGGTTAACCAGGAGCCGTATGGAAAAGGGTGGATGATAAAAATCGAAATGGCTAATCCTCAAGAAGTTGAAAAATTGATGGGAGCAAAAGATTACGTAGATCAACTTTCGGCATGAAAGACATCCCACCAAAAGTTTGCCTGACCAAAGAGCTGAGCCTTCCAAAAGCAGCAGTTGAATCGGAAGTATTGAACGAACTTTATAGCCTCTCAAAAAAAAACCTAAATAGTAATGACTATGTTACTTTTTTAGGGGCCGGGAGTTACAACCACTTTATCCCCTCGGTTGTAAAACATATCTGTTCGCGGTCAGAATTCTATACCGCTTATACTCCTTATCAGGCAGAGGCAAGCCAGGGAACATTGCAAGTTATCTTTGAATACCAATCGATGATCTGTAACATAACTGGAATGGATGTGGCAAATGCATCGATGTATGATGGTTCGACCGCAATGGCGGAGGCCGCACTATTAGCTTGTTCCCGGACCGGAAGGAATAAAATTGTTGTTTCAAAAACAGTCCCCCCAAACTATCGCCAGGTGTTAAAAACTTATGCCGCTGGAGCTGATAAAACAGTTGTTGAGATCGATTTTGGTTCAGCTACAATTTCAAAGGACGCTGCTTGTGTGATTGTGCAACAACCTAATTTTTTCGGCTGTATCGAGCAACTAGATGGTTTAGCAGAGAAAATTCATAAGAACGGCTCTCTCTTTATTGTTTCGGTCGATCCAATTTCGCTCGGAATATTAAGACCGCCTGGCGAGTATGGAGCTGATATTGTAGTAGGGGAAGGGCAATCACTTGGAAATCCGCAATGTTTTGGTGGCCCGGGATTAGGCGTTTTTGCAGTAAAAAATTCTCTGGTGCGGCAGCTTCCGGGTCGGATTGTTGGGATGACCGAGGATAAGGCCGGTGCCCCGGCGTACTGCTTAACACTTCAAACTCGCGAGCAGCATATTCGACGTGAACGGGCTGGATCTAACATTTGCAGCAACGAAGCTCTTTGTGCATTAGCTGCTGCAGTATATTTAACTTCGGTCGGGGCGAAAGGTTTGAAAAAGGCCGCAGAAACTTCGATGGAGCAAGCGCACTACTTGGCTGAAAAACTGAAAGATAAATTATTATTCCCTAAAGCAGTCTTTTTCAAAGAATTTGCAATTAAGCTTGATAAGCCGGTATCCGAAATAAATAAGAAACTACTAAAAAATAATATTATCGGCGGCTTTGACCTTTCAAAATTCTATCCGGAATATAAGAACTGTATGCTGATTGCGGTTACAGAACAGATAAAGAAAGAAGACCTGGAGCGGTTTGCAAAATTAATTCAGGCTTAGGTCTTTCCTCGATAACGGTTTGTCGATCACAAAGCCTTCCCCTCCCAAAACGACCTCCTCTTCCCCGTTTACCGTAATTTTGACCTTATCAATGCCGGGGAGTTCGGTGAAACTATAGACGATCTGTCCGATCAGGGCTTGAATCCGAGAGGCGCCGCCGCCATAGCCTTCTAATTTTTGGTTGAAGTCTACCAGGGCGATGTTTTTAATTCTAGTAACACTCAAAATAGCAGTATCGGCAGGGATTTCGGAATAAAAACCCTTTACCTGCTCATCTCGATTTGGCCCGGTTGTTATGGAGTTTGCAATTGTTAGAAGGGGGGAGTTGTCGTTTAACTTGCGCTTAACCGATTTTAACTTTTCATCCTTTAAAAAGTAAACCTTAACGTTTGAAGCGAAAACGAAAAGGTTAATCAAATAAGCAAAAACAAAGAGCAGTGCAATTGAGCCAAGGCGGAGTAAAAACTTTTTATTATTTAATAGCCTTTTAACTTTTCGCATACCAGTAGTTATAGTATAACATAGCAGTTTCACTTTAGAAAAGAGCTGCTCTAATGTATAATATAATATGCAAAATCCGCCCGAAAAAACCAGGCTGCTTATAAAGATTAATGCTCCAATGAAAAAGATCGAACAGGCGGTTAGCCAAATTAATGCAATCAAAACAGGCCACCTGACAGAACAGCAGCAGAGAGCAATCAACAACATTAAAACAAATTATCAGGAATTTGTTGATCGGTTGACTTTATATTTAACAGGAAAAGAGCTTGCATAATGTCAGAAAAAAAAGATAGAATAGTGCACAAACTATTACATCCCTTAATTTTGATCCATGGTTATACTACATTAATAGCGGATGACCCGGACTTTCCTATTAGCAAGAAAGAAAAGAAAATAATCGGAGAGCTGGGAGGAGAGGCTCTAAAATTGTCGAGTATAATTAGGAGGCACGTAAATCGATATGAATGAGGAAAAAAGAAAAAAACTCGGAGAAAAAACTCTGCCACTGATCAAGGAGAGCAGGGAAAAAGCAGCTCAGTTTAACTATGCAGAAATAAAGCTTGAGCAGAGAACGTTAATGCAAAAAACATTCAGAGAACAGGGGGAAAGGCTGGAAAACAATTTGCAGCTTTATGTTAAAGGAGAAAGCTTTGAGATTCCAGAGGAAGAAAAGGATCTCTTAGAGCACAAGCTCTTAAAACCGTTAGTAGTAGTACATTTGGCGGCCTCTGCCATAATTGATGGGAGCGTTGGGAAGATTAGCGAACCTCAAATGAAAAAGATGGTCAGGATCAGGAATCTAATGAAACAAATTGAGAAAGAAGTGCGGCACTGTTTCAATAAATAGTAGTTGTAAATAAGAGAAAAAAAGGGGTATAATTATTTAGGCTTATGGCAGAAGAAAAACCGAAAAAAATATTGATTGTTGAAGATGCGCCAGAAGTTTTGATGATCCTAGAAAACTTTTTGCGTGTACATGGTTTTGAGGTTCAGACCGCACTCGATGCTTACCAGGGATTAGACCGGATTGAGAGTGATATGCCAGATTTGATCCTGCTCGATGTCAGGATGCCGGGGATGGATGGCTACCAGTTTTGTGAAAAGATTAAAACTGACGAAAAGTACAAACACGTTCCAATTATCATTGTTTCGGTCAAATGTTCACCGGAAGATGTTAAGAAAGGGATAGACAAAGGGGCTTCGGCCTATATCCCCAAACCGTTTGATCCGGATGAAGTTATTGCAAAAGTAAAAGAACTCCTCTCACAATAGCGCTGTGGATTTTCTTTCCGATAAACTATCAAGCGGGAGCAGACGAATTGTCATAAACGCACTCCCGCAACCGGCCAGGGCTGTTTTTTTCTCAACACTTATAAAACAAGATCAGCGGCCTTTTTTGATTGTTACGGCCCATTTGCACGAGGCGGTTGCACTGGCAAGTACAATTGGAGGAGAACTTTTTCCGGCACCAGATGGGGGACTTGAAACAACCGCTGCCAGGCTTAAACTTTTAAACACACTGCCAAAAATCATAGTTGCGCCGCTTAAGGCATTGATGAGAAAAACAACCTCAAAATTAGAAATTAGAAAATCAAGATTAGAAATTAGGGCCAATACCGAGTACTCAGTTGAACAATTAATTTCAAAGTTTGTGCAGTTTGGTTACACAAGACAGGAAATTGTGGGAGAGAGGGGAGAGTTTGCGGTGAGAGGGGGGATTGTTGATATATTTTTTGATGATCCGGTCAGGATCGAATTTTTTGGAGAAAAAGTTGAATCAATCCGCAGCTTTGATTGTGCAACGCAGCGCTCAATAAAAAAGCTGGGCTCGGTAACAATATATCCAACCACGGAGGAAGGGAATACTTCTTTTTTTGAACACCTGGATAAAAAGACCGTAATCTTCTGGGACGAGCCGATGAAGCTCAGGCTGATCGCAGAAAGAAACTTAGACGAAGAAGTTGCTCCAGGCGTATCTTTTGAGGAAATAGAGAATTTCTTAAAGAACTTTCAAGTGATTGAAAATAATCCGCTGGAAGATGGGATAAAAATTGGTTTGTCAGATTTTGGGCAGGAGGCATTAACGCAGCCTGAAAAGAAAGTTAAAAAACCTAAAAAACCCGCAGCCGAAGGGATTAACCGGGAGCTCTTGCTTGAGCTGAAAGCTGGCGACCTGGTAGTGCATGAAAACTATGGAATTGGGATTTATGGCGGGATGCAGAAGATGGAGGTGGATCAGGTTACCCAGGAATACTTATTAATTAATTATGCCAAAGAGGACCGCCTCTTTGTCCCGCTGCAGCAGATGGGATTGATCGAAAAGTATTCTGGCGGAGTTGCTCCAAAGATCCATCGGCTTTCAGGCGGAGAGTGGAAAAAAACCAGGCAGAAAATTGAGAAAGGGTTAGAAAAACTTACTAAAGATCTTCTGCTCCTTTATGCAGTGCGGAATAAATCAACCGGTTTTTCTTTCCCGTCTGAATCGGAATGGCAGCATGACCTGGCCGGCTCTTTTCAATACGAAGAGACCGCTGATCAGCGTAAGGCTATAAGTGATGTAAAAAAAGATATGGAGTCGGCCCTGCCGATGGACCGGTTAGTTTTGGGGGATGTGGGGTATGGCAAGACAGAGGTTGCACTGAGGGCCTCCTTTAAAGCCGCGGTTTCTGGTAAGCAGGTGGCAGTCTTGGCCCCTACCACAATTCTGGTAGAGCAGCATTATGCGACTTTTGAAGCTCGCCTAAAACCGTATCCGGTAAAAGTTGCAGGGCTTAGCCGCTTTAAATCAAAAGAGGAGCAGAAAATAATTGTAGAGCAGATCAAAAATGGAGAGATTGATATAGTTATCGGGACCCATCGCTTATTGCAAAAAGATATTACATTTGCTGATCTTGGGCTTTTGATCATTGACGAGGAACAGCGTTTTGGAGTAGGGCATAAAGAAAAGATCAAACAATTCAAGAAAAACGTTGATGTATTAACTCTTTCCGCCACCCCCATACCCCGAACGCTCAACATGTCGTTATCGGGTGTTCGTGACATGAGCTTGATAAACACGGCTCCACTCGACCGCTTACCGATTAGAACCCACGTTTTACCCTGGAATGAGTCGTTGATAAAAGAAGTCATTGATCGTGAGCTTGATCGGGGTGGGCAAGTGTATTTTGTCCATAACTTTGTACAAACCATTAATAACCGGGCAAAAAAAATAAAAGAGCTAATTCCTGACGCGAAGGTTGGGATTGCCCATGGGCAGATGCGGGAATTTGAACTGGCCAAAGTTATGCGCAACTTTTTAGAACGCAAATATGATGTCTTAGTCTGCACTACCATAATCGAATCGGGGCTTGATATCCCGAACGTAAACACAATGCTGGTTGACCATGCCGAACGCTTTGGCCTGGCCCAGCTTTATCAACTACGCGGCCGGATCGGCCGCTCCCCAACTCGAGCATATGCTTATCTGCTTTACCATAAAGAAGAGTTGTTAACCGAGGTTGCGCTCGAGCGGCTCAAGGCAATTCAAGAATTTACCCGGCTCGGTTCTGGTTATCGGCTGGCTTTGCGTGATCTTGAAATCCGTGGAGCGGGAACACTATTGGGTGCCAGGCAATCCGGGCATATTGCTCAGATTGGATTTGATATGTACTGCGATCTTTTGGAAGAGGCCGTGAGAAAAGCGAAGGGGATCGAGATACCAGCCCCAAGGCAGGTTGTGGTTGATATAAAAATATCAGCTTACATTCCGGACGATTATATCACTGACGAAAAACAACGTATTGCTACTTATCGCAGACTAACTCTTTTAGACTCAACCGAAAAACTTCAGGAGATGAAAAAAGAACTAATTGACCGCTTTGGTAAGATTCCGCAACAATTAAAAATACTCATAAAAATCATTCAGCTAAAAATCATTGCACAAAAAGCAGGGATTAAAATAATCAGGGAAGAGGGCCGACAGCTTTATGTTGAATGGTTTGACGGCAGGCACAAGCTTTTTAAAAAGCCTAATTCAGATATTCTTTTACAAGTTTTGGAGAAGAAGTTTCGGCAATAAGTTTGCCGTTTTGGTCTTTTATCATAAGCACACCATCTTTAACAATGATCTGGTCGTTATAAATATTATTCTGATGAACCTTTTTTAAGTAGAGACCGATTAAAAATTCCGCCATTTGAGGATTTATATGTCCTCTTACAAACGGATGCGGCTCTATTTGAATTTCTGTGTGCCTGGCTTTTATTACCGGAGCCTTATGATGCTTCCGCCAGAGTTTTTTCAGCGCCGCTTCAAGGCGGTCAAGATATGATATTGGTTTCTTCTTGTGCATTAGACCGGCCTCCCTCCATTCAACACAGAAAGGCTTCTTCCTCCCTTTTCGGCTGCCTGTTGTGATATGCCGAGTTCAGGAGCAAGGCGTGCAAATAATTTGGCTGGCTGATGAACTGTTGAAGTTTTGTTTTTTGCTGTTACATGATGCGCACCGTGTGCATGTTGTAATTTTTCTCCACGAAAATGGGGTGTTCTATTATGTGCCACTGCATTAATTTGTTCATGTGGATGGCTTTTTTGCTTTCCAAGTAATATTTCAGCAGCATTTTGTTGGTTTGGATTTTTTGCAATGCGATTAATTCTACCGGCAAATTTTGATGCGTTTTGTTTGGCAAGTTTCTTTAATGGTTTGGGTAATTTTTTTGGTGTACCCGGTTTGTCAGGCAATGGAGTCATTTCTTCAAAAAGGGCTATGGCCGCTCCTCCGGTTTCAGCCAGGTCAGAGATGCCAACCTTTTCAAGAATTTCGTTCAAAGTTAAACCGGAAAAAGAAAGACCGATACTGTCATCAATGAATTTTACAGCACCAATAACTTTTTTCTTTAAAAAATCAATTCCTTCTCTTGCAACTTTTTCATTTTGTTCTGGTATTTTTGCTTCTTGCTGGTGCCCCGCATTAGTTTTTTTGGCAAGAATCTCTGTATAAGACATAAGCCTTGGTTTGTGTGATGTTTGAGGAACTTTTTTTGGTATTTGTGCGTTGAAAGCCATCTCTTCCCTCCACTTATATTATCGATATAATAAGGAAAAAACTTGTGCCCTCACCCTGGTTTTTTTGATAATTGATTGCGAATTGATTTTAGTCCCTCTCCCATTCAATAATATTTTGTAATATGTATGGGAGAGGGACAACGAACCAATTCCTGTGCTAAGATCAAGATATGAGGGTGAGGGCGTGAAAGAATTCGATAGATTAGTAAAAATCGTCAAAAAACTGCGTAAAGAGTGCCCTTGGGACCGCCGGCAGACCCATAAGAGCTTGCGTCCGTATATGCTCGAAGAGACCAACGAGGCGATCGAAGCGATTAACAAGCGCGACTATATCCAACTGGCGGAGGAGCTGGGCGATCAGCTGCTCCACATCCTGATGCACGCCGAAATCAGCAAAACATTCACGGTAAAGGATATTATCAGGCATATCACCGAAAAAATGGTCCGGCGGCATCCGCACGTATTTGCGAAAAAAAAAGTCCGGGGCGTGAAGGATGTTTTAAGAAACTGGGAAGCAATTAAAAAAAAAGAAGACAGAACACGGCAATCTGGTGTAAAATTAAGAAGAAATGAAAAATAAACAGTTTGATTGGCGCAATTTAGTATTATACGGAATTTTAGCTTTATTGCTGCTTTCCTTGTTTGCACCATTAATGGGAGAGGCTGACCGCGCTACAGAAATTTCGTTTTCAGAATTTTTAAACTACCTGGATGCCGGCCAGATCAAAGAAGTTACTATTAACGGTGAAATAATAACCGGGAATTTAAAAACAGGCAAAAACTTCAAATCTCGCTCATACAATTATCCCAATCTGGTCTCTGTGTTAAGGGATAAAAATGTTGCGATCAAGGTTGAAAATCCAGCTGAGAATGCCTGGATTATGGGATTTTTATTCCAGCTGATGCCCGTTATTTTATTTATGGCAATATTTTATTGGTTAATATTACGGCAGGCTTCTTCTATGAATAACCAGGCGATGGCTTTTGGTAAGTCGAAAGCTAAACCATTACAGGGTAAAACCAACATAACATTTGCTAATGTTGCCGGAGTGGATGAGGCCAAGGAAGAGCTTTATGAAATTGTAGACTTCTTAAAAAATCCGAAAAAGTATCAGGCGCTTGGCGCAAAAATTCCTAAGGGATTGATATTAATGGGGGCGCCTGGCACCGGAAAAACGCTTTTGGCCAGGGCGATTGCTGGAGAAGCGGGTGTCCCGTTCTTCTCCATATCAGGATCAGATTTTGTAGAGATGTTTGTAGGGGTGGGGGCATCAGTGACAGGAGACACACCGGTTTTAATTAGAGAGGAAGAAAAAACCAGATTGTTGCCGATAGGAGAGTTTATCGATCAATATTATAAATCGGACGTAGAAGGGTATTTACCAATTGAAGGAGTTAGGACATTAGGCTATGAAGGAAAAACTACACAAAGATATTCTTCTGAAAAGAAATTTTTCGGTCAAAGTAATTGGAAAGGCGTTAAAGGAGTATATCGCCATAAAGTAAATGAAATTTATGAAATAGAATTTTCTGACGGAGCGGTAAAAACAACTGGTGACCATAGCATCTTTGTAAGGGAAGGAAACCACATTGTTTCTAAAGAAGCTTCGGAGTTAAAAGTTGGTGAAAAACTGGTAAATTTGCCATTTAAAGTTCGTGGGAAATATTCGCCTGAATTAGGCACCCAACATCATGTGCGAGCTTTTAATTTTCCTGCCCAGGTTGATTTAGAACTAGAGCTGTGGGAAGAACTCCCTACCTGGTTTAATAAAATCGTTTATTCAATCGTAAAAAAAGAAGCAATGCTCCAGAGTCAGATTGGAGCTAAGGTTGGAGTAACCGGATCTGCTGTTGGAACCTGGCAGAGAGAGGAGAAAAAGCCGCAATATCTTTCAAGTGTTTCAAAGTATCCATATTTACCTAAAACAGTAAAAGTCACATCCCAGCTAATGAAGCTACTTGGCTATTATACGGCCGAAGGACGAGATAATAATGGATTGGAATTTATTTTTGGAATTCACGAAGGCGAAGTGATTAGAGATTGTATCGAATTAATGAAAAATACTTTTAATGTTGAACCACGGCTGGAAACAACCAATACAAATTCTGTCAGGATTCATTATGTTGCACCTTTGGGAGATTTTTTTGCACGGCATTGTGGTAACGGGAGCCATAAAAAGCATGTGCCAGAATTCATTTGGGATCTTCCGGAGGAATACTTTCTTTCATACTTAGAGGGGTGGTCAATTGGTGATGGATATATAACTACAAATGAAAAGTTAAGCATTACTTCGGTTAGTTATCAGCTAATTTTAGAGATGAGCTGGCTTTGTGCAATGCATGGCATAAAGGTTGGTATCAGGCATGGTAAAAATAAACCGGGAAGAATTATCCAAAAAAAACCACTCCCGGGCGGGGAATATTGGAGTATTGTTATCGGAAAGACCAGTAATCCTTTTATTCAACAATCTTCTCCAACAAAACAGATTAAAAAATCGGTTATCACAAAGATAGTTAAAAAAGAATTCAAGGGTTTTGTGTATGATCTTTGTGGATGTGATAACGAGGCCTTCTTTGGCGGAGAAAAACCTATCCTCTTACATAATAGTCGTGTACGTGGAGTATTTAAAGAAGCAAAAAAACAAACTCCTTCCATTATTTTTATGGACGAGATCGATGCGGTTGGAAGACATCGAGGAGCGGGCTTAGGCGGAGGGCATGACGAAAGAGAACAAACCTTAAATCAGCTACTAGTTGAAATGGATGGATTTGATCCGAATATAAATATTATTGTTATAGCCGCAACCAACCGGCCAGACATCCTTGATCCGGCGCTCTTGAGACCAGGGCGCTTTGACCGCCAGATTGTTTTGGATAAGCCAGACCTAAAAGGCAGAAAAGAGATATTAGATATTCATGCTAAAAATAAACCGTTAGAAGATGCTGTAGAGCTAAGTATTTTGGCCCGTCGGACACCTGGATTTACCGGGGCGGATTTAGAAAATGTTTTAAATGAAGCAGCCATCTTAGCCGCTCGAGCTGAAAAGAAAAAGATCTCGATGAAAGAATGTGAAGAAGCGGTGGACCGGGTAATGGCGGGGCCAGAGCGGAAGAGCCGGGTGGTTTCTGATAAAGAGAAAAAAATTATTGCCCACCACGAAGTTGGCCATGCGCTGCTTTCAAAAATACTGCCCGGGGCAGATTCGGTACACAAGATATCAATTCTTCCACGCGGAATGGCGTTGGGTTATACCCTTCAACTTCCACTCGAAGATAAATATTTAATTTCAAAAAAACAGATTATGGATGAAATAACAGTGCTTTTAGGCGGCCGTTCTGCCGAAGAGATCTTCTTTTCTGAATTAACTTCCGGGGCACATAATGATTTGGAACGTGCCACTCAATTGGCCAAAAGGATGGTTTGTGAATACGGGATGTCTGAACTTGGTCCGCGTACTTTTGGACGGAAGGACCGGCAGGTTTTTCTAGGCCGCGACATTGCCGAAATGAAAGATTATTCAGAAGATACTGCTGACGAAATTGATAAAGAAATAGATAAAATAATTGCGGCTTGCAATAAACGCGCAAAAAAAATACTCTCATGCAACAAGGCTAAGGCGGAAGAGATTGCTGCTGTTTTGATGGAGAAAGAAACACTTGAAGGGGAAGCCTTAGAAAATGTTCTCAAGGGTATAGCTGCAGAAGAAGAATGTTAGAATGTGTTCCAAATTTTTCGGAAGGAACTGATCAAAACGTAATTGATGAGATTGTTTCTTCTATAAAATCGTGTAAAATCCTTGATGTTCACTCGGACGATGACCATAATCGTACAGTTGTAACAATGGTTGGCGAGCCAAAAGAAGTAGAAGCCGGGGCGTTTGAGCTTTGCCAGAGCGCGATTAACAATATCGACATTAATAAACACAGCGGAGTGCATCCTTTTATTGGAGCGGTTGATGTTATTCCTCTTATCCCTCTATCCGGTTCCAGCATGCATGAGGCAAAAGAATCTGCTTATAATCTAGGGGATAAACTTTGGAAAGACCTCCGCCTGCCGGTCTATTTTTACGGCCAGGCCGCAAAGAGTGAGGATAGAGTTAATCTTCCACACGTTAGAAAAGGAGGATACGCCCTATTAAAAAAAGAAATTGATGAAAAAGAACGGCAGCCAGATTTTGGGATCGGCTTGCATAAAACCGCTGGAGCGGTTGCGGTCGGGGCGCGTGATTTTTTGATTGCTTTTAATGTGAATATTGGCACCACTGATGTTTTAATCGCAGAGTCAATCGGTAAAAATATTCGCGAAAAATATTCTGGCCTTTCTGGCGTGAGAGCTCTCGGGCTTTATCTTAAGAGCCGCAATATCTGCCAGGTCTCGGTTAATTTAACTGATTGCAATCAAACCAGCCTTAAACATGTTTACGATAAAATTAAATATTGGGCTAAAGAATATAAGGTAAATATCATAGAATCAGAATTAATTGGCCTGGTTCCACAAGCGGCAGTTTTTAAAGGGATGAAAGACTATTTAGGGCTAAACGATTTTTCGATCGACAAAATATTAGTGGAGAAGATAATATGATTAAGAAAGAAATAAAAACATGTCCGTATCACGCTGGCTGATTTTGAAGGGAAAGCCTATGGCGGCCACCTGATGCCGGGCACAATCGTTTATGCTGCCGAATTTGTTATCAACGAATTTGTTGGGGCAGAACTAAAGAGGGGGAAGGATCAAGTAACCGGTTTGCCGTTGTAGGAATAATGCAATAAAAAAACAAGAAATCCCATTGACAACATGCACAGAAATGCATATAATAGTATATATATAATGCATGTAAATGCAACAAGGAAATATGATAATGTCTAAAAACAAGCTAAAAAAATTGAAATTAAGGCAGGTTTCAGAATCTATTAAAAAGGGTGTTTTATATGATGCTAATTTGATTGGTTTAAGGTTAAAAGAGATAAGAGCAGCCTTAGGAATGACGCAAAAGCAGTTAGCAAAAAGACTTGGAGTAGATCCGTCGGTTGTTTCGAAAATAGAAGAAAGAGCGGGGAATTGTAATCTAAAAACATTATTAAAGCTAGTAACCGCATTACAATGTAAAATTAAAATAGCAGTTGTAGCGGGAGCATCGTTAGAAAGCATTGTGAAAAATCAAGCAAAAAAAGCAGCAAAAAAAATATTGGACAGGACCTATTCGAATATGGCATTGGAAAAACAAGCCCCAAGAAAAAGCGCCTATCGTTATCAGTTTAAGGAAATTGTAGAAGATTTATGTAATAATCCTGGTCCTGAACTTTGGGAAGAATAGTGCCGAAGTTTGAGGCAATAGAAGGCGCAACACCAATTGAAGATGCATCAGATTTGATCCCAACTCACATCTTAGCTCGTTCAGAGCTTAATGAGTGGGAGGCCGCTAATATTTTAAAGGCCGCCAGAAAATATTTGGGTAAGAGGAAAAAATGGAAACTTGATATTGCTTTTATTAAAGAAGTCCATCAAAAGATGTTTGATGAAACCTGGAAGTGGACTGGTAAATTTAGGCAGAGGAACTTTAACCTTGGAGTTGACTGGCATAACATTCAAGAAAGATTAAAAGCTTTAGTTGATGATATTTCTTTTTGGGGGGAGAAAGAAAGCGATTTAGATTTAATTGAACAGAGTGTTCGGATCCATCATCGACTAGTTAAGATCCACCCATTTGTGAATGGCAATGGACGACACGCTCGTCTGGTTGCTGATATATTTTTGTTTTCTAATAATCACAAATTACCAATTTGGCCCAATAATGAATTAATAGAAGAGACCGATATTAGAAAGAGATATATTGAAGCACTGAAAGAGGCTGATAAAGGGAATTACAAAATGCTTGAGAAATTTACAAAAGATTTATTTATCCCAAAGAGTCAAGAAATTTCCTCATGTTAGTTGCCTGTGCCAATAGTGTATCAGCATCAGAAAAATCCTCGATTGTGATATATTGTGGTCTAAGTTTTTTTTCTTTTAATAAATATTCCAGAATTCGATATTCAAGCTCTCCGGACGCTTGATGATCATCCCTCAGCATCCCAAGCTTAAATGGATTTTCTTCTAGAGCCACATGATCTGTTGTGAATACCGGATGACTAGTATGAATCTCGGTCAGCCTTCCCAAAACAGCCCCATCTACCTCTTCTAATCTTTCTTTAAAGAGTTCTAATAAAATAGCTTGTCTTTTGGATTCATCTCCTTTTATAAATCTTTCTTGGACCGGGATTTGAGCATAATTAAAACACATAATCATAAAATGACCGATATCAAATACAAAACCAATTCTGCTATCTACTTGTGCGAACATTATATTAATAAAATCTGGCAGAGAAACTTCTGGGTGTAATAATTGAGCTGGAGGGTTCTCAATGGAGGCCTGGATCCCACTTTGCAAGAATGGAGTTAGGCGGCTATTGGTTTGTGTGACTATGGTATCTATTTTTAATGGATGATCACCGGACTCAGGTGCTCCACCAAAACCGTACTATTGCCTTCTCTCATTGCTAGATCAGAAGTAGTTTTATGCTCAAATGCTTCAACCGTTTTAGATAAATTGTCAGGAAGCTTTACTCTTTCCCTATAAGGGAAAGTAATTTTTATATTTTCTCCAACTCTAGCTGGCATGTTAATTCTCCTCCATCTAAATAAATTTCGATCAATCATCGAAAAAATTTCAACTTAAATTGTATTTCTAAAGCTGTTATAATGATTTAAGAGAGGTTATAAGATGAAAAAATTAAATGAAGAATATAAGATAATTGAAGTACCGAAAAAGGGAGGGGTAACAATAACTGATAGTACCCTTAAAAAATTTGGTTTTAAGGGGATGAAACTAGTTTTATTGAAAACGCCTGAATACATAACACTCAAAAAACTTCATTCTGCCTCAGATGATGAATTAAGAAAAGCAATTAATGACATAAGAGGATTTGCAAAAAATAAAGGTATTACCAGGTCTGATGTTGCAAAGGCAATCAGTGCAGCCAAAAAATCAAAGTAAGTGCTTAAAGTAGTATTTGATACAAACATTTTTGTTTCCGGAATAATCTGGCAGGGACTGCCGGGAGAGGCACTAGCAAACTGGCTTTCTAATAAAATTGAGTTAGTTATTTCAAGACAAATTCTTGAAGAATTAACGAATACTCTTAGAAGGCTGGATGTTCCAGAAGAAAAGGTAAATGTTTTATTAAATCAAATTTTAGGTAAAGCAACTATTGTTGATCCTCAAATAAAAGTAAACTTAGTAAAGAAAGATCCATCAGACAATAAATTTCTAGAATGTGCTATCGAAGGGAAGGTTGGTTATGTAATAAGCGGAGATAAGCATCTTTTGGAAATAAAAAAAATTAACGGGATTCAGATTATTAGCGCAAGAAAGTTATTGGAACTACTATGACCCAGGAATTTCCAAAAACGTATAATTCAAAAGAGACCGAGGCGAAGTGGTATGAATTCTGGGAGAAAAATGGTCTGTTTACTCCAGATAAGAATTCAAAGGCCGAACCGTTTACAATTGTAATTCCACCCCCAAACGTTACCGGCTCGCTCCATATGGGACATGCTCTCGATAACTCACTTCAAGATGTTCTTGTCCGCTACAAAAGGATGCAAGGCTTTAACACCCTCTGGGTGCCAGGGACTGATCATGCTGGAATTGCTACCCAAAACGTAGTTGAGAAAGCTTTGAAAAAAGAAGGTAAGGCCAAAGATGATCTGGGACGGGAAAAATTTGTTGAAAGGGTGTGGGAGTGGAAAAAAGAATATGGGGGAAGAATAACTCGACAACTGCGCAGGCTCGGAGCTTCGTGTGACTGGACCAGAGAAAGATTCACGATGGACGAGGGGCTTTCAAAAGCGGTCCGCCGAGAATTTGTTCAGCTATATAAAGAAGGATTAATTTATCGCGGTAAAAGAATAATTAACTGGTGCCCGCGCTGCTGCACCGCACTTTCAGACATCGAAGTAGAACATAAAACTCAAAAGGGAAAACTCTGGTACATCAAATACGGTGATGTAGTAGTTGCAACAACGAGGCCAGAGACAATGCTGGGCGATACTGCGGTTGCAATCAATCCGAAAGATGAGAGATATAAAAAGCTGCACGGGAAAAGTTTAACTTTACCGCTGGTTGGGAGAAAAATTCCAGTGATAACCGATCCTTTTGTCGATCCGGAATTTGGAACCGGAGCAGTCAAGGTTACTCCAGCTCATGATCCAAACGACTATGCTATGGGGGAGAGGCATAATCTCCCAAAGATAAATATCTTTACTCCTGATGCGAAAATCACACTGGAAGAATTCGAAGACAGGGAAAAAGAGGGAGTGCAGGGATTATCAGGGATGAACAGGGAAATAGCCCGCAAAGAAATCGTAAAGCTTTTGGATGAACAGGGCTTTCTTGAAAAGATTGAGGATCATGAAAATTCGATAGGGCACTGTTACCGTTGTAAGCAGATTGTTGAGCCGTATCTTTCTGACCAGTGGTTTGTAAAGATCGGGCCATTAGCGGAAGAAGGGATAAAGGCGGTTGAAGATGGAAAAATCAAATTTGTTCCTGAACGCTGGATAAAAGTTTATCTGCAATGGATGACTAACCTAAGGGACTGGTGTATCTCACGCCAGCTCTGGTGGGGCCACCAAATCCCAGTCTGGTATCGAGGAGAAGAAATCCACGTGGGAGAAGAGGGGCCGCAGGGGGATGGCTGGGTACAAGATCCGGATGTTTTTGATACCTGGTTTTCATCTGCCCTTTGGCCGTTCTCAACACTCGGTTGGCCCGAGGAAACGAAAGACCTAAAAACCTATTATCCAACTTCAGTTCTAGTAACCGGTTACGACATTATAACCTTCTGGGTTTCGCGCATGATCATGACCGGGATGCATTTTATGAAAAAAGAGCCGTTCGGGACGGTCTTTATCCACGGGCTGGTGCGCGACATAACCGGGAAAAAGATGAGTAAATCGCTTGGCAATGTTATCGACCCGATCGACGTGATTGATCATGCTGGCGCTGATGCCTTGCGCTTTGCCCTGATTTCTCTGGTGGTTGGACAGGGGCAGGATATTAAGCTTTCGGAGGATAAAATTGCTGAAGCGAAGGCGTTCTCGACTAAGCTTTGGAATATTGCCCGCTTTGCTTTAACCTCCAATGTCAAACCTCAAACTTCAAAACAAATCCAAACCGATAAATGGATACTTTCACGTTACAACAAGACCGTCAAAGAAGTATCAGGGATGCTTGATCAGTTTGAGCTTGGGGCGGCGGCGCAGAAACTTTATAAATTTGTCTGGTCAGAATTCTGTGATTGGTATGTTGAATTTTCTAAACAGAAACCGAATCCGGAAGTGCTCTTTTATGTATTGGATGGAATCCTAAAATTACTGCATCCTTTTATGCCGTTTATTACGGAAGAGGTCTATCAACGGATCTGTGCAACGAATCAACGGGTAGAATCAATTATGATTCAGGAGTGGCCGAAGGTTGATGAAAAGTTGATTGATGAAAAAGCAGAAAAAGAAATTGAGGACTTAATTGAGGTCATTTCTGCACTACGACGCATTAGAGCAGAATATAGTATTCCATATTCAAAGCCGATCGCTGTTCAACTGGCCACCAAAAAGAAATTTGACCTTGAGACGATAAAAAGGTTTATTAAGGCTGCCGAGGTAAAAGTTGTTACAGAAATTGATAAAAAAGCAAAACAATCTGCAGTGGAAGTTACAGGTGCTGCAGAAATACTAGTCCCGCTTACAGGCGTTATTGACCTAGAAAAGGAAAAAGCGAGAATCGAAAAGGAAAAAGCTACTGTTGAACAGGGATTAAAGAAAGTTGAACAAAGATTAGCCAATAAAAAATTTACCGAAAAAGCACCGCCAGAAGCAATTACTGCAGCTCAAGAGCAGAAAGAAGAATTAGGGAAGAAATTTGAGCTGTTAAATAACAGAATCAGAAACTTATAAAACCTTAAATATTCTATCAATCATTTCACAACGACCGGTTTTTCCATCAATGGTTAAAACTACACCGTTAAAAATTCCAGGGCCTTTATCTTCCGGCTCGTA
This sequence comes from Candidatus Margulisiibacteriota bacterium, assembly GCA_042563095.1. Lineage (GTDB taxonomy): Bacteria > Margulisbacteria > WOR-1 > XYC2-FULL-46-14 > XYC2-FULL-46-14 > JBHPMS01. The sequence goes on from JBHPMS010000004.1 coordinate 33,221, forward strand.
TCTTTTGGGTAAGTTTGTCAAATAACGTTCGATAATCGGTTCGATCTGGACGCCGATAATAGAATTCTGCGCTCCAACCATACCGACATCGGTAATATATCCAGTCCCTTTTGGCAGTACCCTTTCATCTGCAGTTTGAATGTGTGTGTGGGTCCCCAGTACAGCAGACACTTGCCCATCTAAAAAATGACCGAGTGCATTTTTTTCGGAGCTCGCTTCGGCATGGAAATCGACAATAATGATAGAAGTCTCTTTTTTGATCTTTTTTATAATCGGCTCAATGGTTCGGAATGGACAATCGAGCGCCGGCATAAAAACACGGCCGGCTAAATTAATAATCCCAACTTTAAAATGATCCTTTTCGGCAATTGCGTATTCATTGCCCGGAGCTCCAGGAGGATAATTAGCCGGTCGCACTAACTTATCGCAGTAGTCAATCTCTTTTAAAAATTCCTTTTTTTCCCAAACATGGTTCCCGGAGGTGAAAAAATCGACTCCAGAAAATACCATCTCGTCGTAAGTTTTTTTAGTAATGCCAGACCCGTGCGCCAGGTTTTCGCCGTTGGCAATTACAAAGTCAACCGGATTATTTTTGCGAAAATCTTCTAGAATCTGCTTGGTGATCTTCCGCCCGAACTTGCCGATGATATCGCCGACAAAAAGGACCTTCATTATTTGGCTACATCTTGTGAGCGAGTTTCACGGATAACCGTTACCCGAACTTCGCCTGGATAATCAAGTTCTGACTCGATTTTTTTGGCAATATCGTGAGCTAGCTTTGCAGATCCACTATCATCAATCTTATCTGGCTGAACAATTACCCTGACTTCTCGACCAGCCTGGATTGCAAATACTTTTTCAACTCCATTAAAAGCTTTAGCTACATTCTCCAGATTTTGCAGTCGTTTTACATAAGCTTCGAGCGAATCTCGCCTTGCTCCAGGTCGAGCGGCCGAAATTGCATCCGCTACCACTGCCAACACCGCCTCAATTGTAGTCGGCTGGTTATCCAGGTGGTGGGTTTCTATAATATGGACAATCTCGGGGCTCTCTCCTGCCTTCTGTGCAAAAAGTGCTCCTAATTTAGTATGGGTTCCTTCAGCATCCTGGTCGATTGCTTTTCCGATATCGTGTAACAGTCCACCCCGCTTTGCGAGTTTAACATTAACGCCAAGTTCAGCAGCTAACATCCCACAAAGGTAAGCGACTTCTTTTGAGTGCTGTAATACGTTCTGCCCATAACTGGTCCGATAGTGTAATCTTCCGAGCAATTGGATAAGTACAGCGGGAAGGCCTTGTACATCAACTTCAAACGCGGCCTGTTCCCCCTGCTCCCACATTGCTGCTTTTGCTTCTTGTTTTGATTTGTTATACATCTCTTCAACGCGTGCAGGATGGATCCTTCCGTCAACTATTAGTTTGCTTAAAGTTCTTCGGGCAATCTCGCGGCGGAGCGGATCAAAGCTCGATAAAATTACAGCTTCGGGGGTATCATCTACGACCAAATCTACTCCGGTCGAAGTTTCAAACGCACGGATATTCCTGCCTTCGCGTCCTATGATTCGTCCTTTCATATCATCGGATGGAAGCTCGACCATCGTGGTAGTTGTTTCAACCACATGGTCAACAGCACAACGCTGAATTGCCGTTGCCAAAATTTCGCGGCTCTTTTTGTCAGCTTCTTTTTTAGTCTCTTCCTCTATCTTTTTGATCACCTTCCCGGCTTCTTCTTGAATCGTTTTCTCTACGTTGGTAAGTAGAATTTTTTTAGCGTCTTCTTTTGAAAGTTTTGCAACTTTTTCAAGATTCTCAACTTCTTGCAGGCGCAGTTTTTCTATCTCAACCTTTTTTGTTTCTAATTCTTCTTTTTGGGTAGTAATTTGCTTGGATTGACTCTCAATATCTGCAAGCTTTTTATCGATATTTTCTTCTTTCTGCTCCAGACGCCGCTCTTGCCGGTTTAATTCTGCCTTCCTCTCCCGCGCTTCCTGCTCAATCTCTTTGCGTTGCTTAACTGCTTCTTCCTTTGCTTCGATGATTACTTCTTTTCTTTTAGTTTCTGCTTCTTTTTTGGCATCTTCCAAAATCCGCCTGGCGGACTCTTCGGCAATCATCAGCTTTTTATCGGCAACCTTTCTTCTAATCAAAAGCAAGATTAATCCAAGCGCTAATGCAATTGCTCCGCCCGCAACGAGCGATATTATAAGTGATATAAAAAATTCCATATTCATTTTAATTTCTCCTTTCTCCTTCGTCCCGACTTTCGTCGGGATTTCGGAGAACAAGTCTTGCAGAGCCTATTTTTTTACTTTTTTTGAATCTACTTTTACAATTGTAACCTCTTCGTTTTGAATTCCTAATGCTTTCTTTAATTGAGTTTCAAGCTTATTCTTAGCTGCAGGATGTTCTTTTAAATATCGCCTGGCAGCGTCATAACCCTGACCAATTCGCTCTCCAGCAAGAGAATACCAGGAACCGCTCTTTTCAATTATGTTATTTTGTAAGGCTAAGTCTAAGAGTTCTGCTTCTTTTGAAATTCCTTCCCCGTGGATTAGGACAAACGAAGCATTTCTGAAAGGAGGGGCAACCTTATTCTTCACAACCTTTACAATTACGCGGGTGCCTATAATCTTATCTCCTTCTTTGATTTTTTCTCTTGCTCTAACATCTAATCTTACAGAGGAATAAAACTTGAGTGCTCGTCCTCCCGGGGTTGTTTCTGGATTTCCAAAGAATACTCCAATCTTTTCTCTCAATTGGTTGATAAAAACAATCACCGTTCTTGACTTAGAAGCAACCGCAGTTAGTTTTCTTAACGCCTGTGACATAAGCCTGGCCTGCAGCCCCATCTGTGCATCCCCCATCTCCCCCTCAACCTCAGATTTTGGGACCAGTGCGGCAACTGAATCGATAACAATGATATCAATTGCACCGGAACGGACCAGCGTTTCACAAATTTCAAGTGCTTGCTCACCGTAATCGGGCTGTGAAACTAAAAGATTATTAATATCTACTCCCAATTTTTTTGCATAAACCGGATCCATCGCGTGTTCTGCATCAATAAAAGCAGCGGTTCCCCCTGCTTTTTGGGCCATTGCAATTGCTTGCAAAGAAACCGTAGTTTTACCCCCTGATTCTGGACCAAATATTTCGATTACCCTTCCGCGCGGCAAGCCTCCAACTCCCAAAGCTGCGTCCAATCCGATCGAGCCGGTTGGGATTGTTTGGATGTTTAACTTCGAGTTTTCACCCATCTTTAAAATCGAACCCTTCCCGTAATTTTTTTCGATCTGAGAAATTGCCAAATCTAATGCTTTACTTTTTCCGTTACTCATAATTCTTCCTCCTCGTCTGCCGCTAGGCAGGCTTTATATTTTATCCGCCCAAGTGTTGCCACAATAGGCCGATTGCAGCTTGCGCTGCTTTTTCTCTAATTTCTTTCCTGCTTCCTTGCAGGTGCAATTCTTTTACGTCACTGCCGTTGAGTGACGAAAGGGCAACAAAAACCAGGCCAACTGGAGCAGGTGGCTCCGGAGTTGGTCCGGCACAACCGGTTGCAGAAATGCCGATATCAGTTTTAAAACGCTGTCGGATTCCTTCTGCCATTGCCGAGGCTACTTCTTTTGAAATTGCCCCTTTGCTTGCGATCAAATTACCAGGAACTTTAAGCTCAGCCACTTTGATCCGGTTGTGATAGCTTACAACCGCCCCCATAAAGTAACTAGAGCTTCCGGCAATATTGGTCAAACGTTGTGCGATCATGCCACCAGTAAGTGATTCTGCAACAGAGACCGTCTGGTGTTTTTGCTTTAGCAGATCAGCAATCTGGTCATCAGTAATACGCCCAAGCCCTGCTAGAACTTTGGATGAAAAACTTTCTAATTTAATTTCAGTTCTGTCTGACATAATCAATTCCAGAGATAATCGAAGCAATAACTGCCAGCCATAAAACGATTTCTGCATTGGGGAGGCTAATGATTAGCATCCCAGTTGCAAGCAACTGTAAGACCGTTTTTATTTTTGCCGGCCAACTAGCTGCAACAACTGCTCCATCACGAGCTTTTATTAACCGCCAACCGGAAATCGCGATTTCCCTGATTACAATCAGGATGACCGGTATAGATGAGGCTGCCCCCGCCTCTACTAAAACAATCAGAATCGATATAACAAGGATCTTATCCGCTAAGGGATCAGCAAATTTACCAAAATCGGTAATCTGCTTTAAGCGCCGTGCCAAATATCCATCCAGCCCATCGCTTAAGGCAGAAACTGCGAAGAGGATAAAAGCCCAAAAGGGGTAGCCGTTTAACAAAAGGGTGATTATAAAGGGGAGTAGGCTAATTCGGAAAAGCGTAATTACATTCGGGATCAAGTAATTAGAGTGGCAGTAAGATCATAAGCAGAAGCAGAAACAACTTTGGCATGCACAAACCGGCCATAGCGTTCCTGTCCACACTGCATTAATCTAACTTCACTATCAATTCCGGGCGCTGAACGATACGTGCGGCCATAAAAATACGAACCGCGTTTTCCTTCACAGAGTACCTCAAAAGTCCTTCCGATGAGGCTATTGTTTAGCGCCTTTGAAATCTTTTTTTGTTTAGCCATAATTTTTTGGAATCTATAATCTTTAACCCTTTGAGAAACCTGCCCCCTCATTTTTGCTGCAGGCGTTCCCTCTTCTCTGCTATATTTGAAAACCCCGAGCTTATCAAATTTAATTCTGGAAACAAAATCCAATAATTTGTTAAAATCGGAGCCTTTTTCACCTGGAAATCCGACGATTAAACTCGTTCGGATTACAATTCCTGGTATCGCCTCCCTGATTCTAAAAATAAGATTTTCAATATCTGAACCGGATTTCTGGGTACGGTTCATCCCTTTTAATATATTATCACTAATATGTTGAATTGGCAAGTCGATGTATTTGCAAATTTTCGGCTCATTTGCAATAATTTTGATCAGTTTATTGCTCAAGTTTTTTGGATGAGCATACAGAAATCTTATCCACTTTAACTTTTTTATTTTGGCTGTTTTTTTTAATAATTCAGGTAGTTGTGGATGAGTAGTAGTCTCTTGTGCAATGTAAATTATTTCACGCACACCTTTTTGTGCAAGATTTTTAACCTCTGCTAGAATATCAGCAATTTCACGAAATCTTAACCTGCCTCTTATTTTTGGGATCAAACAGTATGAGCAGTGATTATTGCATCCCTCTGCAATTTTTACATAAGCTGTCCACGGTTGTGTTGCTTTGATGCGGGGTGTTTTGGAGTCGAAGAGGCCGATCGAATTGATGGTGCGAAAAGGAAGATCGCGGTTCCAAACGGGTAGACATCCAGCTAGGTATATCTTTTTCTTGTATTTTCGAAGATATTTTATTGTTGCTTTTACTTCATTACGAGCAGATTTTAGAAAAGCGCAGGTGTTGATAATAAAAAAATCGGCATCTTTTTCTATTGTGGTAATCTGATAGCCTTGTGTAACTAATTTACCCATCAAAACTTCGGTATCGGTCAGGTTTTTTGGGCAACCGAGCGAGATGATGCAAACCTTCATCTATAATTTACAAACTGTAACTCGATCGGGATATTTGCGGTTTTAATTAGTTTCATCGCGGCCTGGAGGTTGTCGATTTTAGCAGAAGAAACTCTAAGCTGATCTCCCTGAATCTGGCTTTGGACTTTTAGTTTTGATTCTTTTATCTTTTTATTAATCTCTTTTGCAATTTCCTGTGAAATACCCTGCTTAATCTTAATGTCCTGTTTTTTCAATCCTCTGAGTGAATCCTCTACTTTCTGCGGATCTAAGAATTTAAGCGATATGCCCCGTTTTACCAATTTTCCTTTCAAAATATCGATTACACTATTTAGTTTATAATCATCATCGGAGACAATTTTTAAAACTTCCCCTTCCAGCTTGATGCTGCTTTTACTCCCCTTAAAATCGAAACGGTTGACGATTTCTTTCATCGCAATATTAACGGCATTTCCCACTTCTTGCAGGTTTGCTTTTGATGTTATATCGAATGAATGATCTTTTGCCATAATTTTCCTTTAAAAAGCCTCCGGGCGGAGTCGAACCGCCGACCTAGTGCTTACCATGCACTCGCTCTGTCCGTCTGAGCTACAGAGGCATTATACAATCTTTTAGGGCCAGAGTGCACCACTCAAGAATTATTTGCTTAAGTTTAGAGTTGCACACCAATAATGTTAATGTACCATATTTACTCTTTTTTTTGTAGCTGCCCCCTTTACTTTTTCTGATAAAAACATGCCGAATTTGTTTTTTTGTTATTCCGATGTTTTTTGACCAATAAGAGATGGCCTTTGTTTTATTAACATCATCAAAAATATTCAATTCTGCCCTAATTTTGTTTTCTTTGACGCCACAAATTATTCTTAAAAAATACAAAAAGGTCTTTAGAATGTCTGGATTCGTATTTCCAAGGGCAACTTTGTGTTTCCCTTGTTTTGTTCCTTCTCCAAGGTAAAGACCTATTCCAATGAAAAAAAGCAATAATTGATAATGTGATTTTATGTTGTCAATGATTTTGAAGGGATCTCCATCGGGATTTCTCTTTTTATACGTGGCATCACTCCAGCTTCTAGCTTTTATTTCCCCCTTATTCATCCAATACCTAACCATCTTTTCTGAGACGCCCAGATTTTCACCAACTTCTTTTGCAGAAAATCCTTTCGAATATTCTTCTTTTATTTTATTAATTAATTTGTTCATTTAGTCAGGAGAGCAATGTAATAATAAGAATAACAATGCCCATAAAATTATCTTATCATAGAACGTAATAAGAAAAAAGAAAAAGTTTTCCCTCTCTTCTTGGGAGAGGGGCAAAGGGTGAGGGCGCAAGTTTATCTCTTGTAAATACGATATAGTATAATAAAAGGGGAGGCGATAAAGATGACAAAGTTAAGGGAAGTATTTAAAAAATTATTAAAGCTAGAAAAAGGGATTAAGTCTTTAAAGAAAGAAATTAAAGCTGCAAAGCTGGCGCAAATAAAGAAAAGAAAATTTAAGGCTTAATTCTTTTCGACCAATAGTTCAAAAGAGAATATTAAACAAAAGCGCTTAAGAACTTTGAGGCGCCGATTACCCTGATATGCCCTTTGATATAATCGACATTTTCTTCGTTTACAACTTCAAAAACATGCGGGATTTTTAGCTTTAAACTAAAGTACTTAAGGCTTTCTGACATTGATTTTGATGAGCTTTTGGCCTCCGCACAAAACCACGGCTTATTATCGATGCAAACCAAAAAATCTACCTCTCTTTGTTCTTTATCCCTAATATAATAGAGCCGGGCCTTATAGCCTTCGACATCACAGAGGAAATCGCAGAACTTTAAAAGATGAGACGCGATCATGTTTTCAAATTTTATGTTTTCATCTTTTATTTCCGACCAGTCCCACAGGTAAGCCTTAGGTTCTTTCCGCAGGGCTTTTATAAGAGTGCTTTGAAAAGGATATATTCTAAAATAATAAAAAAACTTTTCCAGTACGTTTGCCCATAATGTTATTGTCTTGTGGTTCACCTCCAAATCTTCGCGCAATGAATTTAAAGAGAAAAGAGACCCGATTTTATCAGGCAGAAGATCAACCATAATTTGCAATGCCGATAAATCCCGCAAGTTTTCAACGTCCCGGATATCCTCCTTGATTAGCCTGTCTGCTTTGGAGGCGTGCCAGCGGCGCAAAGACCTTTCGTTTTGTTTTATAAATACTTCGGGGAAACCGCCGAATTTAAAAAGCAAATCGAATATGTTTTTATTCTGTCCGTGATTATTTGTAAAGTCCAACTTTGTAAACGGAAGGGGATAAGCATCTTTGTTTAACAGCTCTCCCAGAGACAGCGGGTGCAGACGGTAAAAGTGATATCTGCCCATTAATGAATCCCCGCCTTTTCGATAAACATCCAGCCGCGCGCTTCCCGTTACGAGGATATTAAACCTGCTTTTGTTTTTGTCATATTCTCCTTTTATATAATTTTTCCACTTTTTATATTTATGAATTTCATCAAAGATTAAAAGCTTTTTATCGGCCGGGAGTTTGTCGGCAAGAATGGTTTTTCTGTCTGATTGTTTGTCCCAGTTCAGGCAGGTATAGTTGTTTAAATAGTGCTTTTCTCCGATTTGGTTTGCGAATGTAGTTTTCCCAACCTGGCGCGGTCCGGAGATAAAAGCCATTTTTTCTTTCAGGTCTTCTAAGACATACTTTTCTAAATATCGATTAATCATTTTGCCAAACTCCTTAACAACAAGCTTCCTACAAATTATACCAAAGTATAAAAAATAGTCAAACAAATTACACCCGGGTATAAAAACCGCGCGGAACGATATGGATGAGATTGAAAAAGAGCTGTATTATGAAGGGACCAGGGCAAAAAGGTTGAAATTGCAGATTGTTTAATAAAGAGGGATGTGGTAATCTGCCAAAAAAGGGGTGATAAAAAAGGCTACGCTGAGGGAATTATTTAAAAAAATAATAAAACTGGAAAAAGGGATAAAATCATTAAAGAAAGAAATTAAAGCTGCAAAGCTGGCGCAGATTTAAAGTAGAAAATTTAAAGCTTAACGTTTTTCGATTAACAACTCAAAAATATTCTTTTCGGCATATATTTTTCTGGTTTCTCCGTATGGAAGCGTAATCAATATTTTGTATTGCCAGAGATAAACGCCAACTAGAATGAATAGAATAAAGCCATAAACCGCAACTCTTTGTACGACTTTTACCTGCAGCTCCATATCTTCATCCAGGAAATTTTCAAGCCAGGCTGACAATTTTCTTTTCATGAAACCTGCTCCTTCTGCTGTAGTTTGTAAAGAGAATAAAATTCCCCCTTATTTTTAATTAGTTCTTTGAATGAGCCTTTTTCATGCACTGCGTTTTCTTTAATCACAACGATTTGATCAGCGGTTTGGACTGACGAAATGCGGTGAGTGATTACAATTACAGTTTTGTCTTTTGTAAACTCTTTTAAATTGTTTAAGATATTATGCTCGCTTAAAACATCAAGTGCAGAAGTTGCTTCGTCCAGGATCAATATCTTTACATTGCGATAAACAGCCCTGGCAATCATCAGCCGTTGTTTCTGTCCGCCCGAAAGTCCAATCCCGGTCTCTCCGATAAAAGTGTCATACTGTTGCGGCAGGGTCATAATAAAGTCATGGATTTCAGCACAATTACAGGCAGAGATTGCTCTATTGCGATCAACCTTTGTTCCATAGGAGCCATAAGTAATGTTTTCCAAAACTGTTCCAGTAAATGGATTTGATCCCTGGGAAACAATCGAAATGTTAGAACGTAACGATATTAGTGATATATGTTTCATATTGTATTTGTCAATAATGATTTGTCCGTTAGAAGGTTCAATAAAGCGTTGCATCAGATCAATGATGGTGCTTTTTCCTGCTCCACTCATCCCTACAAAGGCGGTAGTGGTGCCAGGCTGTGCTTCAAAATTAATATTTTGCAGAGTCGGTTTTTTTGAGCCTTGATAACAGAAGGTTACATTTTCAAATTTAATTGTTCCATCCATTTTGAAAAGAATAAATGTTTTGCTCTCGTGGTAGGCTTCGGTTTCTGCTGAAAAAATTTCATCTACTCTTCTCATGGAGACCAGGCTGCTGACTACAGATTTGTAAATCGAGCCGAGGTCCATAAAAGGTTGGTGGACTTGCCCAAGGTATATGAGGATTGCCATAACTTCTCCAATAGTAATGTGTCCGGTAATTACGCGGTATCCTCCGTACCACCCGATGGCAGTAGTCCAAATTTTTATTATGCTGTTATCGAGAAAGGCATTCAACATCCCCATAAATGAATTTTCCCTGATCAGCCGAAACATCGCTTTTAATTTGTCGGCCAGGCGATTGGCTTCATAGATTCCCTGGTTAAATGATTTGATAGTTTTTATATCTCCAATTTTTTCTTGGTAGAAAGCATAGATTTCTGATTCTTTTTCTTGCGCCCGCTGGGCTACATCTGCAAAACGGCCAGCAAAAAGATGGGTTTGGATAAAGTAAAGCGGAATTCCAAGCAGGGCCATTAAGGTTAGTGTTTTATCGATTGTGAAACAGATGACCAGCAAGGCAATTAAGCGGAGTGTAGTTTGAATAATAACAGGGATTAGTTCGGCAATTGCGTCAACTACTACTTCAATATCATCACTAATCCTAACGATCATATCCCCAACATGTTTTTCATTAATGGTTGCCATTGGAAGTTTTTGCAGGTGATCGTAAAATTTCTTTTTTAGATCAATGGAGAGCCGTTGGTGAATAAAATTATCTAAATAAGTAGTAATGTTGCCAAAAAGGGCATTAAAAAAGAAAATAATTAGTCCCAGGACCAACATTAGGTTTAAAAGATAAAGGTCCTGGTTGGGGTAAGCATAATCAATCAAGACTTTTGTTATCAGGGGCATAACCATTCCCAATAGGACGGTGATTCCGATCGAGATCAGGGAGATTACGCTTTTGTCCCAATAAGGTACAACGATTTGGACATAACGTTTTAATAATGGCCAATCTTTTTTCATTTTAGTAAGTATAATACTATTTTATTATACAAGCAATAGAATAGGAGGAATATTGCTTTTTGCAGGGTTTAGATGTAGAATTATCAAAATGCCAAATGAAGTTTTAAAAACTTCGGTTTTTATCCTGCTTTTTTCTTTTCTTTCTTTTACCGCTTCAGCCCAATTCCTGGATGTCCCATTAACCAGCCCGATCCATGACGCCATCAAACTTTTAGCGGATGAAGGGATAGTGCGGGTTGGCGCTGATAAAATATTTAACCCGAACGCCCTTATCAACCGCTATGAAATGTCGGTTTTGATCTTCCGCACCCTGCGTAAGACGTTGGGAAAAGATATTCCTCCAGCCGAGCCGCAGACAATGAGCCGGTTTTTTAAAGATATACCAAAGGGGCATTATGCTTATGATTCTGTCAGCCGCTTATTTAAATCCGGGGTCGTATCAAAACCGTATAAGTCGGTGTTTAAAGGGGACAGTTCGGTCAGCCGATACGAATTTTATACAGCGGCAGCTAAGATGCTAAAAAAAACCGGCAAAGGGCTTAAAGCGTCCGACCCCCAAAAAAAAGATACGTTTATTCTGACCTTGATGTTTTGCACTGGGCTTATCCGTCTATAGTCAGCTTGATCCGGGCAGGGTATGTTCCGGAGCCAAAAGATAATACCGAACTATTTGAGGGAGAGGATTGGGTTACCCGGAAGGAGGCGGCGGCGCTGCTCTATTTTGTGGTCAAACGGGCTGCCGGCAGCGAACAGAAGCCGCCGGCGGCAGAAAAAAAGAGCTATCCGGATGTCCCGGCCGGCCACTACGCCGCGGACGATATTGCGGAACTGCTGGAAGCGGGGATACTTACCCTGCATGCCGAAAAAAAGTTTAAAGGGGGAAGGCCGGTAACGCGCTACCAGGCGATCGACCTGTTGGCTCAGTTGTTGGAGCAAGTCTTGTCCGGACAGGGAGGACTTAAGCAGGCTGCTTATGACCTGCGCTACAAAGATGTTTCCCTGCTACATCCGGCTTATTTGGACTACGGTTTTGATTTTTCAATGAGCAATACAGCCAGCTTGGCACAGGGAAACCTGACCCAAGCTTCGGCCAGCCAGTTAGCCAATATAGCGTTTGACCGGAGCCTGGGGAATACCGCCCGCGGTTATGTCAATCTAAGGGGTAGTTATAACTTTGGCCAGACCACCGCAATAAACTCTTCAATAACTCAGGCTTATCTGGTATATAATGCTGATCCATTTCATCTCCAGGCCGGCCGATTTCCGCTCTATGAGACCTATGACCCGTTTGGCAACAGTATTTTTGTTGATTCATTGCAAGATATGGTAGTGGTGGAGGGGTCGAAAAACTTTGGCCGGATAATGGGAGCTGTTAGCAAACTGGTCAATGTGGGGATTTTACAGGATGATTCCAAGGCAGGATTGGTCCTCTATCAACCGGAGCTCCCCCTTGAGCTTAGCCTGGGGTTTGCTCTGGTGACAGACCCAACTGACCCGAGCGGGGCATACAGCAGCGCCCGGCTTCCATGCAATATTACACAGCTCTATATTGGCGTGCGTGTTCCGGCCAACAAGAATGTTACCCTTACACTTGAAGGCGCACAGGTATCTTTGAGTAATGAGGAAACCGTGCTTCCGTATATTGGATTTACCAATGTGACCGATACAAAAGCATATCAAGCTTCCATTTCTTTTATAACCGATGACCTCAAGAACCAGTACTCTTTAGGTTACCAGAATATCGGGGAGGATTATTATATGGCAGAACTGCTCGATCCGGCGGCGCTGGTAGGTGGAGGGCAGGGGACCAGCGCCTATTTATATAAATGGAGAAACTATATCAATAACCGGGAACATATCGGTGTCGGAATAGAATATATCATGTCTGGAGGAGAGAACCTCCAGAACAAGATAAATCTGTTATACAGCCGGAGAATGTCCGACCAGATATATTCCAAGGCGACCGTAACCAGGACTGATGTCAAGACCGCCGGCGGGCAGGGCAGCTGGGATATTACCGGGCTGTTGGCGGCCTATTTTTGATGCAAGAAATGCGGGTAGAAACACGATAATATAAACAGAGGTGAGTGTTATGAAACGCCAGAAACAAGTAAAGATATCTGAAGCGATCAAAAGGATCAGAAAAGAGGTCAAAGAGCGCAAAGTGTCACTTAAGCAATTGAAGCTGGACGGGCAGAGATCATAAACTGAACAGATAAGCGGCTCTTCCTAAAAATCGGTTCAAAGATTTTGGTAAACCTATAGATATTGCCAGGGGACCAGGGTGATTTTGTCGGTCAGCTTTTCCGGCCGGCTGCCCATAGTAATTACATAACCCTTTTTTGCAACTTTTGGATAATCATCAAGAAAATTAATGAGCCCTTTTATTTGAGCTGTCCCAACCCTTTTGGACGCTTTGATCTCGATCGGAATAACCTTGTTCCCAAGGTCAATAATACAATCAACCTCGGCTCCGGCGGAGGTGCGCCAATAATTAACCCGGTAGTCCTTGTTCAAAAGACGGATCCTGCGAATTATCTCAAGCATTACCGCGTGCTCAAATAAAACTCCTTTTTGAGTATTTATAAGACCTTTAGTTAAAGGCAATCGGCAAATCGCGTTTCTGACCCCAAGATCAAAAAAGTAGAAACGGGGAGAGGTTAAAAGGCGCTTGCGGGCCCTTTTTGTGTATGGTTCAATTCTTTCAACAATAAGCGTATCTACCAATAAATTATAGAATTCCTTAACCGCAGGAGCGCTGACCCCGGATTCCATAGAAAGCCTGTTAAAATTCGGGCTGGTTCCGGACTCTTGTGCCGCCAGCTCTAAAAAACGCGAGAATGCGCCGATCTTTCTGCTGAGGGACTCCGCGCGGATCTCTTCTTCCAAATAGATATGGGAATATGCCTTAATAAAATCAGAACGGTCGTTATCGTTTTTTAAGGTGATGTTTTTCGGGAGCGACCCAAAAACCAGGCTTTTTTCAAAAGAATAGTCCGGCTTATTGATAACCACCGCAGTTCTGGTATATAATTTTCTTTTATCAATCCCAGCTCTCCATATGTAAACGGATCCATGTGAAAGTATTTTATTCTGCCGGGGAGCAGGTTGGTCCCTTTTCTTCTCAGTTTTCTGGCGGAAGAACCGGTAATTATAAAACTGGCCAGGTTTTTATCAAGCAGGTATTGGATAGCATCAAATAGTTCCGGTATCTTTTGGGCTTCATCAATAAAAACCAGCGGCCTCTTTTTATTAGCCTCGATCTGGCGGATCAAGACAGCGGGGTCTTTTTCCAGCTCCATCCTGGTAGACGGGTTTTGCAGCAAAAAACTCATGCTGTTGCGTTTGTCTTTCAGCAAGCTTTCGATCAGGGTTGTTTTGCCGACCTGTCTGGGCCCCAGGATAAGAGCCGAGTGTCCCTGCTTTATTAAACGCTTTAATTGCTTCTCTAGATTTCTTAATAACACTTTATATCTGCCTTGTAAAAATAAAGTATACTTTATAATATCCCGGATGTCAAGGGGGAGGAGCCTCAGTTACGCCAGCAATGCTGCCGGCAGCTCTTTAATTTCTTCTCGATTGGCAAAGGAGCTTTCAGGTCCGATTATCTCCGCTTCTCCAAAATATACTTGAAGCGCCATACCAAGCAGTACGGTAATGCCAATAGATATTAAAGAAATTATACTTTTATCCCAGTAGGGGATTCCCAGTTGGATATAACGCCTTAATAGCGGCCAGTCTTTCTTCATGTTTTAGATAGTATATTATGTTTTAGGTGCAGTTTCAATGGGGGCTTGCATATAGGGTTTCATATAATGTATAATTTGCGAATTATGAGAAAAATTATAACTTTGTTCCTATTATTATTGGTTTTTAGCCTGGCAGCTAACGCAGAATTTGTTGACGTCCCAAAACAAAATCCTCTAAGTGATGTTTTACAACTGTTATCGGTTGAAAGAGTAGTAAGCCCTGGCAGAGGGAGTAAGACTTTTAATCCTGATGCAAATATTACACGCTACGAAATGGCTGCAATATTATATCGAACTTTGAGGCGCATTCGAAGTATCCCCGCGGCTTCGACCACAACGATGAAGGTTCATTTTAAGGATATCAATCCCAAGCATTATGCCTATGATGCTGTTCGCAGGCTACACAAAGCAGAGATTCTCTCAAAACCGAAGAAGAATAAGTTTATGGGGAATCAAAAAGTTAAACGCTATGAAATGGTTGCCGCTTTTGCCAAGCTCTTAAAAAAAACCCCGGTTTATAATATCTACGAAGTGCCGGAGGAATCGGTCTACATGTATAGTGATGTTAAACAGAATCATTGGTCTTTTCCATACATGCTGGATTTAATAGAACGGGGCTATCTACCGGTGCCAGAGGGTGCACAGGATCATTTTAGCGGGGAGCAGTACGCCACCAGAAAAGAAGTTGCGGTCCTCTCTTACTTTTTAATGAGAAAGATGACAGAGTTGCGCAGAAATATTTCTAGTAAAAAGACCGCAACGATTGCTGCTCAAGCCAGCCTTCCCCAATCGTATCGTGATGTGCCAAACAGCCATGCTGTGGCTAGTGATATCTACGAATTAGCCGAAGCTGGAATTTTAAGTCCAGGCAAAGGAGATCTTTTTAGGGGGAATGATTCTCTCACTCGTTACGAAGCGATGGAGTTGTTGACCCGGATATTAGAATCAGTTTTGGGACCCTTAACTGAGGCCGATTATGATCTAGGATACAAAGATGTTTCGGTTCTCAATTCTTCTTATCCTTCCATTCAAAAACTAATAAAATTGGGAATCTTGCCAATGGGGAACAATCAAGAATTGTTCAACGGGCAAAATATGGTAACCCGCTACCAAATGATTTATTCTTTCTTTCTTCCGATCGAAGATATTTTGACCGGAGTAACTGTTTTTCAGAAGGCCAGCCCAAAGATTATTTATCACGATGTCCCAAAAGATCATTTTACTTATCCGGTTATTCAAAAACTAATTGGCCTGGGAACTTTACGGGGCGGAGCAAATTATACATTTAATGGGAACGATTATGTAGGTAGATATGAGGCGGCCCATTTTATTACAAACTTGCTAAAGACGGTTTACACCACAATTGAGGATGTAAAAGCAATTGAAACTCCAGAATATTTGGATTATGGATTTGATTTTTCGTTGACCACGACTTTAGATTATTTGCAAAGGGAGAACACAAAATCAAGTGGGGGAACGATGAGCCGTGCCTATGCTTATCAAACAGCCACACTTATCTTTAAGGGGAATGCGGGGAAAGATATTAGCGGGTACCTGAATCTAAAGACCTCCTACTATTTTGGTCAGTTGACCACCCCCAGTACCAGCTTCTCCCTGGGATATTTAACTTTAAAAAGGAGACCGCTCACAATTCAAGCTGGAAGGACTGCTTATTACAATGGGTATGATCCATTTGGAAATAGTTTGTTTGCAGATACTAGCAGTTCAGATTTAATTATTGTACAAGGAGCAAACCAGCTATTAAAAGGTTCGTTTGCAGTTGGGAAGTTGATCTATTTGGCAAATGATATATCATTTGATTCCAACATTGCTTCATTATATATAACACCACGCCTTAAACTCTTTAATCGGGCAGAATTTTCATTTGGTTTAAACATGATGAATGATCCGCTTGATCCGAGTGGTTTATACACCGGTGGTATTTTACCAACCCGAATTACCCATCTTTATGCCGGATCGAGAATTTCTCTAAATGATCGCTTTAAACTAAATCTGGAGGGAGCAAGTGTAGCCTATAGTAATGAAAGTGTAGTTTTACCTTACGTCGGATATTTAACTAAAAAAGATTTAACTGCTTTTCAAACCGCATTAACTTATTACTCTCCAGATTATAAGCGACAACTATCAATTGGCTACCAGAGTATCGGGGATGATTTTTACATGGCACAATTCATCAGCCCGGGGGTTCAGGTTGGAGGAGGGCAGGGTACTACCGCATATCTGATCAAATATAGAAATTATTTTACAGGTGGAAATTATGTTGGTCTATTGTTAGAGAATATTTCCAGGGATGGAACCAATACCACCAATCGCTACAATCTATTATACAATTTACGCCTAGCAGATCGAGCCTATCTCCGCTTTGATTTGATTAGAACAGATGACAATACCAGCAGTAAACGGAGCAGTTGGAACCTAACCGGAAAGACCTATATTTATTTTTAAAATTGCACGCAAGTTTTTCGGGACTTGCTGCGATAGTAGCTGTAGTACGACAAAAGGAGGAGATTGCCATGAGCAACAAAAAGGATACAAAGGTTTCTTCTGGCTACCAGAGTAAGGATTCCACACTAAAGGATATCAAGCTTTCAAAAGTTCTTCGCAAGCTCAGCGTAGTTGCATCAAAAAAACCCAAGTTTAGGTCGTTTAAGCAGTACAGTTCATAGGAGGAATAAAAAATGAGAAAGGGAATACTTATTTGTTTGGCTTTTTTTCTGATGGCAAGTGTTGGTAATGCTTATGAGACGATGATTATTGAAAGCAATCCTACGACCGGTGTTCTTCAAGAAGACCAGAGCACTGTTACATTGGATCCTTCAGGCAGTACAACGATTAATTATGATGCTCTTGGGCAGGATCCAAAATACCTGGCGACAGTAGATGGAGGAGCAGTAATACCAGATTCTTCGGACGGGAGTACAAATCCCGGGACAATTCCTGATATTACAGCTCCAGTAGAAGATACTCCTTTGGGATCGGGCGGGGAAGGGAAGCTGGTGACACCAGCGAATACTGGTATTAGTTTGACTACCCCAACTATTAGCGGAGCGGTCGAAGACCAATTGCCGCAATTAAGAGATGTTCAAGATGTTGAAGCTATAGTTCCTTCTGGCGGGAACACTACGCCGCTTGTAACTTTTGATCCTAAAAAATTTACGACACTTCCAACAATTGATCCCAAAAAGGTCAATACTAATCCGCCTCTTAATATTGTTCCCGTTACAAAGTTCATTGCCGAAGATGCTGAAACACCTCCAGTGGATGCAGATAAAGAGGCGGGTCCGGTTCTGCCATCCGCTTCAGACGCCAATCGAACAAGCAGGATTACGAGAAATCCGGATACTGATGCTGTACAAACTCCGGCTCAGGCAAGAGATTTGGATACCGAAGCATTACAAAGGGCAAATGATCCTGGTGCCGGCGGCAAGGTTGTTGTCTACAAAGACCAAGAATCTGGTAAAACTATAGTTTATAAAGGCTCAAGCGCGGAGAGGACATCAAAGAGAGTATGGAAGTATCATCCTAATACTTCCCCAGAGTGGGCACAAAAAGAATACTCTCCAGCAGAGAGAGCGCAAATCGAGCAGATAGAACTAGCTAGAAAGAAAACTGCGAAAAAGAAAATTGCCGCGAAGTACAAATATAAACAAGACCTTTATAAATTATTGAAGAGATAGAGGGGGGAGAGTAATAATGAAAAAGGTTAAATTAGTTGATGTCATAAAAAAGATTAGTTCAGCAGCAAAGAAGAACAAGATTAAGTTCCGCCAGCTGCAGGCGATCAAGAAAGGGGATAATTCCAAAGCCTAGACTAAATCTGAGAAACCACTTGACAAAACTATAATTCTAATATATATTACATCCATGATATAGGACAAATATGTCCAATAATGGAGACATAATATGATTAGGGAAGAATTACAAACGAGAGCAAATGCAGAAGGCCTGCCTTTAAAAATTATCGAGAAAGAAGCTTTGCAGATTTATATTTTGGGTGAGTTTTTTTCCCTGCCAGAATCATCCCATTTTACCTTTCAAGGAGGAACCTGTTTACGGTTAGTCTATGGAGGCGTGCGCTATTCTGAAGATCTTGATTTTGTGACAACTGCAAAAGAGAATGATATTGCATGTTTAATCAAGAAACTTTCCTCCTCTTTAGGGCAGGTAGGGCCTTTATTTGAGGGGAGGATCGAAATCTTAAAGCAAAAAACATCAGAAACATTTTGCCG
>JBHPMS010000040.1:0-5830 GCA_042563095.1 Candidatus Margulisiibacteriota bacterium
TTTCTTCTCTTAAAATAGTTAATCGGGGCTTGCAAGTTATCTCTTAGTATACTATAATAAATGCGAAATTTCAATTTACCCGTCGTTGGCGGGTTTAGATAAAAGGAGGTGAAACGAAATGGCAAGAGGCGGATTAAAGAAAATGACCGTTAACTTTAAGGGATGTGATGAAACCTTAGAAAAGATCTTTGGAGCAAATCCCAGTTACTCAGATGACAAAAAAGATTTGGGCATACATAAAAAGGAACAAATTAATGAAAAAAAATTAGTTCTTTTTGCTTTTTAAAAAGCTCGTTGAAGGCGATTTAATTAAAAAATCGCCTTCTTTTTTTTAAGTAAACAGTAAATTCCCCATACTTAAGTATGGGGAATTTACTAAAGCACAGAAAGCAAGAGCAAAGAAGATAAAACCATAAGCGAAACCGCTGTTAAAATTGTGACAATATTCCCCAATCTTGAATTTCGATAACTTCCCATTAGTCTTTTATTATTTACCAAACGCAGCACAAAAAGCAAGATGATCGGAAGAAGAATCCCGTTCATCGTCTGTGAAAAAACCATAACCGAAATAAGGGACAGGTTTGGTATTAAAACAACCAGCGCTCCAATTATAATTAATACCGTATAAAGACCAAAAAAGACCGGCGCTTCCCTGAATTTTTTTGAAATACCATTTTCAAAACCGAGTGCCTCACAAATAGCGTAAGCAGAAGAAAGCGGAAGAATTGCCGCCCCCAAAACCGAAGATGCAAAAAGCCCGACCGCAAAAAGAGCAGCTGCATAATTTCCGGCAATCGGCCTTAACGCCATTGCCGCATCCTTGGCTTCATTAACTACAATCCCCTCTTTGTAAAGAGTCGCTCCGCAGGCTACTATTATAAAAAAGGCTATAACCACAGCAATTACAGATCCGACCACAATGTCCCACTTTTGATATTTGTAATCTTTAAGCTTAGTCCCTTTTTCTACAACCGAAGATTGCAGATAAAAGAGCATCCAGGGAGTAACGGTTGTTCCGATCATCGCTATGGCAATATGAATAAAGTTGAGATCAAAAGAAAAATGCGGCACCAGAGTATGGAAAACAACTTCGGTCCATTCTGGTTTTGCCAAAAAACCGGAACAGACATAGGATAAATAGATAAAAGCAATTCCAAAAAAAATCTTTTCAACTGCCGAATATGATCCCCTTAAAATTAGATACCAGATAAAGAAAGCTACCAGAGGAACCACCAGGAATTTGTTAAGGTGAAAGATTTCAAGACTGGCAGCTATTCCAGCAAACTCAGAAATGGTTACTGCAATATTTGCCAGCAGCAGAATAAACATAGCAAAAAGCGTCCAGCGCACACCAAATTCTTCCCTGATTAAATCCGAAAGGCCCTTGCCGGTCACCACCCCCATCCGCGCGCACATCTCCTGAATAATAACTAACGCAATCGACACCAGGAGCAGGATCCAGAGCATAGTAAAACCGTAGTGAGCTCCTGCAATTGAATAAGTTGCAGTCCCTCCCGCATCGTTTCCGGCCATGGCAGATAATATTCCCGGACCAAGGATGATTAAAAATATCCATAACTTTTTAAATCTTCTTCTCATAAATATTACCCGAGCATATGGCGATGCCGCCGCGAGATTGGTGGCAAAACAAAATCCATAACGTCGTCAACCGTTACGATCCCTAATATTTTTTTCTCTTTATCCACTACCGGGATTGCTACCAGGTTATATTTGGAAATCCGGTCTGCAACCCTGATCGGATCAGCTTCTGGCGGAACCGAAAATATTTCTTTAATCATCTTATCTTTTATCCGTTCGTCTGGTTGCGAGATGATAATATCCCTCAACGACATAACACCAACCAGCTGTTCCTTTTGATTAATAATATAAACGTAATAGATCGTCTCAGCATTAACTGCAAGCTCTCTCAATTGAATAATTGCATCATTAACCAATATATTATCCTGTAAAACTACAAACTCAGTGGTCATCAAACCACCCGCAGTTTGGTCAGGATGCTTTAATAGCTTACGCACTTCCCCCGCTTTACGGACTTTAAATAATCTTAAAAACTCTTCTGCGCTGTCAACCGGCAGATCACCCAAAACATCTGCAATTTCATCAGGCGGCATTTTTTCTAATATCGCCAAAGCTTTTTTCTTATCCAACCGCATTAATAAGACTGCCTGCAAACGCGGCTCCAGCTCGTGCAACGCCTCAGCCGCAGTTTTTTCTGATAAAGCATCAAAAATCGCAGCTTTCTCTTTTTCGTGGACCTGCGAAATAATGTAGGCAATATCAGCCGGATGGAGCTCTTCTACCCTTTTATGCGGAATGGCAATTCTCCCCTTATCTATATTAGTTTTCAATTGTTCAACATGGTCCCAGCCAATCAATTTTTGGGGGACCCTTTTTCCGGCCAGAGAATAGATAAAAGAAAGCATTTCTAAAATACCCAGGCGCCGTAAAAAACCGGCCAGTCCAATATCGACTGCAATCAACCTGACTTCCTGGTCAACCTTGGCTAACTTTAAATCATTCACCCTGATTACCCGGACTCCTTCTGTATCTACGATCTGTTTATCAAGAATATCTCTTTTTAAGAGGATTTCACCATCACGCAACGAGGTAAAAACGATTCTTTGCATAATTGATTTACAAACCACAAATTGCTTACCGACCATATCAATTTCGGTCATCAGCAAAACTTCTTGTTTATCAGAACTGCTCCGCTTAACTAAAAAACCGATTACTTTTGGAAATTTTTCACCCATGGTCACAATAATGTCTTCCACCCGCCCTAACTTATCTTGTAAGTGGTCAACCACCGGTATGGCCAGCACATTAGATATAAACATTTCTGAGAATAAAACCATAATATTTTGATTATAGCACGGCCAAAAATGGCGGGCAAATTATGGTAGAATTATGTAATGAAAAAAGCCATTGCACTTATATTAGCAATAATTGGCTGTTGTATTATCCTCTTCACCCTGAGCGATTATGGCCTCCCCTGGGACGAGCAGGTATATTATCTTGCTGGTGACACCTACGTTAACTGGCTAAAAAATCCAGCATTAAGTAATATCGATGATTACTGGATAATCAACAACGAACACCCCCCTTTTTATAAATTGCTGGGAGGGATTACTAAATATATTTTTTATTACAAATTAAACTGGTTTGATGCAATTACCGCTTTCAGGCTTGCCAATCTTTTTTTTGTTTTTGCTATGTTATTTTTTCTTTTTCTTTTTAGTTGTGAACTGTACGGCCTAACTGTAGCACTGTTTGTAACCATTACCTTCTTTTTTATGCCCCGGCTTTTCTATCATGCTCACATTGGAGCACTTGATTACCCGATAATGACCATCTGGTTTTTGGTCTGTTATTCTTACTGGAAAGGGATCAAAGATCAAAAGTGGATCATTGTTTCTTCTCTATTACTGGGACTGGCCCTTTTAACCAAGCTCAATTCCTTTTACCTCTACTTGCCTCTGCTATTTTACTGGATAATTCAAGGCAAGAAAAACGCCACCAAAAAACTATTGCCGCTCTTCTGGATTCCCCCAATTATATTTTTTGCCGGGTGGCCCTATTTATGGGTCGATCCATTAAACCGCTTTTTTGGCTACTTAAATTTTCATCTGGGCCATGTAAAAATACCGGTCCTCTATTTTGCCAAACAATACCTGGTAGCCCCCTGGCATTATCCTTTTGTCTTAACTCTGCTTACTATTCCACTAATTATCTTAATCCCCTTTTTAATCGGGCTGGCAAATTTCCAGTCCAACCAGCACAAAAAAACCAATTATTTTATCTTATTCAATGCGTTTTTACCTCTCATAATTATCGCCATGCCCAACATCCCAAAATATGACGGGGTCAGATTATTTTTGCCCGCATTCCCTTTTTTGTACCTGCTGGCTGGCTCCGGATTAAACCTTCTTTTGAGCATCCCACAAAACAAATTGCTCAAACCTGGTGTAACCTTCATAATTATTCCAATCTTAATTCTTGCAACTATCTATTTCCCTATCATCAAACTCCATCCTTTTCAGCAAACTTATTACAACGAACTGTTGGGCGGAAGAAAGGGTGCAGTTAATGCCGGGTTTGAACTTGAATACTGGGGATCTCCCTATAAAGAATTAATCCCCTGGATGAATAAAAATAGTGGCAGCAGTTACTATGTTTATATAGCCTTAAATATATTTCAAGCTTATCAGAGACTCGGCTTATTAAATGAAAAGATAGCGTTTAAGCATCCCAGGGATAGTAACTATTTGATCCTCTTAAATCGGCAGGGGACTTATAATAAAATGATGTGGCATTATTACCTGAACAAAAAACCAATCTATTCAGTCAAATCGGGCGGATTAAGCCTGGTGAATGTGTACAAGCTTAGGGATTAGGGGCTGGGGATTAGGGCAAAAACTTTGCCCGGCAGTTGTCTGACAACCCTTCTAATCTCCAGCATTGCCAACAGGCTTCCAGCCTCGGCAGCCGTTAGGCCGCTCTCGGAAGAAATCTGATCAATCTGTTTTGCTTCACGAAGAATACTTTTTAATATTTTCTGTTCTGTGTTCGAATATTTCGAAAGGTCAAGCTCAACTTTCTTACTATACTTTTAATGCCGAGCACCGGCTCCAGCTCTTCTAAAATATCATCAATTGATTGAATTAATTTTGCCCCCTGCTTTATCAGCGAATTTGGCCCCTTTGCAACTGCTGATTGAATACTCCCCGGGACAGCAAAAACTTCTCTCCCCTGCTCCAACGCCAGGCGAGCTGTAATTAATGCTCCCGAATCCTCTGCCCCCTCAACAACAATCACTCCCAAAGAGAGCCCGGAAATAATCCTATTCCGTTGGGGGAAAGTCCATTTTTCCGGTAACATCCCGAGTGGAAATTCAGAAATCAAGGCTCCCCCCTCGTCCAATATTTTTTCTGCCAATTTACTGTTTACTTTTGGGTACACCTGATCAACACCAGAGCCAAACACCGCGATGGTCCTTTTGGCATTAAAATGGGCGGCGGCATCAATTCCCATGGCCAAACCAGATATAATTGTTATACCAAGATTGGACAGGTCATAAGCAAACTTTCCTGCTACCTCTAATCCGGACTGGGTTGCTCGCCTTGTTCCTACAATGGCTAAAGATTTTTTATCTTGTTTCAAAAGTTTCCCTCTAACATAAAGTGCCACCGGCGGGTCATAGATATTTTTCAGATTTTCTGGATACTCTTCATCCTCCGGACAGAAAATTTTTATTTTTTTATTTTCCGCCCGTTCAATTTCTTGCTCCGCCCAATCAAAAGAACATTTTTCTGCTAAACAGGCTGCTTCACTTGTCTTATATTTCTCGAGCAGTTTTTTGATTTTTACCGGACCGGTTTTTGGAAGGTTATTAAGAGCAAGCCAGTATTTAAGTTTTGGATTCATTTAGACTTAATTAAAGTGAGTGCTTCAGATCTGGTTTTAGCATTTTTTTGGAAGACTCCACGGACAGCAGAAGTTACAGTAACTGATCCCGGCTTTCTTACACCGCGCATAGACATGCAGAGATGTTCTGCTTCTATTATAACCATAACTCCTCTAGGATTTAATTTCTTGACCAGTGTATCTGCGATTTGAGAAGTCAGTCTTTCTTGCACCTGCGGGCGTTTGGCAAAAACCTCGACCACCCTGACTAATTTTGAAAGTCCGGTCACTTTACCGGAGGTTGGGATATAAACTACGTGGGCTTTTCCGATAAATGGCACCAAATGGTGTTCACACATTGAATAAAATGGGATATCTTTGATCATCACCATCTCCTCGTGCTTTT
>JBHPMS010000041.1:0-5609 GCA_042563095.1 Candidatus Margulisiibacteriota bacterium
TTCTTTTAGTTTTCTTGGATTGACCGCATCGCCGATAAAATACAACTCTTTTACTTTCCCTTCAAGCTCTTCAAAACCCGATTTATTGCTCCTGTATCCTACTGATATTACCACTGTATCTGCCGGAATTGCAACCTCCTTTTTTTCTTTTCCTGTCACCACTAAAACCTGACCATCTTGGATTTCTTTAACCTCAGAATTGGCCAAAACATTTACTCCGCTCATCTGAAGCGACTTTAAAACCATCCAGCGGTTTGATTTACCAAAACCACGGCCGATCTTGGACATCTTTTCGACGATGGTAACATCCCGATTGCCAGCCAGTGTGTATTTTTTGGCCTGTTCTCCTGTTATAATTTCATGCTGCAGCAGAAAAACAGCAGATTCCGGACTCATTGCCCCCATTTTTTTTATAGTCAGGGCAACCTCAGATCCGACCAGTCCGCC
The DNA here is from genome assembly GCA_042563095.1 of Candidatus Margulisiibacteriota bacterium. GTDB lineage: Bacteria > Margulisbacteria > WOR-1 > XYC2-FULL-46-14 > XYC2-FULL-46-14 > JBHPMS01. Next base: position 448 of record JBHPMS010000041.1, read on the forward strand.
TCCAATAACTACTACATTCTTACCTGGCAAAACTTTGTTTTTTAACAAATACTCAGCAGTTACTAAATTATCCCTACTCCTCCCTTCAATCCTTGTTATCCCTGTAATCCCTGGAATAATCGGCTCTGAGCCGGTTGCAACCACTATGGAATCCGGTTTTAAATCCAGGATCTTTTGTGTATCCAGTTTTTCCCCTAGCACAACTTTAACATTACTATTATTGAGTTGATTCTGAAAATAGACCAGTGCTTTTTCAATCTCACTGCGATCCTCCGGTAGATAACAGAGCTTTAAGCAGCCACCTAATCTATCTTCTTTTTCGAAGAGAGTTACAGCATGCCCGCGTTCAGAAGCAGTTAATGCTGCCTGGATCCCGGCTGGCCCGCCACCGATTACAATAACCTTTTTAAATTTTTCAGCTCTGTTTATTTCAACCTCACCTTCTTTGCCGACTACTGGATTTAACATACATAGTAAAGGTCTGAATGCTGCAACTTCGTCAAAACAGGTATTACAAGATACACAGGGTAAGACCTGGTCTGCTTTCCCTTGTTCTATCTTATTGGGGAGTTCCGGATCGGCTATCAGTGCCCTGCCCCAAAAGATCATATCCGCCTGACCAGAAATTAATATTTCCTCAACACTCTTTACATCCCTTAAACGGGCTCCGGTTATTATTGGAATAGAGGTGGCTTTTTTAAACTCAGCCGATAGATAAGTAAAACTGCCGTCAGGGATTCCGATAAACAAGGCATTTGATTTTGATTCATTCCAAAAAGGGGCAATCGAAATAGCAGCAATTTCTTCTTGTAGTTCTTTTGCAATGCTAAGATAATCACTCATATGATATCCGCTTTTTACTAAATCCTCTCCAGGAAGCCTTATAATAATTGGGAAACCTTTCCCTGCAATATTTTTAATCGCTTTAATTATTTCAAAAACAAAACGCAAACGCTTTTCTGGGCTTCCTCCGTATTCATCAGTACGCTGATTAACTGCTGGAGAGATAAATTGACTAATCAGGTAGCCGGAACTACCATGGAGTTCTACAGCGTCAAATCCTCCCTCCCGGGCCCGTTTTGCTGCTTGAGCATAATCAGCAACTATTTGTTTGATCTCATCAATTGAAAGTTTATGGGGGATATTTCCAGGCAGGAGATCACTTGCTACTGCAGAAGAAGAAACCGGTTGTTTTCGGTTATTTAAAGCTGGATGGGCATAGCGGCCAGGGTGTAATAGCTGAAGTGATGTCTTGGCTCCAAACGAATGAAGTGCATGGTTTAGTCTTTTGAAATGAGGAATACACTCATCCAAATATGCAAAAAGCATATCCGGCATAAGAACGGCCTCTTTTGAAGGGAAAGCACCCCCGATTGTAATAAGGCCAACTCCTCCCCTGGCTCTAGCTTCATAGAATTTTATTATTTTATCATTAATTAAACCGTCTTTACTCCATGCCAAATCCATAGCCGGCATAACGATCCGGTTTTTTATTTTAAGCTGGCCGATTATAATTGGTTCAAAGAGTTTCATTTTTCATTATATTTTTATTCCCACATCAAATCCTTCTTTAATGGCATCTTTTAATTTCCTCGGTTTTACCGCATCACCGATAAAATAAACTTCTTTTATTTTACCTTCAAGGTCTTCAAAGCCTGATTTATTACTCTGGTATCCAGCTGCAATTATCACTGTATCAGCAAAAATTGCAGTCTCTTTCTTTTCTTTTCCTGAGACAACCAAGACCTGACTATTTTTGATTTCTTTTACCTCTGAATTGGTTAAAACATCAATTCCACACATTCCGATCTCTTTTAAAACCATCCAACGGTTAGAATTACTAAATCCTCGTCCGATCTTCCTGGTCTTTTCAATAATTACTACTCTTCGATTGCTTCTTAAAGTGTATTTTTGGGCCTGTTCATCTGTGATAATATCATTCTGAAGTAAAAAGACTGCTGATTCCGGGCTCATTGCTCCTTTTCTTGCGATAGTCAATGCTATTTCGCAGCCTTTTGCGTCTCCCCCAATTATTACAACATTTCTACCTGGGATTACTGTCCCCAATAAAAAATCATCTATGGTAATAACATGCTGTAGATCAATCCCTGGGATTGAGGGGATAATCGGTTCGGAACCAGTTGCAATTATTACTGAATCTGGCTTTAAATCTAAAAGCTTCTGGTTATTTATTTTTATTCCAGTAATAACTTTTACTTTGCTTCTTTTTAGCTGATCCTTTAAAGATAATAATGCTTTCTGCAATTCCTTTTTGCCTGTTGGGACAGAACACAATTTTAGATGTCCCCCGATTGCTTTTTGTTTTTCATAAAGAGTCACAGCATGCCCACATTGTGAAGCTGTAATTGCTGCTTTTATTCCAGCTGGTCCTGCTCCAACAACAACTACTTTTTTTGCTTTTGCTGTCTTTTCTATTTCTATTTCTTCCCTCCCTAACATCGGATTCATTGTGCAGATTAAAGGTTTTAATGAGACAATTTCATCAAAACAAGAGTTGCAGGATATACATGATACAATCGATTCTGCCTGGCTTTCTTGTATTTTATTGACAAGATTTGGATCGGCTAATAAAGGCCTGCCAAAAAAAACCATGTCAGCTTTGTTTGAAACAATGATTTCTTCGGCCTGTTTTATGTTGCGCAGCCTCACTCCAGTTATTATAGGTATTTTTACAGCTTTTTTTACTTCGGCAGCCATATAAGAAAAGGTAGCATCCGGTACATCCATTAATAATGGGCCAATAATAGATTCTTGCCCTCCGCCTAAAAGTGAAAGAGCATGCACACCTTTTTTTTTAAGTTCTTGGGCAATTACTATCCCCTCATCTAGATTATATCCATCTGGCATTATTTCATCTGCAGCAATCCTAAATATTAATGGGAAGTCATTACCAATTTTATTCTTAATTGCCTCAATTACCTCAAACGCAAACCGCAGCCTGTTTTGAAGGCTTCCTCCATATTTATCATCGCGCTTATTGCTGGCTGGAGATAGAAATTGTTCAATCAAGAATGAAGAGGCAGCCTGAACCTCTATTGCATCAAAACCTCCCTCTTTCCCTCTCCAGGCAGCCCGACCGTATTTTACAAGCACATCCTTAATATCCTCAACTGATAGAGCATTAGGTGTAACAGAAGGCATAACCGGAGATGGTATTGCAGAGGCAGAAACAGGAGTTTTTTTATTATTTATAAACGGGGGTGCAAGACGACCAGGATGTAATAATTGAAGCGAAGAAAGAGTACCTCTATCATGAAGTGCCTGGTTGAGTTGTTTGAATCCACTAATACATTCATCATTATATACAGTAAACATGTTTTGAAATACAGCTGTGTTTTTGAATATTAAAGCCCCTCCTACAGTTATCAGCCCGACTCCCCCACTCGCCCTGGCAGAGAAATAATTGATTGTCTTTTCATCTATAAAACCATCTTTTAACCATGCCAGATTTATTGCCGGCATAACGATCCGGTTTTTTATTTTAAGCTGGCCGATTTTAATTGGTTCAAAGAGTTTCATTGTTTAAATATATCTTTTTACTTCCTTAATAATGTTTTTTTTTAGTTGCTTAATTATCGGCTGATGGCTTTTTGGCAAAAATCTTTCTAATTCCTTTTTAAAATCCATGTTATTCTCATGTAGTTTTTTCTTTATCAAAGCAAGCTTATTTTTATTTTTCGAAGATAACAAGTTTGCTCTCAAAAGAAAATAAAAATCAAAATAATCCCGGGGTTTACCCCGGTTTAACAGAGCAGCTATTTTTTCTGAGATTAAGGCTTCTTCTGGCATTTGAAATAGCAAATAGGCAGGCATAAAGTTGTTTTCGATTAAGGTGGATTCAGCAGTTAGCGGGGTGCTTTTTCTTTGTGATATTTCTATTTTTATTGTAAGATCGTAATATTGAAAACTAAATCCGAATTTGCCTGAATAGCCACCGGTAGTCTTTTTGGATTCCAAGATTTTAGTTGCAATATCCATCCTTTCGAATTCTTCTAAGGTTTTTATGACCAGATCCTCGACGGCCTTTAGAGTGAGTCCAAAGCCAGTAAAATCTAAATCCTCTGAATAACGAGGGCTATTATAAATTAATCGTAAAGCAGTCCCTCCTTTAAAAAGAATTTTTTGGGCCATTGGATCTTTATAAAAAATAGATAAAAATAAGTGCTGGAGGTATTCCCGAGCAATGTTTTCTTCAGAGGTTTGAAGCTTAGTTGCTAAATTGCTAATTAGTTCTTTTGATATCATACAAATAATTTTTTATAGATTTGGTCAAGTTTTTTTCTTTTAAAAAGCTTAATGTAATTTTTTAATTTCTTTTTATTAATCGGTTTAAGATCAAACCTTTCATTGATGGCTCTTTTTCCAATGCTTACAAAATAAAGGTAATCTGCCAATGCTTTTTCTGGATCGGCCAATAAAACTGTTTCCCTATCAATCCTGGTTGGTTTGTATCCAAAAAAGGTGCCGCGCTTTATCTTGTAGTAAGCAAACAATTTATTCTTTATTTTAAATTGTCTGGTTATTTTAGGAGTAGCAGAAGTGCAGGTATATACCGTTTCCGGGATAATATGATGATATGAGAGCGCTGTTTCAAAAGAGATATAGGATGGCTGATAGATGATACTGGCAAGTACCAGGTCCGGGAGATTCAAATCTGCTATCAGATAGTGGCCTTTTTTTATCTTTAAGAAGATGCCCTTTTTTGTATATCTCTGAGCCAGCCGGCAGGCAGTATGTTTTGAGCAACCAGTTAGGATGGCCAATTCATCCACACTAAACAATTTAATCTTCTTATTTTTTAGTATTTTTTGTAAATAAATCCATTTCATATAAGACACACTTTTGTCCCTTATGTGAAATCATTATATCGGCATTCTTTGGGCCTTGTCAAGTGATTTTTATGTCTTTTATGTCTTAAGTTGCCAAATTTGGTATTGGGAATTAGGAATTAATTAGGGAGCACTGAAAAACTATCTCTTATCTCTGGGGAATAGGGATTTTTTTATAGGGATTGTTCTGATCTTGTTTGATTAAGCTGATTGCGGTTGTAATCTTTTAGCTGCGGTGGTTAAATTCATTCCGATTAATGATAATCTTGTCCAGATCTCTTCTCCGCCGGAAATTGTGTACATGATCCGATC
>JBHPMS010000042.1:0-5488 GCA_042563095.1 Candidatus Margulisiibacteriota bacterium
TTATTAGAAACACATGCTGCTGACGGAACCCTTTTATCAGTTAGGATTTATGCCTCAAGAATAAACGAGCAGGAATTAGAAGGGGTAAAAAAACAGGCTAGACGTTTTTCGATAAGCTATTGTTTAGTTGTAAAAAGTGATCAAGAATTTAGAGAAACATTTTATGACAAAAAAGGTAGAAAAACTGATGAAAATGTAACTTATCTTTCTACAGATAGATTTGGAGATGAAGAATACATTAAAAACGGCCAAGTAAAAATATCATCACGACAGATAAGAAGTAAAAGTGGAGGAGTTCTTTTTGAAGAAATTTACGATAAAGCAGGCTCCCTTATTGATTGCATCGATATACGCCATATACCAATAAGGCGCAAGTATTTTTCTCCAAGTTTTGATATAGAAACTTCTTATAGGCTAGGCTTTGATAATTGGAATGGGCTGTTAAAAGTAATAAATAATAGAGGAAGAGTAGAGCTTGCCTTACCACATGTTATGAGTTATTTCAATCAAACTGTGCTCAACCGAGTACAGGAGACGATTGATATACTAAAAAAATCCAAACTAACAGTTGCAACTGTTCATTCTGTTCAGGCTCCACTTTCACAAGATAGTTTTTTGGATTGGGGTGAGATGGTTCTACAAATTGCTGATGCTGTAAGAGCAAGATCAGTAACCTTTCATCCCAACAAGTCAAAACAAGACACTTCCACTGAAAGTGCACAAAAGAAGGCTTTAGCAATGATTGAAAAATTGCAGAAGAGACACCAAGCAATAATTGCAATAGAAACCTTCGACGATGAACATCGTCTATTTAGGCCTGAGGACCTAGTAAAATATAATCTTCCAATTGTTTTAGATGTTGCCCATTTAAAAGATGAAGATGCTCTCAATTTAATTAGAAATCATTCTAAACTTATTCGGACCATTCACCTCTCTGCTAAAGGGAAAGATAACCATCACCTGCCATTTGACCGTTTTTGTCTTGATATCCTAGAAGAAGCTATTCATGCCGAATGGAAGGGTGACGTGGTTTTGGAATATCTGCCTCAATATAAGAAATTTATCGATTCAGACCTTATAAGCCTTAATACCTTTTTAAGGGAGTTTAATGGAACCTGAATCAACATCCGAAGTTGCAGGTTTATCTGGATGACTAATTCTAGTTCCTATATCATCCTTTTCGTGTNCTTTAGGTCGATTGGTATACTTAGGTAGAACCTCTGATTTTAATTCTTCAAGTTTTTTAGCAAGGAATTGATTTGCTAACAGTTTATCTGACTTAAGATGCTGCTTCAATTCACTCAATTCCTTATTAACACTAGATTTCTCAGCTTTTATCCTTTCCTTTAGTTCTCTATTTTCTGGTGTATTTGACTTTGAACATGCTTTACAAGCTTCTTCATATCTTTGATTTATTTTATCCAGTTCTGCTTGCTTTGCTTTAACTAGGACTTCTATCTTTTCTCGTTGTATTTTGTATAAGCTACGGCTTCGAATTTCAATTTCAATATCACTGATTCTTCCAACATCGTATGGCCTTCCACCTTTTCCTACATGGGATCTTCCTTTTGCAGCACTTCCGACAATATAGACTTCTGCATCATGAATCCCCATACTCCTAAGCACTTTTTTTATTCTTTTTGCAAATTGTAAATACTGCCTATAAGAACTAAATCCATAAGGGATTCTGTGAAATTTACCATTACTATCGATAAAATATCTGCGGAATTCTCCTGATTTTGTTAATACCCTAACGTAGGAACTGCCGTGCTCTCTAACTGCTAATCTAATCTTTCCTTCCCTAGCTAAAAGATAGTGTCCTCTAGTTATTTCTGCCTGAGAATCAAAGTACTTAATATCTGACTTTGGTTGTCGAACTTTTAAGTGTTTATTTCCCCCTACGGCTGCTCTGGTTGGTCCCATTCTCTCATTAACACTTTCCAGCTTAAAGGAATTGCCTCCAGCTCTTTTAAATATGTATCTTTTACCATCCATTTTCATAACACCACTTTGGCCAGGATCAAGGGATAATACTTGCCATTTATTCTTATGTACTTTTAAAGCCACACAAAGTTCTAATCTAGCATATTTCAAATCATTATAAACTTGTTCACGAATATCTTTTAATTCTGGATTTTTTAGCTTAAACTTTTTAAGTTTTTTAGGGAAGTCTGAGATAATCCGGCCGTCTCTATCAATGATTTTAGCTTCAACCAAAGCTTTCCAAACCTGATCTGCTCTTTGGCCGTACTTTGCGAATAATAATCTTTTAATTATTGGATCAGATTTTACATTCATATAAGCAATAATATGTTTTCCAGGCACAGAAAAAATCTTTCCTATATCTGGAATGCTTATGGTTTCATTAGTAGGCAGCTTGGACGTTCTATCATCTTTACTTGGAGGAGGTGCATCCTTTGTTTTTTCAGCAAGATTTCTATAATGAGTTTTGGCATGTGTTAATTCATTACAAAATGCATGTGTTTTCCAATAGGCAACATCATTCATGCGTGGAGAATATTTGCCAGGATATAATGTATATAATCCAAATTTTCCGGAAGGTCCATAAGCTCCACCAATTATATACATTACTTTTGTGTCTGTTTTAGATTTATCAATTACATTTACAGTTTCTTCCCTGTTACCACTATTTCTTGATTCTTGCCTAACTTTATCGCCATTTTTTATTGAAACAATTGCATCTTTACCTATGACCACATCAAATTCAACTCTTAGAACAATTCTACTTCCTGGTTTACTTGATTCAACATCAACGCCATCGGTTTTTTCATTTGAAGATAAGAATTTAATCCTACCTTTTTGGCCATTTTTCATGGTGAACTTTATGGTAGTTCCAGGTTTTATTTCTCCTTTGTAAGCCTTGGTTAAATAACTCTCAGCAAAATTTATAATTTCACCCTCTGAAGCAAAAGCTTTTGATATTGTGAACGTTGAACCAAATTCATTCCCCTTTAAATGAGCTTCTAAATGTTTATAAGTTGGATTTTCTTTATTATTTGCAGTTGCTACTTCATGGTGTTGATAATTTTGAGCAACATAATCAGCCCTTTCCTTAGATAGGCTATTAAGATTTTGATCATTTAGTAATAGTTTCTCACTATTAATTAATTCCTCACCACGTCTTTGTTTGGCAGATGCTTCGTCAAAAGCTTTAAGACGTTCATTGTAACTTTTAAGTTTATTAATATAACTGGTTTGATTCTGTTCTTGTCTAGTAATATCAGTTTTTAAATCCTTTACACTTGGCCCCTTCTTAGCTGGCTCCTTGACTACTGGTACATCAATAAAGCCCGCTTCCGAGGCTGGGGTTCCAAAGTTGCTTATAATTCCATCTATAACTTTTTTTCCTGCATTATGTATGGCTCTCAATCCCTTGGCTATAGTTTGTCTTACACCTTTCTCCAGTACTTTCTTTAACTCTGATTTACGATTGTTTAATTGTCTTATTGCCTCGGTTATAGTTTGAGTATTGCTTGAATTAACTATTCCCATCTGCTCCAAATCTTTTGCTATTTTTAATTCCTTTTTTAAAACTTTTATCTGGCGGGTTAATCCGATGTAATGTTCCATTGGACCAACCTCTTTTCCTTCCATTCCTGCCAGCTCCTCCAGCATGGCGTCTCTATCTGCTTCATAGGCTTTGATCCTACTCTCAATCTTTGGAGAGAGCTTTTTACAGATTGCTCTAAAGGCCGGGTTGAACACATCATTAGCTAACCTCGATCCGCCCTTTAATCCAATGACAAAGGCAGCATTTTCTACCAATGCCTTATAAATATCTTTGCCAGTTAACTGCAGTTGTTGTCCTCGGAAACCGAGTTCAACCGCCTGCTGTCCAAAGCCATAACCTGTGAATGCTCCAATTTCTGTAATAAATTCTCCAGCCTTTGATAAAGCCTTGCTTAATGTTGTCGGTTGTTGTGCACGCAGGCGCATAAACGCCCGGGCAAATCTGGGGAATGCCCTCATTACTGCTCCGGTTGATAAGAACATGCCGAAAGTAAAGGTTGCCCCCACTACATGTTCATGCCAGCCCCTCTCCTGACTACCGTGGGGATTCATCCCTGTAACCTCGTTTAACGCTTCGTGGGTAAAATGGAATACCGGGGCATTGATAGCTGTTCCAACAATAAACTGCCCAGCCTTTGAAAATTCAAACAGCTGCTTTACCCGTTTAATCCTCTGATACCACCTTACTCCTCTGGTGAATAATGCCAATCCCCGTGCCACCGCAAATCCACCAGCTCCAGCCGCTACAATTGTCAATCCAATCCCTGCTGTCATTGCTGCTGCCTGATCTACTATTTGTTTGATATTAAAATCATCGATTCTTATTTTTGATTCATTTCTTATTCCTTTAAAAAGTTTTGTCTGTTCTGATTGGCTAAAGTGAACTCCATTTCTGATTAGATATCTAATAGCTCCTAACGCACTCTTTAAACCAGCAATCGATTTGGTCTGGTAAATCATATTAAACGCCTGCTGCTTAAGTTTGAGTATATACTTATCGTATCCTTTTGGATTGGTCTGTTTAAGTTGCTGTAAGTGCCCGGGCCGCATCAATTTGGGCATCGCGATGATAGTGTCATTGTTGATTTGAAATCTATTCTTATTATAGTTAGCATCTCTTTTCTGATGAGACTCCAAATCCCTGGTAATATATTCCAACGACTTGCTGATGGAAGCAGAAACAACCAATTGAGGAAGATTTCGGCTTTGCAGATAATCCAGTAGTCAAGGAGCCAGCTAAGAAGGGGCCAAGTGTAAAGGAGCTAAGGCCTGGTTAATTTGTTTTTTAAATCCTAATTGCGGGTAGACCAGATTAAAAAACTTGCCATTTCTAAATTTTGATACAAAATTAGCAGCGGTTGCTAACGGCATGAGCTGCCGTTCTAAACGATCAATGCTTTTTGGACTTGAATACTTTACTGAAAATGCATCTGAATCCCCAAGGTAAGAATCCCGAAAATCTTGTAATTGAGCCAATGCTTTAAATTGACTCTTTTCTGCTTTTGATACTCCCCCTAACAAATTTTCGGCTCGTTGCAGCACTATCAGGCGGCGCAAAGTTAGTATTCCTTTCCCTAATTGTTTCTCTTCAGCCGGATTTAGATTGTTCTTGCTACTCAGTTCTTTGACTAACTTTATCGATTTGTTCCACTCATTATTTGTTATGCAACCTCTCTTTACTCCTCCTCTAATACTTTGGACCAATTTCAAATAACTCCTGGCTTTATTTTTTATCCCCTCTTCAAATAACTTGCCCTCCAATGCTCGGGCATTATTAAATTGTGCTGAAAGATCGTGTCCGGTTGTTTCCCCTTTAAGCAGGCCTGCTGCATTTTGACTTACCTGTTTTATTAACACAGCATATTGATTTTTTAATGCGATTACAGTTTTGCCTATTTGATTTCCTTTTGCATTGCTTAATGACCTCACTCTCTTTTGCAATTGATATAACTGGATT
>JBHPMS010000044.1:0-5307 GCA_042563095.1 Candidatus Margulisiibacteriota bacterium
TATGTGCATTCTAGAACAAAGCTTAATATCCCTCCCCCTGAATATGGATATTACAAAGGGAGCATAGTGGATCTATTTCAACCGCAGAATTCAAAAGAGCTGAAAGCCATTATTAGAAAAAAAAGACGCCAAGGTGAATATGTTGGTTTTATTGGTGGACCTCCTTGTCCAGATTTTTCCATTGGTGGTAAGAACAGAGGGAAGGACGGAGAAAACGGGAAGCTCTCTCTTTCATATATAGAACTAATAATTTCTCAAAAACCAGATTTTTTCCTGTTTGAAAATGTGAAAGGATTATGGCGAACAAAACAACATAGAAGCTATTATGAAGCATTAAAGCAAAAATTAATCAGGGCTGGCTATTCTCTTACAGATCGGCTGATAAATGCAACCGAATATGGAGCACCCCAGGATAGAGATCGAATAATAATGTTCGGAGCACTAAAAAATCTTGCTAATGAAATTAATCCTTTAGATAAAGGCTCCAATACAATCAGCAGTAAGAAATTCGATTGGGATAGATATTCAATGTTCCCTAATAGAAAAGCATTTGTTTATCCGTGGCCTGACAGAAATCCGTTTAAGGAGAATTCTATCCTGTCTAAACCAGCTCAAATACCAGAGGAATTAACTGTTGAGGCGTGGTTTAAAAAGAATAAAGTGTCAAGTCATGCAAACTCAATTCATTGTTTTAAGCCAAGGGCGGGGCTAAAAAAGTTTTTATTAATTGAAGAAGGAGATGACAGTAAAAAATGTTTCAAGAGGTTGCATAGATGGAGATATTCTCCTACGGCTTGCTATGGAAATAATGAAGTACATCTCCATCCTTATAAAGCAAGGAGGCTAACTGTTTCGGAGGCATTAGCTATTCAATCTCTGCCCAAAGAATATGAACTGCCTGAAAGTATGACTTTGACAGATATGTTTAAAGTTACTGGTAATGGGGTTCCCTTTTTAGTGGGGAAAAACATAGCCCGTATGATAAAAACTTATTTAGGAGTAAAAAAATGAGAACTACGGCATCAGATTTAGTTCACGCAATTGGATTATTGCCCAGAGATGTGGCATATAATTATGTTAACCCTAGAAACCGAGAGAAAATATCTATTGTCGATGTTGTTTATCCTGAAGGACCTATAAAAATAAAAAGGTATAATCCTTCTAGCGGAGAGGGGATTGATGACGGCGATGAAAGCACGATATCAGCTCAAATGCTCTGGAGAGTTGCTAATGCAATAAGTCCAGGGCACCCAATAAACATTGATAGAATCGTTGGAGCTAGTTATAACACAAGGTCGGTATTAGAGGCACTGTTAGCAAATACTCCCGAATATTACTTCTGTTATCCGGGTAGAATAGAGATATTAAATTCATCAACCGAGATAAAAACTGGACATAAGCATTTAATGTGGCTGCCCAACAACCCGCATCAGCTCGGAATAATAAAAGAAATAAAAACTGATATGGTTATTTCGGAAGTGCCCTCTACCGATGCAATTTACGAATCCATAACATTACCAACAATAACGGAAAGTTTGGAAATTGATATTGAGATTAAAAGAAGACATGCTCAAATTCAAATAGCTTTAATTATGATAGGGATGCAGTTAGGCTCGAGGGTGTGGATAGCACAAAATGATAAATCGATAATATATAAGGGGGGAAAGATTGGTGAAATGAAAGGAGTTATCTCTTCTTTAAGCCAAGAAAAAATAATGATGCCGTTTAGTGAAGCTGTCAGAGCAGCAACACTAATTGACTGTATTTGGTTTAGGAATAGCAGGTTTATGCCAGCTGTATTCGAGATAGAACATTCAACGGGAGTTGTATCAGGTTTGTCTAGGATGAAAAATCTTCAAGACACGCTCCCAGCGTTTGAGGCTACACGATGGGTTGTGGTAGCCCCCGATGAGATTAGAGATAAGGTAATTAGAGAGGCGAACAAAGAACAGTTTCACCCATTGAAAACAAAGTTTTTCCCCTATTCAGGAGTAGAGGAATTATATTCTCTTTGTCAAAGAAGAAGAATAACGGGCGTGAATGATGGCTTCTTAGATAGTTTTATGGAAAACTGTTTGAATAATTGATAGATAGCAGTAGTAAAAAGGATACATGGGGGAACATGCGACAGATGAGAAGCAAAAACACAACCCCCAAAATTATTATAAGGAATACTTCTGCTTCAATTTGTTTGTTTTATATCGATCCCCTTAAGCTAAATGAGGTCAATCCGGAAGATAATGGAAGACATCGTTTTAAATAAACAAGAATTAGCGGATTTCTTAAAAGTGGAATTAAAGACCATCAACTATTATTTATATTCTAAGCAAATACCAAGGTTTAAGTGTGGTCGAGAATACAGATTTTTGAAGTCCGAAATCATGAAGTGGATTAACAATAAAATTGTCAGAGAAATAGGAAGTATTAAATACTAGCATTTTTTGCTATAATTCACTGAAATGTTCTTCTTTGTTGACGAATCTATTAAAGAACCTTCTTACTTCTGTATGGGATGCGTTGCCATAAAGGAAGATGATTTTTCTTCTATTCAGTCATCTATATACACCTTAAAAAGAAAGATTGGTCTTTCGGAAGACAGTAGGATAAAATACTCCCTAGGGGATAATGATAAAGTAGAAAAAGAACAAAAAGTCATATTAAGACATAAATATGGCAAGAGTTGGATTTATCCATATCGTAAGGAAATTGCTGACGTAATATCGGATATAAATGTCTATTTTGTATCAACGCTACATCAGGACTTCAGGAGTCTTAAGTCTGGGTATGTTTCTTTTGCATTTTTTAAGCAAGCGTTTTCTTGGTTATTACAGGATTTGATTTATCCTCTCGCATTTTATAAGAGTAGAGATGAATTAAACTATGTAATTCTTGACAGGCCACCTTCACAATTTACAGATTATGAAATTCATCAACTTTACAAAGAAGCACTAGGGAGCAGCAAAAAAAAGATATTCCATGATAATTTACTATTTTCAAACGATAAATACAATACTTATCTTCAAATATCAGACTTCTTTTGCGGACTGATGGTTGATGTTCTTAAAGCCTGTGAAAAGAAGGAGGAATCCCACCCTTGTCTAAATTTGCTAAAGACCGTCAGTGCAAAATTATTTCCTTTGAATGGTGGCGATGTCGAGGTGGGTTGTAAACATTTTGCAATAACAATGAAAGACTTTATTCCATTCTTTAATAAAAGTATCAAAAAACCAAGCATGCAATATTCAAGCTGGGTGCCATAATCGGTAAATAATAACCACTAATAAATCGTTTTAACCTAGTGGATGTCTATCTATTGCCTTCCCTAAAGCCTCCATTGTTGTATGCAGATAAATACTTGTAGTTGAAGCTATAGTAAGAACGGAATATTGAATCACTGACCCTCTCTAGAAACCTATTGCCCAAAATCTGGCAATGCAAGGCGGAGTATTATTAGAAACCCAACAAACTGCCTATCCCCGAATGATCGTTCCTTAAAACAGAATTTAAGAGCAGACCTTAAGGTGTTTATGGTTTACCATATGGGAATAATTCGCTAAAATAAAAATTTAGAGCTCAACTGACCGAAAACCTGACACCTGACCGGAATCTTGTCACCCCCAACTGTCTTTTGAGCGTCATTTCCACCCAATAAGCGAGCATGAAAATTGCTAGTAACAGTTTAGGAGGTGATTGAATGTCTGATTTCCAGAACATAGAAGCTGAAATAGCCAAGTTATCAACATTAGGTCTCATTGTTTTGATAAAAGAGCTTGAGGCACTGATTGACTATGAAGACTCAAAGAGTATAATCTAATTATAAAGAAAAGGGATAAGGAGGGATAAATAATGAATCCGAAATGGTATGTAGATATTGAACCTTTTGGGAGGAGTTGTCTTCATTCCTTAGAAATTGGTTTTAAGAATGAAGTTGAACCACTTTATTGTAAGGTAAAAAACGAACTGTTCCCCGATAAACAAAATAAAGACATTTCAATATACGAAAATAAATTAATAATTGCTGATATGTGCAACTTATTATCACAAGGTAAAAATGATTCAGCGAAATCTCATTGCATAAACTCTGCAAGAGAAAAAATCAATTATCACGATAACAAATATGGATTCAACAGCTAATATAATCTGCTAACACTTTTGCTAACTCCTCGACTTCGCTCGGAATAAATTCGCTCGGTACAAGCCCCGATGTTCCTGTTGTTTTTTTAATAATATAAAATCTCGATGGCACTCGGTTTAAATAGCTGTTGTTTTTGAAAATGGGGGGATGAAATTAAAAAGCAACAATATTACATATAACTGTTATGAGTTACCAAGCATGATATAATATTTCTTTAGTAGTTATAGGAGAAAGAATTGGCTAAAATATTAGTAATTGACGATCAGCAGGTGATGTGTGATCTTTTTTACCATACTCTAAAGGTAAAAAAACACGATGTAATAACATCAAATAATGTTGCAGAGGCACTCAAACTTATTAAGAAGGATAAGTTTGATATTATCTTCCTGGATGTGGTTTTACCGGAGATGAACGGGCTGGAGATTTATAAGAAAATAAGGGAGACAGATAAAGATGTTCCGGTAGTTATGATGACCGGATTCGGGAACCAGGTCGAAAAAATAAAAGATGAGGCATTGAAGCTTGGAGTCTATAAATGTATGGATAAGCCGTTTGATATAATAGAAATTGTAAACTGCATTGATGAGTTGTTAAGCAACAAGGAAGGCTAAAAATTATGGAAGAAATCAACAGTGTATTCTTAAGTTGCAAAAAACACGGTGAATGCAATAAAATGAATTATAAATTGAAAATAAATGAGTTGCGCGGATCTGATGATCCCAAATATGATACCAAAATGGCGGAAGAACTAAAGATAGCATGCAATAAAAATTGCGCTGACTATGAATCGCTGTAATGGTTGAATGTATCAATAGGCAATAGAACTACAGGTATCTAGAAAAGGTTAGTTGACACCCAATCCCCTTTCTAAAACCCTGTCCCCCAAAATCTGGCAATGCGAGGCGGAGTATTATTAGAAACCCAACGAACTCCCCCTGTCCCTGACTTATCGTTCCTTAAAACAGAATTTAAGAGATAAGTATGATAAAATATTATTTATGAATTATTGGCTTACAAAGCATTGGCCAGAGGACGAAAAATATAATGACTATACCTCTATATGGCTAAAAGATAGAGATCAAGAGGTAGGTAAAGATATAACTCCTGGCGATTTGGTTCTTATTTACCAAACAAAGACCGCCCTGCAGAGGGTTAAAATTAATGATGCTGGG
>JBHPMS010000043.1:0-5370 GCA_042563095.1 Candidatus Margulisiibacteriota bacterium
GGATGTGAAGCATGCAACGGTAATAGAGTTGTTTAAAGAATTAGGGATTGGGGTGAAAGAGGATGATTCTTTAAATGTGCTAAACATCGAACGTCTTCACTTGCAAGAGCTTATTAATAAAAAAGAAAAGCGAAAAAACGATGAAATGGACAAAGAGTATGAATATGAGTTGGAGCTGGTAAAATAGGTGAAATATGGCATTATTTATGGGAAAAGTAGGAAGAAGAATATTAAAATATACATTAGCAAGCCCTCGTATAAATCGGGCAGTTGATCTTTTTTCAAATACTGTTCATAAAATAATCGGAGATCGCTATGTTCCTGGTCTGACCAGAGATATGTATGAGCTGTATCAGAAAACGGAGGATGGTCAAGAACTGCTGTATAAAAGAGATGGGATTTATGATGCTAAAAACAGTAAAATTACCACAAATCCGATAGGTAAATGCTCCTTTTTTCCTACTTATTATTCAATAAGCATAAATAGATCAACAGATCCAGAAGAAATGATACAACAACTTAGAATTATTAGGGAAATTATGTCAAATTATAATAAGGAATATGGTAATCCATCTGATTATGCTTATATTGTGCAAGTACTTTTAGAGCAATGTGTTGATTTAAAGGCGCTGAAGCTATGGGATAAAGAAGCAAAAGAACTTATATCAATATATTTCAAACAAAAAGGATATGGTGGACATATCGACTCTGGTCTTTCCACATTACTAAAATCTTGCAATAACTTGCAAAAATTAAGAGAAGTAAAAAATCTTTTATCAGATTACAGCGAAAAAATAGGCGATCATTCAAAGTATGCTAAATATGTTCTCCCAGAGCTATTAATGCGATCTCGAGATTTGCATAATTTACGGGAATGGAATGAGGCCGTAAAGAATATTGTTTCAGATTGTAGCGGGGAAATTGGTGACCCTTCAAGATATATTGAACATGTTCTACCAGTGTTAATAAAAAACTCTCTAGATCTGAAGAATCTGCAGGAATGGGATAAAGAAGTAAAACTATTTATTATAGATGTGAAAAACAAATTTAAACAAGTATACTCTTGTCTGCCAGAGCTATTAAAATCTTGCAAAACTTTACAAGAGTTTGGAGTGGCTAAAAAACTCATATCAGATTACAGCGAGAAAATAGGGGATCCCTTTTATTATGCAGATAAAGTATTTCCCGTGCTGATGAAAAAATTTCACAAACTGGACGATTTGTATAAATGGGATAAGAAAGTAAAAAATCTTATCTCAGAACATATGGAGTCATATGGCAATCTCTCTAAATATGTAAAGAAATCAATGCCTTTATTATTGAAAAAGTGCTCAAGTATTCAAGAGCTCAATGAATGGGATAAGATCGTGAAAGAGCTCAATTTTGAATATCTGGTGCAATATGAGTTGATGGAAGAGGTTGAAAGAGGTATTCCTGAAAACTTATTACAGAGCTGTAATAGTTTAGAAGAATTAAGGGAAGTAAAAAGTCTTATCTATGGATATAGGGAGCTTTATAGTGAGCCCATATTGTATCCAGAGGATTCCACTATTCCGAAACTATTAAAAGAATGCCAAAATTTAGAAGAGTTAAAAGAAGTGAAGGGGATTTTATTGGAATACGGCAAAAAAGTTGGTGATCCTTTTAATTATGCCGGATGTTTTATTTGGTTGTTGAAACACTTTTCTAATGCGCCGGAAGAAAGAGCCTTAGCCAAAAAACTCATCAAGGATCTTATAGATGTCGGAGTAGATCCAACGGAGTTGCTTCAAATAATTAAAATATTTACGAGTAATAATGTTAGTGTATTCGATTTATACAATGAACATGGAGCAAAATTTATCCGCTTTTGGAAAAATTCGGATTCAAACCTGCCGAATAATCTGGGATTTTTCAAGTTAATAAAACCAGAAAACGCAAAACAATTATGGGATGAGTCTGCCAAATATTTTATGACGATGAAAACATCCCTTTTGATTCCGGAATTGTTCAGTGAATTTATAAAAAGAAATAAAGAAGGTCGCCAAAAATTAGCTGATGCATATAATTGTTACAGCTCGGCAAAAATAAAGGGCCAGTCTTTTCATACGCTTGAACTTTCTCCCGAAGTTAAGGAGGCTATTGGATTTTCTCTGGTTAACTCGTCTTCTTTACGTGAAGAAACGTATAGGTATACTATTAAGGAATTAAAATCCAAAAATATTCCGGATCCCAACTTTATACAAGCATTAAATTTTAAATTAGCAAAATCACAAAAGAAGGGGAAGATGACGGAAAAAGAAGTTCTGTTTCTTAAAGAAAGAATATCCTGGATAGAAGAAGCAGTAAATAATCAGGATAAAATAAAGGATGTTGAGGCTGCAATAGAAGCGTTTCCTCCAACTGATAGGCCTGGTCGAAAACCGAGCGGAAAACACACTCAAAAACTGCTTAAACTTCTTTTGTTAAAATCATATCTTACAGATCCAAACATAAAAGAAAAAATCAAACAACTAATAGAAGTTAAAAATACTATAAGAATAAGCGACGCTACTGTCCCTTCCCGTTTGATAGAAGTGTTTAAGGAGATTAAGCCGGATGCGGATAAAAAAAGCAGAGCAAGAATTGACGGGCTGGTTGATGTCCCAAGGCTCGACAAGGTAATCCGTCGGTTCAAAAAAGTGAGCAGATCAGAAACTGTGACAATTGATCTAATTCCAGCAAAAACTGAGCTCGATTACTTTTATGGTTATATGGGTGAAAATTGCACTTCCGAATCACCGGAAGAGCTCCTGAATCCCGCCTTTACACCATTGCGTGTGGTGGTAAATGGTAAAATCATGGGCTCAATACATACTTTAACACTCGATATTAACGGAGAAAAGGCCATGGTACTTCCGGGAATAGAGCCAAAAGAGAGCCTTCTTGCCATTATTGATGCCGAAGAATTCACTACTGCTGTCATAAAAAATATTATAGACAATATATGCATTCCGAATGGATACAAGAAATTATGCTTAACTACTGATGACACAACTCAATCTAATCGGTATAGAGTTCTAAAGGTGATACAAAAAATAATCAATGACAAGCCTAGGATCACGCAACAGGTTCAATCCGCATTCCCAGAACAGTCCGGATATTCCATAGAAGAGTTGGCTGTGGTCTGGTCAAAAAAACGGAAAAAAAAGGAGAGGCCTAATGGTATCCGTTAGAAACAATATATTTCATGCTCCAATGCGACGGCCATCAGGAATCGGCCGAGTTGCTACAGGGACAAAGAATAATCTACTACCTGTCCAAGCAGGTGAGATTGTAGTTGTAAATACTGATAAAAACTTCCAAAGAATTCATGGTAGGACAATAGAAGTTGTGAAACAACTAAAAAAACTTATTGGAAATCCAGAAGAGGTGTCGGGAAATATTAATATTGAACACGGGATATTATTTACAAAAAGAAAAAGAGGAAGAAACAATGTGGGGTGGACTTATAAAGAGAATGATTTCGTTGCAGTGGCTAATTTATTAAACCGCAACTATGATATGGGGATATTAGAAAGAGTTAAGCCGGAAGATGTAGCTATATCGGCAAACGATAAAAACTTTCAGAGGATTCATGGTAAATCCGAAAAATTGGTTTGTCAAATGAAGGAATTATTGGGAGATCCAGAACAGGTATCTGAAGTAATTAATGATAGGCACGGAATACTTTTTACAAAAAAAAGAAGGGGGCCTGGTAAAGTCTGGACTGTTGAGGAAGAATATCTGCCAGCAGTAGCAAGGCTTTTAGAAAAGAAATATGATTTAGAAATATTAGAGAATATCAATTCAGAAGAAATAGCTGTTACCAACACTGATATTGAATTTCAAAGGATTCATGGGACAACATCTGAGGTGGTCAATAAAATAAAAGATCTTATAGGGGATCCGGAAAAAGTGCCTGAAGTAATAAACAGTGAATACGGGATAATATTTTCAAGAAGAAGAAAAGGATCGCGTAAAGTATGGGCTTTTAAGCATGAGGATTTGTCAGCAGTAGCTGAGTTGCTGAGGTTGAAATATAGCATAATTAAACTTGAAAAAGTAAATGTGGGAGAAGTAATAATATCTAATTATGACAATAATCTTAAAAGAATTCATGGCAGCACGAGCAAATTAGTTCAGAAACTAAAAAATATCTTAGGTGATCCAGATGGAGTGTCGGAAGATACTCGTGATGAACGTGGGATTATATTTACAAAAAGAATAAGCGGTATGAACAAGGTGTGGACTTTTAAGGAGACAGACTTATTTGCTGTAGCCAGGTTGCTGGGTCGCAGTTGTGATTCAGAAATATTGGAAGTAATAAAGCCAGATGAAGTGGCAATATCACCAAATGATAAGAACTTTCAAAGAATTCGTGGTAGGGAAGGAGAATTGGTTAAGCAAATAAAGCAATTAATAGGAGATCCGGAAAAAGTAGCTGAGGTAATAAATTATAAGTGCGGGATTATATTTACTAGAAGAAGGAAGGGGGTGCGAAAAGTCTGGGCATTTAAGAAAGAGAATCTGCCAGCAGTAGCCAAGTTGTTAGGTAGAAAACTTAAACATGAGGGGGCAAGAAAAAATGGTGATTTTATTGGCGTAGAACACTTACACTTACAAGAACTCCTCAGACAAAAAGAAAATCGAAATAGAGATGAAACAGATAAAGAGTATGAATATGAGTTGGAATTGGTGAAATAGATGGCAGTACATATTAATTTTATTAAAAGATATGTAATTAATAAGGTGATTAGCCGACCTGCTGTTATTTCAAATAATAAACTACTTACTGTTCAGCCAGAAGAGATTGCTGTTGCGCGTAGAGATGCAGAATTTGGAAGAATTCATGGACATACAGAGAAAATAGTCATTAAGCTAAAGGAGCTAATAGGAGATCCAAAAGAAGCAACAGAAGTGATTAATAATAAATATGGCGTAGTATTTATAATGAGAAGAAGCGGCAGAAATAATAAAGTGTGGGCATTTAAAAAATTGGATTTGCCGAAGGTGGCTAAGTTATTAGAAATAGGGTATGACGAGGAAATATTGAAAGTTATTGATAAAAGTAAAGAGATTGCTATTGCACAGAGTGATAAAGCATTTCTAAGGATCCATGGGGAAACACATAAAATAATTAATAAGCTAAAGGAGCTAATAGGAGATCCAGAAGAAGCAACAGAAGTGATTAATGATAAATATGGAGTTGTATTTACTAGAAGATATGCGAAAGGGAGAAGGAGAAAAGTCTGGACGTTTAAAAAATTGGATTTGCCGAAGGTGGCTAAGTTATTAGAGGTAGGGTGCGACGAGGAAGTGCTGAAAGTTATTGATAAAAGTAAGGAGATTGCTGTTGCAAAAAATGACCAT
>JBHPMS010000045.1:0-5143 GCA_042563095.1 Candidatus Margulisiibacteriota bacterium
GGTAGAAGAAGCACTTTTTCTGACACGCTATGCTAAAAAGGTCACGATTGTCCACCGCCGTGACCAACTGCGCGCCGATAAAGTTTACGCTGATCAGGCTGCTAAAAACCCAAAAATTATTATGCAATGGAATTCTACTATTACTGAAATCAAAGGGAAAGATCGGGTCAAAGAAGTAGTAGTTGAAAACACTGCTTCTAAAAAAGGGACCTCGATAAAATGCGACGGAGTCTTTATCTATGTTGGGAGCGTCCCGCAAACAGCCTTTTTAAAAGGGACAATCAACCTGGATGAAAATGGGTTTATCGTAACCACCGGGCGTTTAACCACTTCCAAACGCGGGGTTTATGTGGCCGGGGATGTCAGGGAAAAAGGCTTACGTCAAATCGTAACCGCTGCCGCGGATGGAGCAATTGCCGCTGATGAAGCGCGAAAGTTTATCGAAGAAGCTTAAATCCTACAAAAAGGTATTAATCGCATTTTCTGGAGGGGTAGATAGCACTTATCTTCTAAAGATCTCTCAAAACGTTTTGGGCGCCAAGAACGTGTTAGCTGTGATTGCCAGATCAGAAACATTTCCGCAGTCTGAAATCGAAGAGGCCCTCTCCTTCTGCCAGAAAAACAGAATTAATTATAAGCTAATCAAAACCTATGAAATAAAAAATAAAAACTTCATCAAAAATCCTAAAGACCGTTGTTTTTATTGTAAGAGCGAATTATTTACGAAACTGACTGAGCTGGCAAAAAAGATGGGGATTAACAATGTACTGGACGGATCAAACTATGATGATCTATCTGATTATCGTCCAGGAAGTCGTGCAATGAAAAAGCTAAAAGTAAAAAGCCCGTTGCAAGAAGCTGGTTTTACCAAAGCAGATATCAGAAAGGAATCTAAGAGATTGAAACTCCCAACCTGGAACAAACCCTCTTTCGCCTGCCTCTCTTCCCGTTTTCCGTACGGAAGCGAGATCACTATTCCAAAACTTAAGCAGGTTGGAGAGGCTGAAATATTTCTCAAACAACTCGGTTTTCGTCAATTCCGCGTCCGCCATCACGGAAATATTGCCAGGATTGAGATTGAAGAAAAGAATTTTTCGAAAGCTTTGAAACTTAGAAATAAAATAGTTAAGAGACTTGAAAGTTTGGGTTACTCCTACGTTACTCTCGACCTATTTGGCTACCGCACCGGTGCAATGAACGAAGTACTATAGTATAATTATCTTATGCAAAGAATTTACCTTGACTACGCTGCAACTACTCCACCCCATCCAGAAGTGGTTGAAGCAATGCAGCCGTATCTGACCGAAAAGTTTGGTAATCCTTCATCACTGCACAGTTTTGGGCAAGAAGCGCGCAAGGCAGTAGAAGAAGCAAGAGCAAAAGTAGCAGATCTCATTAAAGCCCGGCCGAAAGAGATCGTTTTTACCTCTGGCGGAACTGAATCAAACAACTTTGCCCTCTTTGGAACACTCTCTGCAAATAAAGAGAAAAGAAACCATATTATCACCAGTAAAATTGAGCACCATGCCATTCTTGAACCGTGCCGCTACCTGGAAAAAAATGGTTTCGAAGTCACTTATCTTGATGTCGATAAAGATGGGATCATAAATCCTGAAGATGTAATCAAAGCAACTACCGATAAAACCGCTCTGGTTTCAATCATGCATGCCAACAATGAGATAGGATCGATCCAACCGATCAGAGAGATCGGCCAGTTTACCGGGAAAAAAGGGATTTATCTGCACAGTGATGCAGTTCAAACGGTTGGAGAAATTGACATTAGTGTCAACAATCTTTGGGTTGATCTTCTTTCTGCATCAGGACATAAATTTTATGGGCCAAAAGGGGTTGGTTTTCTCTTCATTCGGAGTGGTACCAAGATGCATAAATACCTTTTTGGTGGAGAACAAGAAAAGAACCGACGAGCATCAACTGAAAATGTTGCGGGAATCGTTGGATTAGGCAAAGCATGCGAAATTGCTCAAAAAGAGCTTTTTAACTGGACCACCGACCATACAATTATGCGCAATAAACTTATAAAAGGATTATTTAATAAAATACCAGATATTCAACTTAACGGACATCCAGAAAAACGACTGCCTAAGAACGCTGATTTTACGATAAAATATGTAGAGGGAGAAGCAATGCTCCTTAAGCTTGATCTTGAAGGCATTGCTGTTTCAACCGGATCAGCCTGCAGCTCGGGAACACTTGAGCCGTCACACGTGTTGACAGCAATTGGAGTCTCACCAGAAGATGCGCATGGATCAATTCGGTTTAGCCTTGGAAGATTAACAAAACCGGAAGAGCTTGACCACGTCATCAATATTTTTCCTGATATTGTAAAAAACCTAAGAAAAATGTCACCGCTCTCAGGGAGGAAATAATAATGGCAGCAGGGTATTCAGAAAAAGTAATGGACCACTTCAAAAACCCACGCAATGTCGGTGAGATTGAGAATCCGGATGGTATCGGAAAAATTGGAAATCCCACCTGTGGAGATATCATGGAAATGTATATCAAAGTTAAAGGCAAAAAAATCACCGATGTTAAATTTAAAACTTTTGGCTGTGGTGCCGCAATTGCAACCTCTTCAATGGTAACTGAATTAGTTAAAGGAAAAACTATTGATGAAGCCTTAAAAATCACTAACGATACCGTCATCGACGCCCTTGACGGTCTTCCACCAATTAAAAGACACTGCTCAGTTTTAGCAGAAGATGCACTGAAATCTGCAATCGATGATTATCTAATAAAAACTACCGGAACCGGCCTCCCCGGATTTAAACCTCGCAAAGAGGAGCATGAGCACTAAAACGAAGGTCCTCTGTGCCATGTCGGGTGGAGTAGACTCCTCGGTCTCCGCTGCACTATTAAAAGAACAAGGTCACCAAGTTGTCGGGATAACCATGCAGATCTTTGGGCGGAAAAATAGTATTGAAGATGCAAAAAAAGTCTGTTCAATTTTAGATATCCCCCACCACACCTTAAATCTAAGAAAGGAATTTCAGGATCTGGTAATCAAAGACTTTATCAACGAATACAAAAATGGTCGCACTCCGAATCCATGCATCCGCTGTAATCAATTTTTGAAATTTGATCTGTTGTTAAAGAAAGCGGAACAGCTGGGCTGCACTCATATCGCCACTGGACACTATGCTAGGATCAAGTCTGGCAGGATTTTCAAAGGAATCGATTGTAAGAAAGACCAATCCTATGTGCTCTACATGCTGAGTCAAACAACTCTATCAAAAACACTTTTCCCGCTTGGTGAGTATACAAAAGAGGAAGTGAGAAAATTGGCCAAGCAGCACGGTTTGCCGACTGCAGAGAAAAAAGAGAGCCAGGAGCTTTGTTTTGTAGAGGATGATAATTATGGAAGATTTATAAGCGAAAAACTTTTGCAAGCAGCAAAACCGGGCAAGCTACTAGATAAAGATGGAAATATTGTTGGTGAGCATAATGGAATCATCCATTACACAATCGGCCAGAAAAAAGGGATTGGAGCACATAAAGTAAGAAAATTTGTAACAAATATTGATGTTAAAAATAATACTGTTACTATAGGTGATGATTCCGATTTGATGCAAAAATGCCTGACTGCTGACAATTTATCTTTTACAACCAATCATCACCCTGCTGGCAAATTAGAAGTCCAAGCTAAAATTAGATATAATAGCAGAGAAGAACCAGCTTTTTTGGAAGTTATAAATGGAAAGGCAAAGGTTACCTTTAATGAAAAGCAAAGAGCTATAACTCCCGGTCAATCTGTAGTTTTTTATTTTGGAGATGAAATGATAGGTGGTGGGATTATCAGATGAAAAATGTAATAGAAAAGATAAAAAAATTAAGAAGAGATAAAAATGCTGTAATCCTGGCTCACAATTATCAAATTCCAGAAGTACAGGACCTTGCCGATTACGTTGGGGACTCACTCGGCCTGTCAATTCAAGCATCCCGGACCAGAGCCGATCTAATCGTTTTTTGCGGAGTCCGCTTTATGGCAGAAACCGCGGCACTCCTCTCCCCTCAAAAAACTGTCTTGATACCAGATATAAACGCCGGTTGCCCAATGGCAGATATGATATCCGTGCCGGAACTTCAAAACCTAAAATCCAAACATCAAAACGCCAGGATTGTCTGTTACGTAAATAGTGGTGCAGATATTAAAGCAGAATCAGATATTTGCTGTACTTCGGCAAACTCGATTAAGGTTTGTAATTCAATAAATGATACAGATGAGATAATATTTGTTCCAGATAAATATCTGGGCGCTTATACTCAATCAAAAGTAAAGGATAAAAAGTTCATTTTATGGAACGGCTACTGTCCCACCCACGCTAAAATCCTGCCGGAACATATAAAGCAGTCCAAACAAGACCATCCTAAAGCAATCGGCCTGGTTCACCCGGAATGTCGGGCAGAAACAATTGCCCTGTCTGACCGGGTTTTATCAACCGGAGGGATGGAAAAATTTGCAAAAAAAACAAATTCCAGAGAGATGATTGTGGCAACAGAGATTGGGATGGCCTACCGCTTACAGAAAGCAAATCCCGGTAAAAAGTTTTATCCCGTGTCAGGCCTTGCCATTTGCCCAAACATGAAAAAGATCAATTTAGAAAAGATCCTTTGGAGCCTGGAAGATAACAAAGAGCGAATCACTATTCCAGATAATATTGCCACCAAAGCAAAGGTGGCGATCGACCGGATGATTGAAATTGGAAGATCTGATTAGGTTATTTTTGGGCTCTTTTATTTAATCCACGCTCTACCAATTCATAGATTTCTTCCATCAAAAATGGTTTGCGCAGGTATTCTAAGGCATTTAAATTAATTGCTGTGGCATGGGATTGTTCATCTGCATAAGCAGTAACAACTGCCACTTCGATCTTCGGGTCCTTTTCCTTCAAGATTTTTAAAAGCTCCAACCCATTCAATTTTGGCATATAGATATCTACAAAACCAACATCGTATTTGCCAGGCTTAAAATCCTTAAGTACCTCGTTCCCATCTTCAAAAGTTTCTACTTCATAATCTTTTAAACTTAAGATCATTTTAAATGACTCAAGCACCGACAGCTCGTCATCTGCACTAAAAGAATTTGAAAAGGGAAAATATGATGTTGCCTTTGTTGACCTTAAAC